>CACEMD010000001.1 GCA_902560625.1 uncultured Pelagibacteraceae bacterium
GAATTCGTAAGAAATAAGCCTAAAAACTTAATCAAGTTTTATTTACTTTAATTTTATTGTGGTTAAATTCAGAAATGTGAAAGCAATTTTATTAAAATACCAAAATTATTTAATCTTTTTAGTTCTTTTGATTTTATTAATAGTACTCAAAATAATTAATCCAAGTTTTGTAAAATCAATTTCTTTTATAAGTTTTGACTTATACCAAAAAACATTTCCTTTGGTAAAACAAGACTCTAATGTTGTCATTATAGATATTGATGAAAAAAGTTTAGGTAAATTTGGACAATTTCCATGGAGTAGATCAGTATTTGCTAGAATAATAGAAAAGGTAAATGAGACTAAACCAAAGGCAATTGGCTTCGATGTTTTTTTCACTGAAAAAGATAAACAATCTCCTGAAGAAATTATAAAAGCTTACGGTTTGATACCTCAAGATGTTTCAAATTTACAAAAAATTAAAGGTCATGATGAAATATTTAGTGAAGCATTACAAAATTCTAATTCAGTAATTGCAGTTCTTGGCAGCAATGTTTCTTCACTCGGAACTTATGAAAGAAAAGCAAAAGCAAGATTTCTTTCTAAAGGTGGAGATCCAAATAATTTTACTTACGCTTATCCATATTCAATAGGTTCTTTAGAAAAACTTGAGAAAAGCGCAAAAGGACTTGGTTCAATATCATTTTTAGATCAAACAGACGGAATAATTCGTTCATTACCTTTAATAGTTCGTTTTGATAAAAAGTTGTATCCCACTATGGGTTTAGAAATGGTTCGTGTGGGGAATAATCAAAAAAATTTATATATTGAGTTAAATGAGGTAGGGATAAAAAGAATAAGTTCTAGACCTCATAAAATTGTTTCAGATCCAAATGGAATAATTTGGATAAAATATAAAAAATCATTAAAAAGTCAGTATATATCAGCAAGTTCAGTTTATGATGGAAAGTTTGAAGATTCTTTTTTTAGGAACAAGTATGTTTTAATTGGAGCATCTGCTCAAGGATTATTTGATTTAGTAAAAACACCTTTGGGTGTAACTATCCCAGGAGTTGAAGTACATGCAAATGTAATTGAAAATATTTTAGATCAAAATTATCTTATTAGAAATCCTAATACATATATTTTTGAACTGTTATTTTCTATAATTGTTGCATGTGTTACTTTTGCATTTTCTCAAAAAATTAAACCAAAATACAGTTTATCTATTTTTTTTGGAAGTTTCTTAACGGTAGTAATCATAGGTTATAGCATTTTTATATTCAGGTCTGAGTTAGTAGATATTAGTTACCCAATTTTTATGCTTACTTTAACATTTCTAACAGGACTTTATTTTAGGTTTGTTGAAGAAAATAAAATTGCATTATCCAATTTGCAAAAGGAAGCTAAACTATTAAAGGAAAGAGAACTTGCAGGAGAAGTTCAAAAAAGCTTATTTCCAGATATTTCAAGATTTGAAAATTTTATTTATGCAACTAATGTTCCTGCTAGAGATGTTTCAGGTGATTATTTTGACGTAGTAAGCGTTAGTAAAACAGAGTATTTTTTTACATTGGCTGATGTTTCAGGAAAAGGAATTAAAGCTGGTATGTACATGGCTAAGGCGTCCTCAATTTTTAGGACTCTGTCAAATCTTTCTTATCCTCTTGAGAAAGTAGTCTACGGTGTTAACAATGAGTTAGTTGCAGCAAAATTTAAGGGAATGTTTGTAACAGCTGTTTTTGGTAAATTTAATACTGAAACTAAAGAGGTAACTTTTGTAAACGCTGGTCACGAAAGTATAATGGTTTTTGATAGAGATAAAAATTTTGAATTTATAAAATCTGAACTTCCACCGATAGGTATTATTAAATATTTTGCTGAGTCTATGGTTAAATCCAAGACAATTAATTTGAAAGATAAAACATTTGTAGTTTATACAGATGGTGTAACTGAAGGGTATTTGCAAAATGGTCAGGAATTGGGTGCTGACGGAGTCCAAAGAATAGTAAAAGATCTAAGTGATATAACTCCAAAATTGCTTGTAGATGCAATCGCAAAAGAGCTAAACTGGGGAGCAGATAAATTAAGAGACGATATTACATGTTTAGCCTTGGATTTGAAAAATATAGAATTACTTCAAGTTAAAAAAAAAAAGAAAGAGGAAAAAAAAAGTGAAAATTAGAGCAATTTTTCTTACTATTTTAATAATAGCATTTAAAAGCTCTGCTTATAGTTCAAATAATTCACCTTTTAAAAACCTAGTAATACTAACAGATCCAAAAGAATATAAAGAGATAATATTTAAAGATATCAATGGAAAGAATTTAAGTTTAAATGATTTTGAAAGTGATATTTATATACTAAATTTTTGGGCAACTTGGTGCTTACCATGTAAAGAAGAAATGCCTTCATTAAATAATCTACAAAGTAAAAAAAACTTGGAAGTAATACCGATAAACGTTGAAATTCAAAACAAAAAAAAATCTCAGAAATTTTTTAAAGACCTTAACATAAATAATTTATCAATTTATTTTGATGATGAAAATAATTTAGCAAATTTATTTAAATTAAGAGGTATACCAACTACTATTATTTTTAATAAAAAAAGAGACGAAGTAGCAAGAATTCTTGGTGAATTTAATTTTACTGATAAAAAATTTACTGATTGGCTTGAAAATATAAACATAAATTAAAATTATTTATCTTTTAGTTTGTAAAAAAATATATTAAGTTCTCGTGATAAGGGAATATGAGAAGAGGAATTTTTTATATAATATTTTTTTTAATATTAAACGGATGTGCACAATATAGTTCACTAGTTGGACCGTCATATACTTTTGCGAAATCTGGAAGTGTTTTACAAGCGAGCAGTTCAGTAGCAACCTCTCATATTTTAAAAAAAACTGTTTCTGATAATACTTACGACACTTTTAATTTAAATGCACATGACCAAAGAATGTGCGAAACTTACCATTCGTCTGATTTAAATGAAATTTTTTTTGAAACTTTAGACGAAATTTCTTGTTATCAAGATCCATTTAGTATTTTAAAATAGAATTTATATCAAAATTGATAATTATTTTTGTTAATTTTTTTTCTTAATAATTTTCTAGAGTATTCGAATTTTTTTCTGTGTTTGATGCTTTTGGAATGTACTCTTTTCCTCCAAAGTTTGAATGAGGATGGCTTTAATGTATTTCTCATTATTTTTATAACTTGATTTTCTGACTTACCTGTTTTCTCTTTTATTTCCTCAAATGTAATTCTGTCGGCCCAAGCTGCCCAGATTATCCAATCAGGACTTTTCATGTTTGGCTGAGTTTTTATAACTTTAGTTTGTGGTCTGTGACTTTTTTTCATAATATTTTAAGAAACAGATATAGCTTAAATTCTTCTAGTATGGTAATATAAGTTTAGATAGTCCTGATAAGCCATCTTTAGCTCCCGGTTTTTTTGGGACTATCCAAAAAAATCACATATATAATGTAGAAGATTAATAGTTCCTTTTTTAGTAATTAGGTATACAAATTAAAACTATGAAACTGGGTTTTATAGGAACTGGAAATATATCGTCTGATGTTGTTCATGGAATATGCAATTCTAAAATCTCATTTAAAAAGATAATATTATCCCCTCGTAATAAAAACAAAGCATTAAAGTTAAAAAAAAAATTTAAAAAAGTTGTAGTTGCTAAAAGTAATCAAGAAGTAATTGATAAGTCAGACTGGATATTTTTGGGTGTTTTACCACAAATTGGTGAAAAAATATTACCTAGCTTAAAATTTAAATCTAAACAAACTGTTGTTAGTTTTATTTCAACTATAAATTACGCAAAATTAAAAAAAATTATAAAAAAAAAAATTAAAATAGTTAGAGCAATTCCAATGCCTCCTATTTCTCTTGGTAAAGGACCAGTTGCAATTTTTCCACCAGATAAAAAAGTTAAGAATTTTTTTGACAAAATAGGAATAACTATTGAAATTAAAAGTGAAAGTTTATCAAAGAATTTTTGGGCAATTTCAGGGACAATGGCTTCATTTTATGAAATTTTAAGAGTTTTATCTAATTGGTTAGTAAAAAAAGGTTTAAAAAGAAAACAAGCTCAACAGTATGTTACTTATTTATATTCTGCTTTAGCTGAGCTTTCGAAGGCTAATTCAAAAAAAAATTTAAAATTTTTAGTTAAAGAGTCTCAAACACCAGGCGGTCTTAATTGGCAAGGACTTAATGAATTGAGAAAGTCTGGATATTTTAAAGTTTTAGAAAAATCTATTAATAATATTCTTAAAAGACTAAATAAAGTATAGTTTTTAATGCATCCAGATTCGAATATTTTAAAAATTTATAATCTTTCAAAATTTTTTGGAGGTTTAGCTGCAGTAGACTCATGTTCTCTAAACATAAAAAGAGGTTCAATTACTGGCATAATCGGACCAAATGGATCAGGCAAAACAACATTATTTAATTTAATAGCAGGCAATTTAAAACCCAACGATGGAAAAGTAATTTTTAATAATGAAGATATAACCCATGTTCCATCTTATGATTTATTCTCAAAGGGAATACTTAGAACTTTTCAAATTGCACATGAATTTTCTAATTTGACCGTTCTTGAAAATTTAATGATGGTCCCTGGAAATCAATCTGGAGAAAAACTTATAAACGCACTTTTAAAACCTTCAATAATTAAAAAAGAGGAAGACGAGTTAAGAAAAAAAGCTTATAAAGTTGCAGATTTTTTAAATTTAAAATATCTAGCTAATGAACTTGCTGGCAATCTATCCGGAGGTCAAAAAAAACTTCTAGAACTTGGAAGAACAATGATGGTTGATGCCAAATTAGTATTATTAGACGAAGTGGGCGCTGGTGTTAATAGAACCTTATTAAAAGATTTAGGCACTGCAATTTTAAGATTAAATAAAGAAAAAGGATACACGTTCTGTATGATAGAGCATGATATGGATTTTATTAGTAGAATGTGTGACCCTGTTATTGTAATGGCTGATGGTTCAGTTCTTTTCGAAGGCACTTCAGATGAAGTCAAAACCAATGAGAAAGTTATAGAGAGTTATTTGGGTAAGGCTAACAAAAATTTTGGAGACTAATCGAATGGCATTTTTTGAAGGAAATAAAATGACAGCTGGGTACGGCAATGGTCCAGATATAATTAATAGATGTTCTATCAATGTTAACAAAGGAGAAATTGTTGCAATTCTTGGTCCCAACGGTGCAGGTAAATCTACAGCAATGAAAGCTATGCTTGGTTTACTTAACTTAAAATCTGGAAATATTTTAATTGATGGAAATGATATTTCAAATTTAAGCCCTCAAGATAGAGTAAAACGTGGCATCTCTTTTGTGCCACAGACTAGAAATGTTTTTTCAGAACTAACAGTAAAAGAAAATTTGGAAGTTGGCGCTTTTTTAAGAAATGACAATATAGATGATGTTATCGAGGATATCTTTGAACTTTTTCCTATTTTAAAAGAGAAAGCCTCTCAAGTAGTAGGAGAGCTATCAGGAGGTCAAAGACAACAAGTTGCACTTGGTAGAGCATTAATGATCCAGCCATCAGTTCTTATGTTAGACGAACCAACTGCAGGAGTTTCACCTATAGTTATGGATGAATTGTTTCAGCATATTATTAAGGTAAAAGAAAAAAATGTTGCAATTATAATGGTTGAACAAAATGCAAAGCAAGCTCTAACTATTTCTGACAGAGGTTATGTTTTAGTTACAGGAGAAAATAAATTTCAGGGATCTGGAAATGAATTATTAAAAGATCCAGAGGTAAGAAGATCTTTTTTGGGAGCATAGATGGATATTTTAAATGCAATAATTGTTTTATTGAATTATACAATAATTCCTGCTCTCTCATACGGCTCTCAATTAGCTTTAGGCGCAATTTTTGTGACGTTAGTATATGGTGTGCTTAGATTTGCCAATTTTGCAACCGGAGACATGATGTCTTTTGGAACAATGGTTGCTGTTTTATTTACTTATTACTTTCAATCCATCGGCATTAATTTTGGTATCTTACCAACTGCATTATTAACAATCCCTTTTGCAATTTTAATTATGATTTTGTATATGTTGACGATAGATAAATTCGTTTTTAGTTATTATAGAATTAAAAAAAGCCCCCCTGTTCAGCTTGCAATGGTTAGTGTTGGTGTAATGTTTGTAACACAAGCAATTATTAGAATAATCATTGGTCCTTTTGATAGAAGATTTTTAGATGGTGAAAAATTCATATTAAAAGCTATCGAATTTAAAGAAATGACAGGTTTAAGTGAAGGATTGACTATAAAATCAACTCAATTAATAACAATTGTTGTTACAATAATTGTAGTTTCAATAATGTTTTGGTTTTTAAATAAGACTAAAACAGGCACTAGTATGCGTGCCTATTCTGACAATGAAGATTTAGCTCTGCTATCTGGAATTGATCCTAAAAAAGTAGTTATGATTACTTGGATGATTGCTGGAGTTTTAGCAACAGTAGGTGGAGTTTTGTATGGTCTAGATAAAAGTTATAAACCATTTGTTTATTTTAATAATATGTTACCAATTTTTGCAGCAGCAATTGTTGGAGGTATAGGAAATCCCTTTGGCGCATTTTTAGGAGGTTACGTTATAGCATTTGCTGAAATACTAATCACTTATGCTTATAAAAGATTTTTCACTTACTTGTTGCCTGAAAATCTTGAACCAGATTCTTTACTACAATTGTTGTCAACAGATTATAAATTTGCAGTATCTTTTTCAATATTAGTTATAGTATTATTATTTAGACCTTCAGGTATATTCAAAGGCAAAACCCTATGAAGCAATATACAAATATAATAGCAGCTTATGCGATAATGATACTTCTTATTATCATGGTTGGTATACTTCAATCTTGGTCAATAGCTTTATCAATTTTAAACTATTGTTTGATATCTGCAGTAATGACAATGGGAGCAAATATTCAATGGGGATATGCTGGTCTAATTAATTTTGGAATTATGGGATATACAGCTCTTGGCGGACTTGCTGTAGTTTTAGTTTCTGTAGCACCAGTACCAGAGGCATGGGAAGCAGGTGGATTTAACATGATAATTTGTTTACTAATTATTGTAACTATAGTTTTTTCTATCAAATATATTTCTAAAAAAATCCAAAGTTCAAAAAAAAAAAATTTTTCTATCGCATGTATTATAATTCTTGGATTAATACTTCTTAGATTTGTATCTGGACCTGCTATTGAAAGTATAGAGGCTGTAGATCCAGCAAAAACTGGTTTCCTTGGCGGACTTGGAATGCCGATTTTATTCTCTTGGATAATTGGAGGCCTTTTTGCTGCAGGAGTAGCATTTGTTATAGGAAAAATTGCTTTAGGTTTAAGAGCTGACTATCTTGCAATTGCAACTTTACTGATTGCTGAAATTATAGTTTCAATTATAAAACATGAGGATTGGCTAGCAAGAGGTGTCAAAAATGTTATTGGTCTTAAAAGACCAGTGCCTTATGAAATTGATCTTCAAAATACTCCTTGGTTTATAGAACTAGTTGAGAAATTTAATAAAGGTAAACTAAGTATAATAAATTCAATGACTGAAAGGCAGGATACATTAAATCAATTAATAATCGAAGCATCTTCCGTATATGTAAAGCTTTGTATGGCAGGATTATTTTTATCTGTAGTAATAGTTTTGCTAATTCTTACCCAAAAAGCTTTATATTCACCGTGGGGCAGAAAAATGAGAGCAATAAGAGATAATGAAATTGCTGCAAGTGCCATGGGTAAAAATGTAGTTAAAGAGCATTTATTGATATTTATTTTAGGTTCTGCGATTGTTGGTATCGCTGGAGCTATGATGGTTACAAATGATGGTTTATTTACTCCTGGCAGTTATAGACCCATGAGATACACATTTGTCATTTGGGTAATGGTTATAGTTGGAGGAACTGGAAACAACTTTGGATCGATTTTAGGCGGATTTGTAGTATGGTTTCTATGGGTTGAAGCAGCTCCCATTGCTTTATTTTTAATTAATTTATTTACTTCACATTTACCTGAGACTAATGCTCTTAAAATTCATCTTATAGAAAGCGCACCTTATTTTAGATTCTTAATGATTGGAATAGGATTGCTAATAATAATGCGCTATAGGCCGCAGGGAATTTTGCCAGAAAAAATTATAAAACAATAAACATATGATTAAAAAAATCTTAATATTATTTTTTATTATTTTACCTTTTAATTCTATAGCTTTAGAAAAAAAAACAACTTTTAATGAGGAATTATTTAACAAAGCGCAATCTGATGGTAAAGTTGTAGTAGTAAGTTCCTGGATAAAATATTGTTATTCATGCGCAAGTCAAATGAAGGTTTTAGATAAAGCAAAAAAAGAATTTGAAAATATTGAGTACTTTACTTTTGACGTTACAAATCAGGAAATTGCGAACTTATTTAAAGTAGAATATCAAAGTACAATTCTTATTTTTAAAGGCAGTAATGAAGTTCATAGAAGTATTGGCGTTACAAGCAAAGAGGAAATTTATAAAATTATAAAATCTTTTACTTAATTTAAAAACCCCAGCAAAAATTAAGCTGGGGTTTTTTTAAGATTTTTATCTTTGTTTCTTAGTTTTGAATTTACCGCCTTTAATTTCTTTTTCTAAAAAAGAACCAAAAGCTTCACCAACTTCCGTAAATTCTACTCCTGTAGCTCCCTCATAATTTATTGCTTTCCCTTTAGCTAATAAATCTAGAGCTTTTTTTAATTCTCCAGGATAAATCTTCTTTCCTGGTGCATTAGCTACAGACATAACATTTTTTTGAATAGTTGCACGATCAGCTTTTCCTCCAGCTTGCATAGCAAGTGTAATTAAAGCAGCAGCATCGTATGACTCCGAAGTATAAGGACCAGAAGAGTCAATTCCAGCAGCTTTTGCAACTTTAGCAAATATACCAGCACCTTTTCCTGTTGAGCCAGGTAATGAACCAAATGATTTGTTTAAATCTTTACCAAAAGTATCTGTTAATGAGTCACCAATCATACCATCAGATAATACGAATGTATCAAAAGCACCTGAATCTAATGATCCTTGAATTATTCCTTTTCCACCTTGATCAAGATATCCAATGACAGCAACAGCATCTCCTCCAGCCGAAGCTAATGTCGCTACTTCAGCTGAATAGTCTGCTTTACCATCTTCATGAGCAGCAGTTGTTGTTACTTTTATGCCATGAGCTTTAACAGCAGCAGCGTATACGTCTGCTAAACCTTTACCATAGTCATTGTTAGTGTAAGTAATTGCTACACTTTTAATTTTTCTATCTTTTGTGATGTCTGCTAAAATTTGTCCACCTCTTGCATCTGATGGAGCCGTTCTAAAAAAATAACCATTATCTTTCAGATCAGTTAATCCTGGAGATGTCGCCGATGGAGAGATCATTACCACTCCATTTGGAACAGCTACATTTGTTGCAATTGCTCCAGTAACTCCTGAACAGTCAGCACCCATTATTGCAACTACACCACCTGAAATTAAACCTTCAGCAGCTGTTGTAGCAGCAGCAGAGTCCACACATGTTGAATCAGCTCTTTCAACAGAAATAGATTTTCCACCTAATAATGATCCTGAATCAGAAGCTTCTTTAAAAGCAAGCTCTGCTGATGCTGCCATTGCAGGTGTTAGAGATTCAATAGGTCCTGTAAACCCTAGTATGATCCCCATTTTTATTGCATGTCCATCTGAAAATGATTTTGTTGTAAAACAAGAAACAAGAATGAACATTGCAGTTATTAATTTCTTCATATTTTTTCCTTTAATTGTTAACAATTTATATAAGTAAAATTAAATAGTATTAGAAAATAAATTCAATAGAAAATTAGCCGCTTATCTCATAGAGAAAGGGTCTAATGTAGGCTCATCTGATGTATAGTACCAGGTTGTTTTTACCCTAGTATAATCTTTGATTGAATCTATTCCTGCCTCTTTTCCATATCCACTATCTTTAATTCCACCAAAAGGAGCTGATGGAGATATAAGTCTATAAGTATTCACAAAAGTTATACCTGCTCTTATAGCTTTTGAAACTCTCAAACCTCTAGAAAAATCACTAGTGTATACTCCAGAAGATAATCCATACTGGTTATCATTCATTTTATTAATTACCTCTTCTTCATTTTCAAATTTCATAACTGATAATATAGGTCCAAATAACTCATTCTCTGCCGTAGGAAGATTGTGATTATCGCATTCAATTATTGTAGGAGGAAAATAATATCCTTCATTTGAAAATGAATGTCGTTTACCACCAAATTTTATTTTTCCACCTTGTTCGACTGTTAGTTTAATATTTTTTTCTATTATTTCTAATTGTTTAAAATTACTAATCGGTCCCATTTCACTTTCAGGATCCATTGGTGCACCGATTTTAATTTTTTCAGCCCTTTTGACTAGTTTATCTAGAAATTCATTATAAATCCCTTTTTGCAAATATAATCTTGAACCAGCAATACAACTTTGGCCACTTGCTCCAAAAATTCCTGCTGTAATTCCATTTATTGCATTTTCTTGATTTGCATCTTCAAATACTGCTACAGGACTTTTTCCTCCAAGCTCTAAACTTACTTCAGATAAATTCTCAGCTGAATTTCTAATTATATGCCTTGCAGTTTCTGGACCACCTGTAAAAGCAATTTTTTCAACTAAATTATGTGTTGTTAGTGCTTTTCCACATGGATCACCGTATCCTGTAATAACATTTATTACACCCTGCGGAATCCCAGTTTGTTCAATTAATTTTGCAAATTCAAATAGTACTGCAGGCGCAAGTTCAGATGATTTTATAACAACAGTATTTCCCATTGCTAAAGCAGGTGCTAGTTTTGTTACTGTCAATAACATTTGAGAGTTCCAGGGAATTATTGCAGCTATAACACCTATAGGCACTCTTGTAGTTATTGCTTGAATATTTGGTTTATCTATTGGCAAAACTGTTCCTTCAACTTTATCTGCCATACCAGCATAATAGTCATAATATTCAGCAATATAGTTTGCTTGTTTCTTTGTTTCTCTAAATAATTTTCCGGTATCAATAGTTTCAATTTCTCCAAGTAACTCTGCATTTTTTCTAAGCTTATCTGCTATAGCTCTTAAATATTTAGCTCTTTCTCTCGGTAACAACTTTGGCCATTCCCCTTCAAATGCTTTCTGTGCTGCTTTCACTGCTCTATCAACATCACTTGCACTTGCTTCAGGAACCACAGCCCATGGTTTATTATTTTCTGGATTTAAAGTTTCAAACGTTTTTTTAGTATCAGATTCCACCCATTCCCCATCAATAAACATTTTATATTGCTTAAGTTTAGTCATTATTTATATGTTCCTTAATAGCGTTATTTACATCATCTGCACACTCAATACTACAGAGATGTTTTCCATTACTTACTATTTTAACTTTAGAATTAGCTATTATTTTACTTAAATTTTTGGACATCTCAGGAGTTGATCCAATATCATTTTCACCAGTCATGATTAATGTTTTTGTTTTGATGTTTTCAAATATTTCATCATCTTGATGTGTAACAAAAAGCTCGTAAACCTTTAAGAAATTTTCCACATTGTTTTCTTCAAGTATAGAAGAAATTTTTTTATAAATTTTTGGATTTTTATTTATATAATCATCTGTAAACCATCTCTTAAGAGCTTCTTTTGATAGAGATCTACTTTTTTTTGATAATTCAAATCTGTCATTTACAACTTTCTGCTGTTCATTACTTCTTTGAAAAACTGAGCAAAGTAAAGTTAAAGACTCTAGTCTACTATCATATTTAGTTGCAAAATTTCTCGCTATTAGTGAACCAATTGAAAAACCGACCAAATGTATTTTATGAATTTTTAATTCATCAATTAAATTTAGTAACTGTGATGAAAAATCATCGAAACTTATTTTTGATTTTGTTAATGGTGTATTTCCATGACCTAAAATATCATATACTAAAACAGTATTATTAAATGAATTAATTTGTGGTTCCCAAATTTTATGGTTAAGTCCTACGCCATGTATTAAGACTATTGGAGTATTATCTTTTTGATTTAGAATATAAAAAGTATTCTTAGAATCTTTTGCATTGATCATTTAATTATTTTGGTTCAATACCCATTTCTTTCATGTCTTGGTATCTGTCACCAGTTCTTGCATGAGCTCTTCCGCTAGATGCTCCACCAATAGCAACTACTATTTCGTTATCAAAAGGAGCATCATGAATAGTAAATTCATGGGTTAGATAATATGGTCTTAAACCTGAATCTGTTTTATGCATCATTGGTATAGAAATTTTCGATCCCGCAGGTCCTCTTGTATTAGTAAAACTTAAATAAGATGTTCCACCTACTGCGTCTCTAAACTTATTTCCAAATCTCAAAGTATGAATAAATGCAGATGCGTGCTCGATCTCTCCTTTTAAACCAACAATTCCTGCTTTACCATAGGCTAAAATTTTCTCTGGTGAACCAATTTCTTTTATTAATTCTGGAACTAAAATATCACCAAGTTTCGGAGCCAAATCTAAAATTATGGGTTTAAGATCTTCAACAAATCCTTGACCATGCCAAGGATTTTTAAAAACAGCTGCAACAGAAACTAGCAACATCGGTTCTTTTGATTCTTTTCCACCTTCTATAAATGTTTTATCAACAAATTTTGTAAACTTTCTTAATTCTAATTTCATTTTTTTGATCTATGTTTAAAACTATCTTTTCTAAAACTGTATAGTGCTTTTGGATCTACATCAACATCAATGACTACAGGTCTGTTTATTTTAAGAGCCTCCCTAACTGCTTGGTTTACTTCTGAAACTTTTTTAACCTTAAAACCTTTTGCACCATATAGTTCTGCAACTTTATCAAAAGGTGGACTGCTAATATCAGCTCCCAAATATCTTTTTCCATAAAAATCTTTTTGATAAGCTTTTTCAGCTCCCCAACTTTTATTATTCATAACAATAGTAATTGTATTAATTCCATACTCAACAGCGGTACTTAACTCTGAAATCGTCATTCCAAAACCTCCATCACCCATAAGACTAATTACTTTTCTATCAGGCTTAGCAACTTTTACACCCAAACCACATGCAAAAGAAAAACCAACTAATCCAAAATCTAAAGGTGTAAATAAAGAAGGTGGATCATAATATTCAAGTGCATCTGTAGCTTGTAAACAAAGAGTACCCGCATCTAAAGTTATAGCCGAATTTTTAGGCAAAACTTGTCTTAGTTGTTTAAATAAACCATTTGGTTGGATTGGAAAATTTTTAAACTTAATCTCATCTCTTTTTTTTAAAAATTTATTTCTTTCATTTAAATAACTGTTAGTCCATTTTTTTATATCCAAAGTAATATTTTGTTTTTTAATTTCTTTGAATAATTGATCTGCTACTGTTGCAGCATCTCCATTAACTCCAACAACCGCAGGAAAATATCTTCCTATCATGCTTTTCTCTAATTCAATTTGAATGATCTTTGCTTTTTTATTTATATTTTCGTAAGAGTAAAAAGTTGAGTTGAATCCCAACCTAGTTCCAAGAGCAATAATTACGTTTGCTTCTTTAACCAATTTAGATGCAACTGGATTTCCTCTTGGACCCATTTGACCAGCATTTAATTTATGATTAAATGGCAAAGCATCTCCATGACCTGCTGATGTTACTATTGGTGTATTTAATAGCTCTGCTAATTTTATTACACTTTTATATTTAGAATTATATTTAATTCCACCCCCAGCAATAATAACTATTTTATTTGAACTACTGATAATTTTTACAGCTTTTTTTATATAATTAGGCTTTGCTTTAGTTGAGTTTTGATTATTAAAAGATTGTTTTTTTTCATTAATTTTAAACCTTTCTTTATTTGCTAGAATATTTCTTGGTAGATTAATACAAACTGGTCCTCTTCTAGGAGACATTGCTAATTTAAACGCATCACTAAAAGTTTTTGGAATTTTTTTAGGGCTTTTGACTGTCCAAGTTTTTTTTGTTACTGGTTTAAATAAAGATAGTTGGTCAAGACCTTGAAAAGCATCTTCCATTTTATCTTTTGTAGAATATGATCCTGCAATTGAAACAACTGGTGAAAAAGCTGCTTTTGCTTGAGCAAGTCCAGTTACTAAATTTGTAGCTCCAGGACCATTTTGTCCAGCAAGTATTATACCTGGTTGGTTAGATGCTCTTGCGTATCCATCAGCCATATGTGTTCCAGTTCT
Organism: uncultured Pelagibacteraceae bacterium; assembly: GCA_902560625.1. Classification (GTDB taxonomy): domain Bacteria; phylum Pseudomonadota; class Alphaproteobacteria; order Pelagibacterales; family Pelagibacteraceae; genus Pelagibacter. The sequence continues at coordinate 14,243 of CACEMD010000001.1, forward strand.
CTCATCTCTAACACCAATAAATTTTATATTTTTTTCATGATAAAGTGCATCAAACATTTCCATTGTGGCAGAACCTATTAAACCAAAAACATGTTTAACTTTTTCTTTTTTTAATGATTTAACCGCAGCTTGTCCGCCAGTCAGGTTCTTAGATTTGATCACGAAACTTTTTTGACTTCAGTCTCTAAATCATCTTTGAAGTGAGGCATTACTTTTTCAGTAAACATTTTTATACTTTTCATGCAGTCCTCATGTTTAATACCAGGAAAATTAGACCATACCTGTAAATTTTGAAGATTTAATTCTGACTTAAGTTCATGAATTTTATCAATTACATACTCAGGTGTTCCAAATAGCATGTTACGTTTATGAAGAAAGTCGTAGTTCAATAAATCTAATTTACCTTTAGTTACAGGGAGTTCTTCACCAGGATCCATGTGATTTCCCAGACCTCTCCAATGACAAACCCACCTCATATAATTAACCATGTGTTCACCAGCTTTCTCTTTTGCTTCCTCCATTGTGTCAGCAACAAACATGTCTCTTACCAATGAAATACCTGCACCCATTGGTACATTTCTTTTTTCAGTCTCTGATTTTGCATTTTTAAATGCCTCAAACTTAATTTTTAATGCCTTAACTGTAGGTATCCACATTATAATATTTAAACCTTGTGTAGCCGCCCATTCAATAGATCTAATCCCATCGACAACTTGGTGTATAGCAGGATAAGGCTTTTGATAAGGTTTTGGAAGAACACTTATATTTTCCATAACATTTGTTTCAAGATTGACTAAATCTTTATTTGGTGGACTCATATCATGCTGCCAAACATAATTGGGAGCAGGATAAGTATAAAACTCACCTTTATGATTAAAAAATTTTTCTTTCCAAGCTTTTTTTAAAATTGTCAGAGTTTCTTCAAAAAGTCTAAAATTTTTTGCTTGGTCTTTCATATCCGCTTCTTTATTTAAGTTGATTGCTTCTCTTCCATAAATTCCTCTTCCAATTCCAACTTCAACCCTACCTTTTGACAATTGATCAAGAAGAGCAATATCTTCGGCCATTCTAATTGGATTATGAAAAGTAATTACATTGCATGCCTGGCCTATTCTAATATTTTCTGTTCTAGCTGCAGCATCGACCCCCATCATTAATGGGTTTGTTAAAGATTCCATTCCCTCATGGTTAAAATGATGTTCTGTATACCAAATTGAATTCCATTTGCTCTTATCGCAATATTCAGTAATTTCTCTAGTTTCATCTAAAAGTTGATGGTATGGTTTATGTGTCCAATTTGTAGTATTACAAAAATAACCAAATTTCATTAAAGCCTCCTTTAAAAATTAATTTAAAGACGACCGATCCCACTTTCGTACTTATGAAATTACGACGAGTTATGTATCGCTTTATAAGATTATATTATTCTTGTTACCTTTGATATTCAATAAATTTCTTAAGAGATTGATTGAGAAATTTTTCGTAATTCACAGCTTTATTATTAGGTTTTTTTTTATAAAAAAAGGCTTCATCCATTTTAAAATCATAAGAAGGTTCAAAAAAGAATGGAATCGACATTCTTTTGGATTTATTCCACAAAACTCTATGATTTGTAGCTTTAAATTTACCTTTTGTTAAAAACTCTAACGCTCTTCCTGTATTAACAACTAAAGCGTTCTTATTAAAAGGAACATCGTACCATTTTTTATTTTTTTTATTTTGTACTTGTAAACCACCTTTTTTATCTTGGTATAGAATCGTAAATATTCCACTGTCTACATGTGTTTCACAGCCTAGAGCTACACCGTCTTCTTTTGAAACCTCAATTGGTTTTGATTGATTGCTATAAAAATTAAATCTAAGAGTACTTAAAGTTTTCAATCTTTCAAATACTTCCTCTGAACTATCTATATCTTTTTTATGTAATTTAATAATTACCTTAAACAAACATTCTCCAATATTAAAAATTTTATCAAAATAATTTGACAGTGTGGTTATTGATTTTTTATCGAGGGTTTTGTTTAGATTTAAGTATTCAATATATTTATTTTTAATTTTAAGAGCATATTTTCTTGAAACCTTTAGATCCCCTATATCTAAACCTTCTTTTCCATTAACATCATTTGGAAAATAACCTCTATATTTGTTTTTATTTTTACTGTTCCATTTTCTTGGTGATAATTTTATTTTATTTTTTTTTGACATTGTAAAAAATTTTTTTCCTACAAAACAAGTATTCTCTATATTTTTTTTACCTATTCCATGACCGATAATTTGAAAGAAACCTACCTCTTTGCAAGCCTTTTCAATTTTTTTTATCATTTTTAAGGAATTTTTAGAATCGAACCTACAATCAAGTAAAGATGAAATATTTATTGTTGGTATAAAATTTCTACTCATCTAGTTGGTGTATCAGTAGCAATCATTTGATCTCTAGCTTTTTCTCTTATGTAAATATATATACCTGCTCCAATAATTAAAGCTACTCCAAAAAAAGTTCTTATAGTTGGAATATTTTGAAATAATAAATATCCGGCAATCATTGACCATAAGATTAATGAATATTCAAATAACGATACTACAGACGGAGAAGCAACACTATACGCAGAAAATACACAATAAAAAGATACTGCCGCAACAATTCCCATTACAACAATATATGGATAAGCATAAGATGGATTTGTAAACCATTCTCTTAAAATAAATTGCATCGTAGGATCAGAGTAATTGTTAAACTGGCCATTTCCAGTAAAGAAAAATATAAAAATACTAATTATAGAAGCCCCCACGTATAGATGAAGCATTTGAGAAAAAACATTGTCTTTTTCTGAAGTTATTTTTGTAATTGTCATAGAGGAAGCATAGCATAACGCGCATGCTACAGGTGCTAAGTCAAAATAGTTAAAATCACTAAAGTTGGGATTAAGAACTATGTAGACACCTATGAAACCTACAAATATAGCTGACCATCTTCTAATACCAATTTTTTCTTTTAAAAATAATTTTGCAAGTATTGACATAAAAAAAGGACTAGAAAAAAAAAGTGCATTAGCCATTGCAAGCGACATAAAAGTTAAAGAAATATAAAAAAAACTAAACCCGAAAAAAAATAATATTACTCTTAAAGGAGTTAATATAGGATAGTGTGTTTTTAATATTATTTTTTTTTTTGTAATTAATAAAAAAATTAATAATAACATTGCTGCCACTAATGTTCTTAGAAGATACAATTCATAAAGAGACGTATCTTGATGAACATATTTAATCAAGGCATCCTGTACAGAAAAAAAAGCCATTCCAAAAAGAACTAAAATTATTCCTTTGGGATTATTATCTTTTCTAATCATGTAGATAAAATTAAATCTGATGCTTTTTCAGCAATCATTATAACGGGCGCATTTAAATTTCCGCTTGTAATTTCAGGCATAACAGAAGCATCAACTACTCTTAGATTATCTATGCCATATACTTTTAGTTTTTCGTCAACTACTGACATATTATCATTACCCATTTTTGCGGTGCATGAAGGGTGATATGCAGTCTCAGCTTTAGATCTTATATATTCTTCAATTAATTCCTCAGATTGAGCGTTTTCTCCAGGACCAATTTCTTTTCCAGCATAAGGGCTCATAGAACTTTGTGATAATATATTTCTTGCTACACGAACACACTCAACGGTTTGTTTCATGTCATCTTTATTCTCTAAATAGTTAAATAAAATTTTAGGTGAGGTGTATGGATCTGAATTTCTTAAAGTTACAGAACCTCTACTTTTTGGATGATTTGGACTAGCATGTAATTGAAAACCATGACGATCTGGATCGACTAAGCCGTGATCAATTACGAATGATGGAAAAAAATGGAATTGAATGTTCGGGAATTTTTGGTCTGATGAAGATTTGCAAAAACCTCCTGCTTCCAAAAAAGAATATGAACATGGGCCTGTTTTTGAAAGAAACCATTGTAAGCCTACTCGTATCATATTAATTTTATTAATATACGAATACAGCGTATCAGGGGTTTTGCATTCTTGTTGAATATATGTTTCTAAATGATCCTGAAGATTTTGACCAACACCTTCTAAATTTTTAAGAACTTTAATACCATTTTCTTTAAGTTGTTTTTCCGGGCCAATTCCGGACAGCATTAATAATTGAGGTGAATTAATTGCACCACTACTTAAAATTACCTCTTTACTTGAATAAATTTTTTGAATTTTATTTTTTATTTTTACCTCAATTCCAATTGCTTTAACTCCATCAAACAAAATTTTTTCAACAAATGACTGAGTAAATATTTTTAGATTTTCTCTATTTTTAATAGGATTAAGATAGTATTTTGATACGCTTGCTCTTTGACCTTTATGAATTGTAACATCATACATACCAAAACCTTCTTGAACCTTACCGTTCATATCCTCATTTTTTTTATATCCAGCTTCGACTGCGGAATCTATGAATGCTTTAAATAAAGGATTTTTGTTTTTTGATTGATTAACTGGAAGAATGCCGTCTCCTCCTCTAAACTCATTTTCACCCTCTGACCAGGTTTCTATCTTTTTAAAAAAAGGTAAAACTTTCTCATAAGACCAATCTTTAAGTCCGAAATCTGCCCATCTTTGATAATCATTAGGATTACCTCTAACGTAAACCATTCCATTATGACCAGAACACCCACCTATCATTTTTCCCCTAGGACAGAATATTTTTCTATTATTTAAATAAGGTTCTGGTTCAGAATAATATTTATAATTATATTTTGGATCATGCATTGTATAAAGAATTGCAAGCGGCATGTTTACTTTCCAAATATCACTTGGTTGACCAGCCTCAATTAAAGCAACTTTATTACTACTTTTTGATGAAAGTCTGTTTGCAAGAACACATCCTGCGGAACCTCCGCCAATAATTATATAATCAAAATGCATGAAAGCTTAATTTGGCCGATCACCTTCGATTGCAATTCTATCCATAACTCTTTCATGACCTAAACCTCTTCCAGGAAAAAAATCTGTTAAGCCTTGATGAAGGGTACTTCTATTGTCCCAAATTGCCACTGCATTTTCAGTCCACTTAAATCTACATGTAAAATCTAGTCTTTGTTGGTGTATAAAAATTTGATTTAAAATATCATCACTTTCACTTTTATCTAAATCTATTATCTTTTTTGTATACATAGAATTTACATATAATATTTTTTTACCTGTCTCTGGGTGAGTTCTAACAACAGGATGTTCATTTGAGTATTCATCCAGATTACCATTACCTTTCATTTCTTGGTATTTTTCAACGAAAGCTGCAGCACCTAAGGAACTATGAATTGCTCTTTTATTATTTATTACTTTTTTAATTGCTTCATCTAATGTCTCATATGCGATTTCCATATTTGAAAACATAGTATCTCCACCCACCGGTGGTATTTTTACTGATCTTAAAATTATAACTTTAGTTGGTTTCACATTGTAGCTAACATCAGTATGCCATGTTTCACCCCATTGATGCTTTTCGTTTGGACCTTTTATAATTCTTATTATTTCTGGATATTTTTCTCTTCCTTTTACATAGATATGCCTTTCTAAAGGTCCAAAAAATTTTGCAAGACTAATTTGTTCTTCTGCTGATATATCTTGATCCCTAAAAAATAGTACTTTATGTTCAAGTAAAAGCTTGTTTATTTGAATGCAGTTTTTTTCAGAGGAATCTTTTAAATTTATTCCATTGATTTCAGCACCAAGAGCTCCAGAAACTAAATTTGTTTGCATATTTATTTTTTAAGTTTATCAGAAAACTTCAAATTATTTGAATCAAAATTTGATCTATTTTTTTCAATATAATCTTTCATAATTTTTTGCTTTTCGTTCTCAAATTCTGCAACTTTTCGCTCTCCTAAATCCACATATAGAGATAATGTTTCATAAGTTGCTGCGACAAATTTTTTTTCACTATGTACCATTTCCAGTTTGTACAAAATTCTTTTTTTGTCATGATCGCAATATGTTAGATTAATATCTACTTCATCTCCCTCTTTGACTTCTTGTTTGTAAGCTATATTTGATTCCACAACCATAGTACTTTTTTGGGTTGTTTTGGCTGACTCTTCTCCCATATTAAAATTTGTAAGTAAAACCTCAGAACCATGTTGGTCAAAAATTAAAATATAATAAGCAACATTCATATGGCCATTGTAATCGACCCAGTCTTTAATAATTTTAGTTTTAGTTAAAAAAACACCCATATTAATTTTTATAATCTGGATCTTCTTTGTCTAAGATAATTCTAATTTGATCTAAGTGCGCTCTTGCCAAATCACTTGGATATGTTGCCCATTCTTGTGCTGTTTTTTCAGCAACTTCATGCGACGCAATATTCAATTCTTTATTTGTTGATAGTGCTGTTAGATAAGTTTCTGCAGATTTTTCAAAATAATATAAGGCATCAAATCCATCAGAAACTGTCTCACCAGTTGTCATAATTCCATGGTTTGCCATTAACATATGTTTTTTGTTTCCTAAAGCTGTAGCCATTTTTTTCGACTCTTCTTCGAAACCCATTCCTCCATATTCATTATAAACAGAAACTCTATTATAAAATCTCATAGTGTTTTGATCTATTGGGGGCAAAGTTGGATCTTTTAAAGTTGATAAAGCTGTTGCATACTTTGAATGAACATGAAATATACATTTTGCGTGAGGTACTTTATTATGAATCGCACCGTGAATATTAATTGCAGTAGAGTCAACTAAGTCTGGGTTTTTTTTTAATTCATTAATATTATCTTTTGTAACTAAAATTAAATCACTTGCCTTCATTTGGCTAAAATGTACTCCTGATCTATTTACATAAAAATCTGTGGTTGAACCTGGAATACAAGCGCTAAAATGGTTAGCAACTGCTTCATTCATGTTTAATCTTGCAGTCCATCTAAAAGTTGCTGCCAAATCTTTCTGTAATTCTGTTATTTCCATTTTTAGTAATATGAATTATATTTCAATTATAAATTATGAACAATAAAGTTTTCGTTTCTTGTGCTGTGACGGGATCTGGTGATACAGCCAGTAAACACCCTGATTTGCCCAAAACACCAGAGCAAATAGCCAAAGCATCGATAGAAGCTGCAAAAGCTGGAGCTGCAATAGCACATATACACGTAAGAGAAGAGGATGGAACGCCTAGTCGAAGGCTAGAATTATATAAAGAGGTTGTTGATAGAGTTCGTTCTAGTGATACGGATGTTATATTAAATTTAACGACTGGAATGGGTGGTGATTTAGACATAGGCCAAGGTAAAAATCCACTTGATTTTGGTCCAATGACTGACATGGCAAATGTAATGGAAAGAATTGCAAACGCTGAACAGTTTTTACCAGAGATTTGTACGCTCGATTGTGGAACTTTAAATTTTGGGGATAGCTCCGTTATAACTGTAAATACTCCAAACGATTTAAGAAAAGCAGCAAAAAAATTAAAAGAAATTAAAGTAAAGCCAGAGATAGAAGCCTTTGATTTAGGAAATATGTGGTTTGGAGCACAATTATATAAAGAAGGATTGCTTGATGACCCTCCAATGTTTCAGATGTGTTTAGGAATTCCATGGGGTGCACCAGCAACTCCTTTGGCAATGCAAGCAATGAAAGATATTATGCCTGAAGAAGGAGTGTGGTCTGGTTTTGCAATTTCAAAAAATGAAATGCCGTTTGTTGCACAAACAGTTGTAATGGGAGGAAATCCAAGAGTAGGTCTTGAAGATAATTTATATTTATCAAAAGGAAAATTAGCTACGAATGCCCAATTAGTTGAAAAAGCTATTAGAATTATAAATGATCTTGGTGTTTCCACAATGACACCATCAGAGACAAGAGAAAAACTTAAACTTGTAAAACACAAGTAGTCTATGAATAAAGCAGTAATAGCAGGTTATTCAAGATCACCCTTTACACCAGCAAAAAAAGGTGAATTAATTGATGTAAAACCAAATAAATTATTATCAGAAGTAATTAAAAATTTAATTTCAAAATCTAAAGTAAACCCCAAGGATATTGAAGATGTTATAATTGGATGTGCTTTTCCAGAAGGTGAACAAGGATTTAATATTGGTAAAATAGTTACATTTCTAAGTGGTTTGGATATTCATACCTCTGGTATGACAGTTAATAGATGGTGTGGGTCATCTATGGAAGCAATTCATATTGCTGCAGGCAAAATTGCAATGGGATCAGGTAAAGTTTTTATCTGTGGAGGTGTTGAAAGTATGTCGAGAGTTACAGCTGGGTTTAATCCAATGCCTTTTCCAAAATTAGATGAAGAAAATCCTAATGTTTATTTCTCAATGGGAATAACAGCAGAAAATGTAGCAAAAAAATACAATCTCTCTAGAAAAGAGCAGCAAGATTTTTCCATATCCAGTCATGAGAAGGCAGCAATTGCTCAAAAGAATGGAAAATTTGAAAATGAAATTACAAAAATAAATAATTGTTTTAAAGATGGTGGAATTAGACCTGAGACAAACCAAAAAGTTTTAGATGGTTTAAAGCTAGCATTTGATAAAAAGGGAACAATCACAGCTGGAACATCATCACCATTAACAGATGGCGCAGCAACAACCCTAATCTGTGAAGAGCAATATGCAAAAGATAATAATTTAGATATTCTAGCAAGAATTATTTCAACTTCAGTTCAAGGATGTGCTCATGAACTAATGGGATTAGGTCCAATCGGAGCATCACAAAAAGCACTAAAAAGAGCAAAACTATCTATTAAAGATATTGATATTGTAGAATTAAACGAAGCATTTGCATCGCAATCACTTGCATGTATCAATGATTTAGGAATTGATAAAAATAAAGTTAATCTTGATGGTGGTGCATTAGCACTAGGACATCCTTTGGGAGCAACAGGGGCAAGAATTACAGGAAAAGCAGCAGAAATTCTTCGAAGAGAAAATAAAAAATATGCTCTCACTACACAATGCATAGGTTTAGGGATGGGTATTGCTACTGTTATAGAAACAGTTAATTAATTCTTTAAGTTTTGGACAAAGACTTTTGTAGTTCTTTATTTGTTATATATCCTTTTAAATTTCCTTTTTTATCAACAACTTCACAATTTGCGTTTGTACAAACAACTTGTGGTAAAAATTCTTCTATAAACTGATCTTCTAAAATTTTAATTAAATTATTTTTATCTATTCCATTTGACTCTGCAACAGTACTCATAATTGTTTTTGCTTTAAGTACTTTAGCTCTATTTACATCTTTAACAAAAGCCTCAACATAATCATCCGCAGGATTCATTATAATATCAACTGGAGTACCAACTTGGACTAATTTACCAGCATTTAGTATACCAATATGATCTCCTAATCTTAAAGACTCATCCAAATCATGTGTAATGAAAACTATAGTTTTTTTTAATTCTGATTGCAGATCTATCAATTGTTTTTGCATATCGCTTCTGATTAATGGATCTAATGCGGAAAATGCTTCGTCCATTAACATAATATCAGTATTAGTTGCAAGTGCTCTTGCTAAACCAACCCTTTGTTGCATTCCTCCTGAAAGTTGACTTGGATATTGATTTTCAAATCCATTTAGTCCAACAGCATCAATTTTTTCCATCGCAGATTTATTTCTTTTATCTAATTCAATGCCTTGCATTTCTAGACCATAACCAACATTTTGTATTACAGTTCTATGGGGAAATAAACCAAACCTCTGGAAAACCATACTCATTTTATGTCTTCTAAAATCTATTAATTGTTTTTGATCTAATGACATTACATTAGTACCTTCAATTAACACCTCACCATCGGTTGGATCAATTAATCTATTAAGGTGTCTTATTAATGTAGATTTTCCTGATCCAGACAAACCCATACATACGAAAGTTTCACCTTCTTCAATTTTTAATGAAACATTATCTAAACCAACAGTATGACCTGTTTTTTCTAGAACCTCATCTTTATTAGCACCATCTTTTACCATCGGAAGAATCGATTTTGGATTATTCCCAAATATTTTATAGACGTTGTTTATTTCTATTTTAGACATTTTTTTATATATTTTTAGCAGGTGAGGGAAGTTCTTGCAAATTAATCTAATTTTAATATATATCGAAATTATGAGCGAAATTTCAAAAGTAGAGAAAAATAGCACTTACTTAAAAATATTATGGAATGACGGAGAAGAAAGTAAATTTAATTATCTTTGGTTGAGAGATAATTGTCCTACTGCACATGACAAAAATTCAAATCATAGAATGTTTAATATTTTAAATGTATCAAAAAATATTAATGCTAAAAATTATAATATTAATAAAAATGGGAAATTAGAAATTGAATGGAGTGAAGGTGATCATAAAAGCATATATGATACAAAATGGTTAAGAGAAAATTGCTATACAATTAAAAATAAAAAAAAATATATTTCTCCATATGAATTATGGGATAGCTCGCTTCAAAATAATATTAAAAGTATTAGCATTGATCATGATGAAATAATTTCATCTGATGAGGGTCTTATAAGATGGCTAGAACTCTTACATCACAAAGGAATTGCAATTGTTAAAAATAGCCCAATAGAAAAAGAGTCTGCATTTCCCATTTTAAACAGGATAAGTCATACTAGAGAAACATTTTTTAAAACACCTTTTGAAGTTATCAATATTCCAAAACCAAATAATTCTGCTTATACTGCTCATGCACTACGAAACCATATGGATTTACCTTGGTTTGAAAATCCTCCAGGATATCAATTTTTACATTGTTTAATAAATGCAGCTAAAGGTGGAGACTCATCAGCTGTGGATGCTTTTGCTGTAGCTCAGTATCTAAAAGAAAAGAATAAAAATGCATTTGATACTTTAGTAAAAGTACCATTAAAATTTAGAGATAAAGATTACACACAACAATCCCATAGAGGATTTCATGCTCCAGCCATAAGTTTAACAAAAGATGATGACTTTCATGACGTTCGATTTAGTATTGCTACTATGGATACACTAGATTGTCACCCAGATATCATGGAAGAAGTATACAACGCACATTATTTATTTGGAAAATTATTACATGATGAGAAATTTCAAATAAATTTTAGATTAGAGCCTGGTGATATTTACTCATTTAATAATAGACGAGTTTTACATGGTAGAACTGAATACGATCCAAATTCAGGACACAGACATCTTCAAGGTTATTATATAGATAGAGATGAAATAATTGGAAGGTTGAATTACCTTAAAAATCAAAAGTCATAGATTCTCAAAAATTAAGTTATTACTCTTACTATATTTTCTATATTCTTGTTTTTTTTTAATAGTATAAAAAAACTTTTCTTTTTTAATTTTTTGAATTTTTTTACTATTTATAAATTTTTTATCTAAAACAAGGTACTTAATTTTATTACTTGCTGATTTTTTTATAATCTCTCCAATATTTGCAGTGTTAGAAAAAGATAAACCCAATTTCAAATTCGATTTAATTTTAAGTAAGTTGTAAACATTTTTCTCTTTAAAAGAAATAAAAATACATTTTTTATATTTTTTTGTTTCATTGATTAATTTCATTAATGTTTTTTTTTTAAATAAAGGTTTTATTTCTATTAAAATTGGGTATTTATTTTTTGATGCTTTAAGTAAATCAGTTAACAATGGAATTTTTATTTTTTTTTCTGTAATTTTTCTTAAATCTTCATATCTCGAATTTTTAATACTTTTATTGACTTTAAATAATCTTTTTAAAGTAAAATCGTGATAACAAATAAATTTTTGGTCTTTTGTGATATGTATGTCAGTTTCAACTGGGTATTTTTTTTTAAAGGAGGCTTTAAAAGAATTGAGACAATTTTCTCTGAATTTTTTATTTAAAATGCCTCTATGAATTACGTGCATAATAAAAAAGGGCTTTGTAAAAAAACAAAGCCCTTTTTTTAAATTATCTAAGTAATATTATGGAAGCCAACTTTTCCATTTACCTGGATTGTTGTCTAGCCACTCATTAACAACTTCTTTGACATCTCTTTTCTTAATATCAACTTCAACCAACATTTTTGCTTGGTCGATATTTTGTAAAGACATTTTTTCAAAGAACTTTTTAGCATCTGAGTGTTCGGCTTTTGCAAAAGTAGCAGGATTACCATAATTCATCGTATAATCCTTAGCCCAACCTGTTGCAGGCCATCCTTTTGTTCCACAATCTTTCCAGTTACCTGCTTCAGTAAAAGTATCAGGATCACAAACTTTATGTTCTGGAAGCTGAACTCCTACCATGTCAAATTCACCAAAAAACCAGTGAGGTGACCATAGATATAACATGAATGGTTCTTTTCTCATATAAGCAGCTTTTGCCTCTGCAATAGCAGCAGCTTCTGTACCAAGTTCATCTGCTTGAAAGTCAATTCCTAAAAGATCAAGTCTTTTTTGGTCATGACAGTTCCAACCAGCAACAGGACATCCAATAAGTCTACCTCTATTTCCAGTTTCGATAGTAGCAAATTCTTTTTTGTGTTTATTTAAATCTTTCCAAGTTTTAATACCAAACTTTTCAGCAGCGTATCTTGGGATCCAATAATCAGATAATCCAATAATTCCAGATGTACCTAAAAGATCAACGCTTCCATCTCCACTGTAAGATCCAACTACTTTACCTTCGTAAATAAGATCTTCGTTTAACATTACAGAGTCAGCCTCTGCGTAACTTGGCCAGCTTTCACAAGCAAAATCTAGTTCACCTGCTGCGATTGCTTCCCATAACCCAGTTCCTGATGGAAATACAGTTTGTTTAACTTTGTATCCCATTTCTCGTTCAAGGATTGCTACAGCAACTTCGCAGGTAATTATACCACCTGTCCAGTCTGCAATAGCTGCGTGTAATCTTTTTGCAGCATTTGCTGTTCCAAAACTACCCACAAGTAGCACTAATGATAAAAATAGTGCTGATATTGTTTTTGTTAATTTCATTTTTTTCCCTCCAATGAATTTTTTAAAAACTTATTTTAGTGCGAAAGAGGTATAAATGTAAACCCCTTGGAAAAATGGCTTTATTTCTTATCAAATGACAATTTATTTATAAACCTAGAGCGTGTCTTTGCTTTTTGGTCCATGCAAGAGTTATTCTATCAATGATGATAGCTAGAAGAACAATACCTATTCCAGCAGCAAGGCCTCTTCCGGTATCAGATCTAGCCAAACCATTAAATACCTCTAACCCCAAACCCTTGCCACCAATAAGTGGTGTAACTATCTGCATTGCAAAGGCCATTATTACTGTCTGATTAAATCCAATAACCAAGCTTGGGATTGCTAGTGGAAACTTTACCTTATTTAGAGTTTGAATAAGAGTTCCACCAAAAGATCTCGATACCTCTGAATATGTTCCAGACACTTGTGTAAGACCTAAGCAAGTTAATCTGATAATTGGTGGTATGGAATAAATAACAGTAGCTAAAACCGCAGATACAATTCCACCTCCGAAAAACATTAACACAGGAATTAAATAGCAGAAATAAGGTAGTGTCTGCATTGCATCTAAAACAACATTTTGAATATTTCTGAATCTTTCATTGTAAGATGCTATTATTCCAAGTGGCACTCCAATTACAAAACATAAAGCAACTGATACTAGGACTGACGACAATGTTATCATTGAGTGAGACCAAATTCCACACGCCCCAATAAAAAGTAATAGTAGCGCTGTAATGAAAGCAAATCTAATTCCAACAGTAATATATCCTAGAGCTACGAATACACCCATAGTGTACCACCAAGGTATATGAGTTAAGAAAACATCTAATGGACGAAGTAAGTTGAGATAAACAAATGCCCTTAAGCTTTTTGTGAATGCAATGAAACCAGGATTAACCGTTAAATTCTCTACAGTGTTTGTGATTGGTTGTCTAATAGATAATCTCCACTCTTCTGGAAAAGTTCCAAAATTAAAAAAATAAGTGTCAATTAAAGAAATTAAAAGGAAAACTATAAAAGATGGAATTATATAATATCTTTTGCTTATAAACTCTCTAATATTTTCTCCAGTCGTTTTATTAAATATTGAAAATGAAAATTTAAAAAAGTAAGCAATTAAATTAGTGCTAAACTTACAAATATATTGAATGATGTCATGTAAAAAAATTAAAGGTTTTTCCAAAACTCTTGCTAATTGATATTTGTACCATCCTTGAGGAAGTAAATAAAATTTTTGTACATCAGATGGAAGTCTATCCTCGGTTTTGCTGAATGACATACTAAATCTGTCAAACATTATAGCCATGAACAAAATACAAAGACCTCCCTCCATAGCCCAACCAACATCTAATCTTCTGATAGCTTGCCAAACTTGACCGCCGATGCCTTCTGCTCCAATAAAACACGCAAGAACTACAAGTGCTAAAGCCATCATTATAACTTGATTTATACCCATCATTATACTTGGTAAAGACAGAGGTATTTTTATTTTAAATAATAGCTGTAATTTGTTTGAACCAAAAGCAGTTGCACTCTCTATGGTTTGTGCTGGTACTTGTCTTATCCCTGTATTTGTTAATCTTATAATTGGAGGCATACCGTATATCATAGTTGCTAATATTGCTGGAGCACCTCCTATCCCAAAAAAGAATAATGCAGGAAACAGATAAACAAAAGCAGGCATTACTTGCATTGTATCTAAAACTGGTTTCATAAAATTCTCGAATCTATCACTTTGAGAACATAAAACTCCTAGTATAAAACCAACAATCACACATAGTAAGACTGATAAACCCATCAAAGCAACAGTTTGAAGTGAAGGTTCCCACATTTTGGTTGCACCCCAAAAATAAACTACAAATAATGAGTAAAGTCCCAACCTTAAGCCACCTGCTATGAGACAGGGTAAGAAAAAGATCGCAGCAATTAAAGGCCAAGGAGATTCTAATAAAAAATCTTCTACAAAATAATAACAGGCTTTAATGTAACCAGCTATAATTTTGGTCATCCACCTATAGTTTTTTTTTAAAAAATCCTCGCCTTCATTTACCCAAGCAGTAAAAGTAAATTCATCAGTTACAAATTTTGGAAATTTTGATGGAGCTTCATTTTGAGAAGATAGCCATAAAGCCACTAAAAACACTAAAGCAACAATTGAATATGTAATTATATTTTTTGATTGGTTAGATTTTCCTGTAATTTCTGCACTACTAGACATTTTAAAAAACAAAAATAGAATAATTAATTTTACATTTAAAGTAAAATATTGTGTATTTTAAAAAATAATAAATAAATTGATGAATATAGACCAAAAAATCACATGTTCTAACATTTGGAAATTATTTGGTCCAGACGAAAAAAGAGTAATTAAGGAGCTGGATAAAAGTTTATCAATTAAAGAAGTCCAAGAAAAAACAGGTCATGTAGTTGCTGTAAGGGATGTTAGTTTCTCTATTCAAAAAGGTGAAACTTTCGTAGTAATGGGTTTGTCAGGAAGTGGAAAATCAACTTTAGTAAGGTGTATATCAAGATTAATAGAACCCACATCAGGAACTGTAAAAATGGATGATGTTGATGTTACTAAAATGAGTTCTAGAGATTTACTTGAACTTAGAAGAAATAAAATGAGCATGGTATTCCAACATTTCGGTCTTTTTCCTCATAGGACTGTATTAGAAAATATTGGATACGGCTTAGAGGTTAGAGGAACAAAAAAAGATGAAAGGTTAGAAAAATCGATGGAAGTTTTAAAAATGGTAGGATTAGAGGGATGGCACAACAACTACCCGCGAGAACTTTCAGGCGGTATGCAACAAAGAGTAGGTCTAGCAAGAGCACTTGCAGTTGATCCTGAAATTTTAATTTTTGATGAACCATTTTCAGCATTAGATCCATTGATAAGAAGAGAGATGCAAGACGAATTATTAAAAATTCAAGAAAAACTTCAACGAACTATGGTTTTTATAACTCACGATTTTTTAGAGGCTATTAAAATGGGCGACCACATTGCAATAATGAAAGATGGTGAAGTTTCACAAGTTGGAACACCAGAAGAAATAGTTGCTAACCCTAAAGATCAATATGTTAAAGATTTCTGTGAAGATGTTCCAAAATACAAAGTTTTAAGTGCAGGTAAGGTTATGAGAAAAGAATGTTGTGATGAAACTAAAAATTTATTTTCAAAAAAGACAGATTGTATTATGGATAACCTAAAAATTGAAACTTTGATCGATAAATTAGTGGATACAGATAAAAGTTATCCTGTAATATGTAACGAAACTGGAAACTTGTTAGGTGAAATTGACAGATCAATCGTTATGAAGTCAATGAAATCTAAATCTTAATTAATAAAATTTTTTACTTCCTTTTATAGGTTTATTTTTTTGCGCGTCTCTCCATATAATTATAAAACCTGCAAACACAATTAATAAGACTCCTGGAAAAAGCTGAGACCAAGGTGCTTCGTTAAAAAAAATCCATCCTAATAAAAAAGAGGAGGGGATTCCAAAATATTCAAAAGAGGCAAGTTTGCTTAATGAGATTAGTCTATAAGCATATACAAATAATATTGCAGCGGTACCCCCTAGTATTCCAGTTAAAACCATTAACATTAAATCCTTCATCGAATTAACAGTAAAATCATTTGATAAAATAATAAATAACGTCAATGCACCAATTACATTAAAGATTAAAGTATAAAACTGTATTTTTGATGTTGAAAAATTTGGTGGAATGAATTTTAATATCATAACTGTAACACCCCATGCAAAAGCTGTTAATATTGAAAAGATTGAAAAAAAATTAAATATTTCACTTGTGGGTCTTAAGATTAATACTACTCCAATAAATCCAATTATAATCGCTGACCATCTGTAAATACCAACTTTATCTTGTAGAAAAATTATTGAGAGTATTACAATAAAAAATGGTGAAGAAAACGTTAATGTCATAGCGGTTGCAAATTCAACATTAATTACAGAGATAAAAATAAATATATTCATCGCTAAAAAGCATAAACCTCTAAAGCAACAAAGAGATAAAAATTTCTTATTTATATTTTTAAAAAGTGTGCTGTATTCTTTAGAAATCAACAGCAAAACAAGCAAGGGTATAATTGCAAAAAAATTTCTAAATACAGCTAATTTAAGCACAGAATAGTCACTACCTATTAATCTTATTACAACTAAGTATAGATCTACACAAACTACTCCTAAAAGCATTGTAACGATTGCTAATATAGTTTTTTTGAAATCTGCTTTTTCTTTTGCGATTTTCATTTATTTTTGTAAATTAGTATAAATTTTTAAATAAATATGCAAAATTTTAAACTTAACAAAACTGATTTATTAGGAGCTCAGGATTGGACTTTTCCAACATTTACTGCATATGGACCAGGAAGATTTAAAGAAATTGGGAATTTTTGTAAAAATTTCAATATTCAAAACGTTTTAATTGTAACAGACAGTGGAAGTATAAATTTACCTTTTATAAGTGATCTACAAAATTTACTTTTAGATTCTAAAATAAAATCAAATATTTATTCCAACATATCACCCAATCCTAGAGATGATGAAATAGAGAGTGGATGTAAAAAATTTAGAGACGGAAGCCATGATGGTATAATTGCTATTGGAGGAGGCAGTGCTATGGATGGGGGCAAGGCTATATCCTTAACAGTTAATAGTGGGATTCCTTTATGGGATTTTGAATTTTTAGATAAAGTTCCAAGAGACCTTAAAGGAAAGAATCCTTTTCCAAAACTAATAACTATACCAACAACTTCTGGAACGGGCGCTGAAACAGAAAACACTGCTATGGTTACTGATACCAAAAAAGGAATGAAATTTTGTTTGTGGCATCCAGATGCTAGACCTTGTTTAGCATTAGTTGATCCAGAATTAACTTTAAAGTTACCGGCAAACTTAACAGCATGGACTGGTGTCGATGCGATGATTCATGCAATTGAAGGTTATAGTGTACCGATGTTTCATCCGTTATGCGATGGCTCTGCATTGGAAAGCTTAAATCTGATTTCAAAATCATTGAAGTTAGCTGTAAATGAACCAGACAATTTAGTAGCTAGAGGGGGAATGATTATAGGATCTTACTTAGGAGGGATAGCGTTTTTGAAAGGGTTAGGACTAGTTCACGCAATATCTCATATGGTAGGTGCAGAATACAATACCCACCATGGACTTACAAATGCAATAATTCTACCAACAGTAATGGAATATAATTTACCTGGATTAGAGGAAAAAGTTCAACGAATGTCAGAAGCGATGCAATTTGATGATCATTCTGTAAATGGTTTTAAAGAAAATTTAAATAAAATGTTAGATGAAGTCAACATACCAAGAGGATTAAATGAAATTGGTGTACCTGAGGACTCATACAAAAGAATTGCCAAAAAATCTATGCTCGACCAGGCATATGGTCAAAACCCTAAAAAAGCAACTTTAGAAGAGGTTGAACAACTAACTTTAAAAAGTATTAAAAAAGCTCGTTAGGGCAAATGCTAGAAAACAAAAAAGTATCTGAAATTATTAAATTAATTCAGACCAAACAAATATCAGTTAAAGAAGTAGTAGAATTCTATTTAGCAAGGATTGAAAAGTATAATTCAAAATTAAATGCAATTGTTCTTTTAAAAGAGACTGAAAAAATTTTAGAGGATGCTGAAAAAAAAGATAATCAAAAGGATAAAAATAAATCTTTGTTTGGATTACCGTTAGCTGTTAAAGATTTAAGTGATGTAGTTGGAATTCAAACAACTTACGGTTTTAAAGGTTACAAAGATTATTTTCCAAAAAAAAATTCTTTTTTTGTGGATAAACTAATTGAAAACGGCGCAATAATAATTGGAAAAACTAATACAGCTGAACTCGGAGTTGGAGGACATACAATTAATAGACTTTTTGGTCCAACTTCAAATGTTTATGACTTAAGCAAGTCGTCAGGTGGTTCAAGTGGAGGTGCAAGCTCAGCAGTTGCTGCTCAATTAATTCCTTTTGCTGATGGTACAGATCAAATGGGTTCATGCAGGAATCCAGCTGCATATTCTAATATATACGGTTTTAGACCAACCCCAGGAGTTATTGCTTCTGCTAGATCAGATAATCAAAAAAATATTCCTATTTTAACTACTCCTGGATTTTTATCTAGAACACCAGACGATATGACAATTATTTTAGATAGTGTAACTGGAAAACACAATTTGGATCCATATTCTTTCGAATTGAAATCTAATTTTCAAAACTTTGATATAAAAGACTCAGAATTTAAAAATATCAAAATAGCATGGTTATCTGATATTAATGGTAATTATAAATTTGAAAATGAAATTTTAGAAATTTGTGAAAAAAAATTAAGTGAATTAAATAAACAAAGTATAAAAATAAATTTTTTGAAACCAAGTATTAATACTGATGATCTATGGGATTCGTGGTTAACATTAAGATCAAGAAGTATATTTATGGATGTTGGAAGTATGAATATTCAAGATATTGATGAAATGACTTTTCAGACAATTTGGGAGTACAATAGGGGAAAAACTATCAAAGATAATGACATCGATATTGCATTAGAAAAAAGAAAAAAGTCTATCAATGATATAAATCAATTATTTAAACATTACGATTTTTTAGCATTGCCATCAGCACAAGTATTTCCATTTAAAAAAGAATTAAATTACCCAGAAAAAATAAATGATTTTAAACTAGATACTTATCATAGATGGATTGAAGTTTTTATATTGTCAAGCCTATTAGAATTACCAACTATAACAGTTCCAGTTGGTTTTAATAAAAATAAACTACCAATGGGTATGCAAATAATAGGAAAAAAGAAAGATGATTTAAAAGTACTTGCATTTGCAAGAAAATACGAACAAATGTTCAATTATTCAAAAATAAAACCAGAAATATAATAATTAATGCAAAGACATCCTCATCATTTTAAAATTGCACTTGCTTTAGCATTTTCTGCTGGAGCTTGGGGAATTTATTGGCTCCCTCAACGTACATTAGAAGCTGGAGGATTAACTGGCGGATGGGGTACAATTGCCCAGATGGTAATTGGAGTATTATTGTTGTTACCAATCGCTCTCTGGAGAGTTTATAAAAAAAAAGGAAGTGGCTTCGAGCTTCCATTAACTGGATTATTGGTTGGCGGTGGTTTTATTTGTTATGCACTAAGTTTTCTATTAACAGATGTAATAAGAGCTTTAATACTTTTTTACATGACTCCTATTTGGACTACTATTTTTGAAATCTTATTTTTAAAAAGAAGACCTGGCTGGCAAAGAGCAGTTACACTTTCACTAGCTCTCGCTGGATTATGGATAGTTTTTAGTAAAGATGCAATTATACCTTTACCTCAAAATGCCGGGGATTGGATAGCTCTTGCTGGAGGAGCAATTTTTGCAGGAGGAATGATAAGGCTTGAGGTTGTAAAGACTGATGGAGTATTCCCAATTATATTTTCATTTTTCTTCTATGGAACATTATTTAATATTGTGGCTGGTTTTTTATTAGTTGATTATTTGGGCGAAACACCACCAATAGAGTCTTTTATTCCAATGGCAATGTTCTTAATTGTTTTGTCATTATTTTATTTCATTCCTACAGGAATTGTTATTCTTTGGGCACCAAGTAAACTAGGTGCTGGACTATGCTCAATTCTTTTTCTAACAGAAATAGTCGTTGGTGTTGTAAGCTCCAGTATATTAACTGATGAACCTTTTGGATGGAGAGAAATAGTTGGAAGTTCGATGATTATTTTAGGTGGAATTTTAGCTGTCGTTCTTGCTCCGAAAGAAGAGAAAAAAAATACCGCTTAATATTTAGCCTCCACTAAATCAATTAACATATCAATCATATCTACTTTGTAACTTTCTTTTGTTGCTGATTTAGTTTCTAAAACAGAAAAAAATGCAGCTACGTTCCCAGTTTTTAAATTTACAGCTAAAAATTGACCACCATAACCAGAATGCCCGATCATATTTCCAGATACCATAGTAGAGTTCGAATAATATAAATATTTATTATTTGATAAATTCATATATTTTGGACCAAAATTTTTTAAAGTTCGATCTAAAAAGGAGCTTGAGCCAATCCTTCTATTTGCTACTCCTTTACCTTTTCTTGCAAATAAAAGACCCATTCTTAAAAAGTCTCTTGTAATTAGACAGCCTCCACCTGACATCCACGGCATTCCATATCTATCTGAAGCGATATAAAGTCCATCTTCAAATCCTGCAGCTTCAACTGCAGATAATACCCAATCTCTTAAAGGTCTTCCACTTACCTTTTCGACTATTAATCCAACAACATCCGTATTAGCAGATTTGTAGTAAGCGTAGCCTGTTTTGTTTTTTAAACTCTTATT
This sequence comes from uncultured Pelagibacteraceae bacterium, assembly GCA_902560625.1. Classification (GTDB taxonomy): domain Bacteria; phylum Pseudomonadota; class Alphaproteobacteria; order Pelagibacterales; family Pelagibacteraceae; genus Pelagibacter. Next base: position 35,581 of record CACEMD010000001.1, read on the forward strand.
TTTGAGAGATTTAATTGTATTTAGATACTTTTCTTGGCTTAAATGTATATTTCCGTTTTTAGGGAGTCTCCAACCTCCAACAGGTTCATGTAGAAAGGATGAAGAAAAAGATTTTGTATAATCTTCTGAGTATGCATTAACAATATTCATGTTTAAAACATCTATAACTTTTGCACTTGCATAACCACTGCCAATCTTTGGTAAATAATAAGAGACTTTTTTATTAAGATTTAGTAGTTTTTTATTAACGAGCTCCCCCACAAATAAATTAACAAACATTTTAGTGATAGACATAATTGTCTGAGGTTGATCTTCAGTAAAATCTTTTGCGTATTTTTCATATAAAATATTTTGTTTGTTACCAACAATTAATGAACAAAAAGATTTATGTTTTGTCATTTTTTTTACTAAATAATTGTTCTTGATTTTATTATTATTTTTTTTTTTAAGTTTTAAAACAAGATCTGATCTTAAAAAAATACTATATCTATTTATTTTATGTAAATTTCTATAACCATACCTTCTAGTTTTAGGCAAGTTCCAAAGCGCTTTATTATCTCTAAGTGTTTTTAACTGAGGATTTGGATAAGATAATATTTTATTTTTCGACAATATTATTATCCTATATGAAATTATTTAACCGTATTTTAGTGTTTTTTTTTGCTCGTATTTTTGATGGTAGTCTTCAGCTTTTGAGTAATTTTTTTCTTTAGAAACTTCTGTTACAACTTTACCATTCATTTTTTTATTAACTTCATTTAAAACTTTTTCAGCAATACTTTTTTCTTCATCAGTATTGTAAAATATTTCAGATCTATATTGAAATCCAACATTTACTCCTTGACGATTTTTTGTTGTTGGATCATGAATTTTAAAGAAAAGTCTAACCATATCTTCATATGAAATAATATTTTCATCAAACTCAACTTTTACAACTTCTATATGTTTAGTATCCCCACCGCAAACTGCTTTGTAGGTAATATTCGGTTCATCTCCACCACAATATCCACACTCTGTTGAAATCACACCTGGCACGTTTTCATATTTGGTTTCATCCCAAAAGCAACCAATACCACCAATAAAAGTTCTCATAATATTTAGATATAATTCAAAAATAGTTTTTCATCAAGAAATGATTTAAATTAATTTTTTAAAACTGAAATAGCTTTTATTTCCTCTACACCAATTCCACAACAACCCCCAATTATCTGTGCTCCACTATCTACCCAACTTTTAGCTTTTTCTAGATAATCAGCTGGTTCAATTTTGTCTGTGAATTTCCATTCAGGTTTTACAAAATATCCTCGATTCGGATAAGCTCCAATTTTATTATTATAATTTTGTTTCAGTATTTTTACCGCTTCCTCAGTAACGTTTATATTTGAATGTGCAACTAGGACTGGACCATAATGCAATTTACTAAATTTTTTCATAGCCTCTTTTAGATTTTCGTAAATTTGAGGTTCAGATTTATTAATATCGTCATCATAACCTAAATTTACATCTTTATTTTCATCAAAAACACAAGATATAGAAAGCCATGTTGGTATATTTATTTTACTAGAACATTCTAGTAGTGTCTCAACAATCTGAGCTTGAGATGACATGGCCTCTAGAATAATAATATCCACACCTGTATCTGCTAGTATTTTAATATGTTCATCAAAGCTTGGTTTCATATTGTCGATACCATCTTTGTGAAAATATCCGTAAGTCGAAACTGACCCAGCAACTGATATATTTTTATCTTTAGCGGCCTCTTTTGCAATTTTTACACTTTTATTATTACATTCAACAATAAGATCTTGGTAACCATATTTTTTCATTGATATCGGAGTAGAAGCGTATGTATTGGCTGTAATTATATCAGCGCCAGCATTTATATAATTTTCATGCACTTTTAAAAGTTCATCAGGACTATCTATAGAGCATCTACCACACCATAATCCCTTATCCATTTTTGCTCCAATCTTTTGAAGCTCACCACCAATTCCACCATCAAGTATTATTGTTTTGCCTTTAGTTAGTCGTTTTTCAATTAATGAATATGACATTTTTTATTTATTATTTGTGAAAGCGCAAATTTTATTTCCATCTAAATCACGAATATAAGAATAATAAACTCCAGAGCCCTCGGGTCTTTCGCCTCCAGTTCCCTCACTTGTTCCTCCAGCTTTCAATCCAATCTCGTGAAATTTATCTACTATTTTTCTTGATGAAGTAATAAAAGATACCTGTGTTCCATTTCCAAATGTAGCATTCTTTTTGTTAGCAGGTTTAGTTACATAAAATTCGATAGTTCCGTCACCACCTTTTTGAGTATATCCTGCACAAAATTCGTCTGTATCTTTTCTTTCTAAATCAAGAATTTTTAAAACTTCGTCATAAAAATTAATTGCTTTATCAAGATCATTTGTACCTACCATTACATAACCGATCATTTAATTTTTCCATTCAGTTATAGTTTTAACTTCTAAATATTCGTGCAAACCCCAAGTACCACCTTCACGTCCGTTACCAGATTGTCTGTAACCTCCGAATGGTGTACCAGAGTCAGCAGGTTTATGATTTACATATACAATACCCGATCTTAATTTCTTAGAAACCCTTTTTGCTTTCTCTTTGTCTTCTGTTTGCAAATAATTACCTAGACCATATTCAGTGTCATTTGTTATTTTTATGGCCTCATCTTCATTTTCAAATGGGATTATTGATAAAACCGGTCCAAAAATCTCTTCTTTTGCAATCCTCATATTGTTGTTCACGTCAGTAAAAACAGTTGGTTTTATAAAATATCCTTTTTTTAAATCTTCAGGTTTTTCAGGACCTCCTGCCACCAATGTAGCACCTTCATCTATACCACTCTTAATTAAACTTTGAATTTTGTCATATTGAGTTTTTGAGACCACAGGTCCGATATGTTCTCCAGATTTACTTGCCAAATCTACTTGAATTTTATTTGCTTCGTCTGCAGCCTCTTTTACTGCTCTTTCATAAATAGATTTTTCTACCAACATCCTAGTTGGAGCGTCACATGATTGACCAGAGTTACTCATGACATTTCGTATTCCATCTCTAACCGCATCTGGATAAGAGTCTGCAAAAACAATATTTCCACCTTTACCACCAAGTTCTAAACAAACTCTTTTAATCGTGTCAGCAGCATTTTTAGTAATTAATTTTCCAGCTCGAGTGGATCCCGTAAAAGAAACCATATCAACATCTGGATGACCCGATAAATCTGTTCCGACACCAACACCATCTCCATTTACTAAATTGAAAACTCCTTTTGGAAAACCAGCTTCATTAATCATTTCCGCAAATAACATTCCTGATAAAGGAGCTATTTCTGAAGGCTTAAGAACCATTGTACAACCTGTTGCTAGTGCTGGAATTACTTTTAAAGCTATTTGGTTTATTGGCCAGTTCCAAGGAGTAATAAGTCCACAAACTCCAATTGGTTCATAAACAATATGGTTAACTGAACCTTTGTCAAAACCAGGTTCAAACTCAAAATTTTTTAATCTTTTTATAAAATCTTCTATATGCCCTGAACCAGATGAAGTTTGATTAGCCGAACACCAATCTTTTGGACAACCTAACTCCGTCGAAATAGCGTCTGTCATTTCGTCCCATCTTGATTTATAAATACCTAATAATTTTTCAAGTAATTCTAATCTTTCACTTTTTGTAGTTTCTTTCCATTTTTCAAATGCATTTTTTGCAGCACTAACTGCTAAATTTGTGTCATCTGTGCTACCCAAACTTATTACTGCACAAACTTCTTCTGTGGATGGATTAATTACATCGTAATTTTTTGGTTTTATTGGACTTACCCATTGTCCATTAATATAAAATTTTTTTTTATCTAACATATATAAGTAATAACATACTTACTAAATTTCATAACCTTTTTCTTCTTCTTCATTATCCACCAATTCTTCGGGATAACCAGGAGCTCTAAAATTTAAATTATATTTATCTTCGAACCTTTTTACTACCATAGAAGACCATGCTCTTGGTCCATATTTTTTTTCAGCGTCATCAAATATATTTAGTACAAACGGTGATATCTCTAAGGGTGTTTTTAATTTTTTAGATAGCTCATCAAATAATGTCATATCTTTTTTAACTAAATCCATTGTAAAATTTATATTGTACGATCCATTTAATATAACCTGACTTTCTGTTTCGTGAACAAAAGAATTTCCTGATGAAACAGCAATACCTTTAAAAGTTTTATTCAAATCTAAATTTGACTTCTTAGCTACTGTCCAAGCTTCTCCGAGAGCAGCCAAATGAACAGAAGCTAAATAATTTGTAATGATTTTTAAAATCGATGCACTACCTAGTCCTCCTGTATGAAGAACCTTTTTTCCCATAATCGTTAAAACTGGTAAAATTTTCTCAAAACTTTTTCTTTCTCCTCCAACAAATATTGCTATGTTTCCAGTGGCAGCTCTATGACACCCTCCACTAACAGGACCATCTAATGGAAAAGCTTTTTTTTTTGATACCAGTTTTCCCAATCTAATAACTTCAGATTGGTCAGTGGTACTCATTTCTAACCAAATTTTATTTTCTGAAAGACCATTAATTACACCATTTTTAGATTCCATTACATCAGCACATATTTCAGGTGATGGTAGACACGTAATAATTAAATCTGATTGTTCAGCTAATTCTTTTGGTGTAGCTGCAATTTTTGCACCACGTCTTTTAAAATCATTTATTAAATCTTTATCTAAGTCCCTTACCATTAAATCAAACTTATTCCTTAACAAGCTTCCTGCCAATTTACTACCTACATTACCTAGACCTATAAAACCTATTTTCATATCATCCTTTTAATTTTAGTGATTATTAAAAACTTTATGTTATATTTTTATTTTTAAAATGTATTCAACAAAATTAGACCCAAAATATAATAAAAATCAAAACCCTAAGATAGGCTTAATTGCTTTAGCAAGCGATTATATGATCGAAAAAGATTTTATAAAAGTAATTAAAGATAAAAAAATAGATTTTTTTGTAAATAGAATAGAAACTTTCAATCCTCTAACAAGTGAAAATTTAATTAAAATGTCTGAAAAAGTTACTGATGTTACAAAAGATATTCTTCCAGGAGAAAAAATTGATTGTGTGGTTTATGGTTGTACTTCAGGTACAATTGCAGCAGGATTTGATACTATTGAAAGTAAAGTAAAAAAAGCTAAACCAGAAGCTGAAGTAACAACACCTAGTACAGCGTCTGTTAAAGCACTTAAAAAATTTAATATAAATAAAATTGCTGTCTTCACACCGTATCCAAAAAAACTAAATGATGAGGTATTGGAATTTTTCAAAAAAGAAAATTTTACTATCACATCCAATTCATATTTTAATATAGATTCTGATACGGATATTGGAAAGGTAGATATAAATTATTTGTATGATGTTTTATCTAAAATGGATTTGAATGGTGCAGATGCATTGTTTATATCTTGCACTGCACTTCCTGCCTTATCGATTATTGAAAAACTTGAAAAAAAACTTAATAAAATTGTTCTATCAAGCAATCAAACTTTAATCTGGGATACTTTAGAAAAAATTGGTAAAAATAATTCAATCAATGGTTTTGGAAAATTATTTTCTAATAACTAACAATGCTATTTTCAAAAGAAGAATATAAGACCAGGTTAAAAAAAGTTCAAAAATCAATGCAAGAAAAAGGTATTGAGCTACTTATTTCTCAAGACACTAATAATATGAATTATCTAACAGGTTATGATGCCTGGTCATTTTACTACACACAATGTGTAATGGTGCACATAAATGCTGAGGAGCCTTTATGCTTTGTAAGAGCACAGGACGCGGGGGGTGCTTATATAAAAACTTATTTAAAAAAGGAAAATATTATTGTCTACGAGGAAAAATATATTCATACGTGGCCAATGCATCCTTATGATCCATTAGTTGAATTAATAAAAAAAAATAAATGGGATAATTTAAATATAGGTGTTGAAATGGATAGCCATTATTTCACAGCTTATTGTTATGAAAAATTAAAACAAGGTTTGCCAAATGCAAAAATAAAAGACTCTGAACGATTAGTTAATTGGGTAAGATTTTTAAAATCTGATGCAGAAATAAATTTAATGAAAGGAGCCTCATTAATAACTGAAAAGTCAATGAAAGTTGCAATTGATAGTATTAAACCTGGTGTTAGACAATGTGATGCAGTAGCTGAAATTCAACGAGCACTTTTTAGAGGAACTCCTGAAATTGGAGGAGAATATTCAAGTATAGCAACTTTATTACCTACAGGAAAAGGAACATCAGCCTCACATTTAACGGCAACCGATGAAAAATTTGTTGAAGGTGAAGCAACAATAATTGAATTATCAGGAGTTAATAAAAGATATCATTGCCCTCTAGCAAGAACTGTACAGCTTGGAAAACCAGAGCAAAAAAAAATTGATGCAATGAAAGCAACTAACGAGGCTTTAGATGCTGGTATTGCTGCAACGAAGCCAGGCAATACTGCAAACGATGTAGCTCAAAAGTTTTGGGCAGTTTTAGACAAATACAACATTAAAAAGGAGTCTCGAACTGGATATTCAATTGGAATTGGTTATCCACCTGATTGGGGAGAACATACATTAAATATTTATAAAGGAGAGAAGACAATTTTACAGCCTAACGTATGTTTTCACATGATCGCAGTAATGCAATTTGGAGACTGGGGAGTAGAAGCATCTGAGTCTATAAGAGTAACAGAGACTGGTAGTGAGTTATTTTGCAATTTTTCGAGGGAATTGCACATAAAATAAAGAACTTGAAAATATCTCATACAAATGTTTTAAAATCATCTTATGGCTAATAATAAAGAATTCGTCAAATTTGATAAAGTAGATAAAAGTTATGATGGCAAAGTTTTAGTCGTAAAAGATTTAAACCTAGATATCTCAGAGGGCGAATTTATTACTATGCTTGGACCATCTGGTTCAGGAAAAACTACTTGTTTGATGATGTTAGCAGGATTTGAAACACCAACAAATGGTGAAATTTATTTAGACTCAAATCCAATTTCAAATATTCCACCTCATAAAAGAGGAATAGGGATGGTTTTCCAAAACTATGCTTTATTTCCACACATGACTGTTTATGAAAATCTTGCTTTCCCATTAAGAGTTAGAAAAGTTTCCAAAGAGGATACTGATAAAAAAGTTGATAAAGCATTATCTATGGTGTCCTTGTCAGGATTTGAAAGTAGAATGCCAGGGCAATTATCAGGCGGACAACAACAAAGAGTTGCAGTTGCAAGAGCCTTAGTTTTTGATCCGGCTGTTGTTTTAATGGATGAACCTTTAGGAGCATTAGATAAAAATTTAAGAGAAAGTATGCAGTACGAAATAAAACATATACATGAAAGTATTGGAGTTACTGTTGTTTATGTAACACATGACCAAGGAGAAGCATTAACAATGTCAAATAGAATTGCAGTTTTTAACGATGGTAAAGTACAACAACTTTCGTCACCAGATAAACTTTATGAAGAACCAGTAAACTCATTTGTTGCAGAATTTATAGGAGAAAACAACAGATTTTCTGGGGAAGTAACAAATATTTCAAAAGATAAATGTAAAGTAAAATTAGATAACGGATCAGAAATTTTTGCAAACCCTATAGCAGTAAAATCAAATGGTGAAAAAACTATAGTTTCTTTAAGACCAGAGAGAGCTTTGATTAACACTAAAGAAAAACTGGAAAATAATTTTAATGGTAAAATTGAAGAAGTTATTTATCATGGAGACCATACAAGGGTTAGATTAAATTTACTTGGAAATAAAGACTTTATATTAAAAGTTCCAAATAGTTCTGCAAATATGGACATTAAACTTGGTAATGAGATTGGTGTTAGCTGGAACAGTTTTGATGCAAGAGCTCTAGACCCAAAATAACCAAGTTTTTAAGAAGCGTTAAATAATCTAGCAAAATAAGGGGTATTTCGATTAAATCTAAGTTGACTCTATTATTATATATTGCTGTAATTAGGTTTATATAAAACGTTTAAACGGAGGATAAATGAGAAAATTAAGTAAATTATTACTTACCATTACTTTTGCTCTTTCTATAACTTCATCAGCATTTGCAGTAACCGTTGCATCTTGGGGTGGAGCTTATACAGAGTCTCAAAAGTTAGGATATGGTGATCCTACTGCTAAAAAACTTGGTGTAGATATTAACTGGGTTGATTATTCAGGTGGATTATCAGAAATTAAAGCACAAAAAGAAGCAGGCGCGATTGTATGGGATATAATTGACGTTTTTGCTATGGATACTATTACAGGATGTGATGAAGGTCTATTTGTAGAATTCGATTTCGACAAAGATTTCCCAGCTGCTCCAGATGGTACTCCAGCAAGTAAAGATTTCTTTACTTCAATGCCTTCTAAATGTGCTGTAGGAAATATTTTGTACTCTTGGAACTACGCTTATAACAGTGACAATGTTAAAGGTACTCCAAAGACTATTAAAGATTTCTTTAATACAAAAAAATTCCCTGGAAAAAGAGCTATCTATTCTAGTGCATTAACAAACTTAGAGATCGCTTTAGCTGCAGATGGAATTAAGCCAGGAAAAGGTGGCGCTAAAATTTACAAAGCTCTTGAAACTGAAAAAGGTGTTCAAAGAGCAATGGACAAGATCAAAAAACTTTGTACAGATCCTAAAGGTGGATGTGTATTTTGGTCAGCAGGTGCTCAACCACCAGAATTATTAATGAGTGGTGAGGTTGTTATGGCTACAGGTTGGAATGGTAGATTCTTCAACGCTACAGTTGGAGAAGGTGCTCCTATAGTTCAAGTTTGGGATGGACAAGGTCTTGACTATGAATACTTTGTATTAGTTAAAGGTGGTCCAGATGAAGCAAATGCTAAAAAAGCATTAGCTGAAATGACAAGTACTGAAGGTTTAGCAGGTAGTGCGAAGTACATTGCTTACGCTCCTTGGAGAAAATCTTCAATAGAAGTTATGAAAAAAGGTGAGCCATGGTATAAAGACGGTAAGACAAATATGGTTCCTCATATGCCAACAGCACCTTCAAACACTAAAAACTATTTCCTAGTTGACCCAATTTTCTGGGCTGATAATGGCACAGAACTTGGTGAAAAATGGGAAGCAATGAAAGCTGGTCTATAATTTTAAGTTTTAAAGACTAAAATTATATATTATATTTAAGGGCGGTTACATATAACCGCCCTTTTTTATTTATGAGCAATGAAACACAAAAAATTCTAACAACAGACGGAATTCCTCTAGCAGAAAGTTTAAAAAAAGCTGAGAAAAAAAATAAAATAAAAGCTTTTTTGTTAGTTTGTCCATTACTCCTTTTTTTAATAATTACATACGTATTTCCTATAGGTGATATGCTCTTTAGAAGTGTTGATGACCGCATGGTTACTAATATGCTTCCTAAAACATATAAAGCAATGGAACAATGGGATGGAAAAGAGCTACCAGAGGAAGAAGTTTTTGAAGCGTTTTATTTAGATTACAAAAAATTAGTCGAGGAAAAAACTTTTGGAAAGTTGGCCACTCAACTTAATTACGAAAAGAATGGTTTTAAAAGTATTCTTAAAAAGCTTAAAAGAAAAATGAAAAAGTTTGATGAGGGAAATTATAAAGAACAAATAATGAGTGTTCATAAAAGATGGGCAAATGTAGAGTATTGGAGAGCACTTAAAAGAAGAGCGCCAGCTTACAGTTACTCAAAATATCTAAAGGGAATAGATATGTATGAAAATGAAGAAGGCAAAATAGTTCAAGTTCCAGAAGATAGAAGGGTACATAAAATTTTGTGGTTAAGAACTATTGAAGTTGCATTTTTTGTTACATTATTTTGTTTTCTAATGGCTTATCCAATTGCACATCTACTTGCGACTCTGCCGATGAAATATAGCAACTTATTAATGATTTGTGTCCTTCTTCCATTTTGGACATCTTTACTAGTAAGGACTGCCAGTTGGATGATTTTGTTACAACAGCAAGGAATTGTAAATGACTTTTTTGTATGGATTGGCTTAGTTAGTGACGATAACAGACCTGAGATGATGTACAATAAAACAGGGACTTATGTAGCAATGACACAAATTCTTTTACCTTTTATGGTTTTACCTCTTTACAGTGTAATGAAAACAATTTCGCCAAGCTTAATGAGAGCAGGAAAATCATTAGGTGGAACACCTTTTGTAGCGTTTTGGAAAATTTATTTTCCACTAACGATTCCTGGCATTGGAGCAGGTTGCTTGTTGGTTTTTATATTAGCTATTGGGTACTACATAACTCCTGCACTGGTTGGAGGTGCATCAGGAACATTAATAAGCAATCAAATTGCTTTTCATATGAAAAGTACTCTTGATTGGAGTTTTGCATCTGCTATGGGATTAATGTTACTTGCCGGAGTTTTAGCAATTTATTGGGTCTATAACAAATTAGTTGGAGTAGATAATATTAAATTAGGATAAATATGGCATTACCAAAATACACTCAACCACATTATAGAATTTGGCATTATATTTATCTTTTTATTTGTAGTTGCGTTTTTTTCTTTTTGATAGCTCCTTTATTTGTAATTTTCCCACTTTCTTTTAATGCTGAAGAATTTTTAGTTTTCTCTGATGGAATGAAGAGACTTGATCCAGACGCATTTTCATTAAGATGGTATGAAGATATGATTTATGGAACTAAGAATCCTTGGGGATTAGCAGCAAAAAACAGTTTTATAATTGCAATTTTCGCAACTTTAGGATCTGTTTTGCTCGGCACTGTTGCTGCGTTAGGTTTAAGCAGCAGACATATGCCTTATAAAGGAATTATAATGGCAGCTTTGATATCACCAATGATAGTTCCATTAATTATATCTGGTGTTGCAATTTTCTTTTTCATGGCCAAAGTTGGCTTAGCAGCTACGCATACAGGAATTATTCTAGCTCATATAGTCCTTGGTACACCATTTGTAGTCATTACCGTTACTGCAACACTTTCAGGTTTTGATCACAGCGTTACAAGGGCTGCTGCTAGCTTAGGTAGCGATCCTGTAAATACATTCATGAAAATAACTTTACCTTTAATTTTGCCAGGTGTGATCTCAGGAGGACTGTTTGCTTTTGTCACATCTTTCGATGAAGTAGTTGTTGTTTTATTTTTAGCAGGACTAGATAATACTACAATACCAATTCAAATGTGGACTGGATTAAGAGAGCAATTGAGTCCCACAATTCTTGCTGTTGCTACTTGCTTAATTGTTCTTTCAACGCTAATACTTGTTACCGCAGAACTTCTTAGAAGAAGGTCTGAAAGAATCAGAGGTATAAATAGGTAAATTGATATCAAATAAAACATATGGAAATTAAAAAGGTAGTAGTTATTGGTTCTGGTACAATGGGCAGTGGAATTGCAGCCCATTTGTGCAACGCAAATGTACCTGTTACATTGCTTGATTTAACGACGGAAATTAGTCAAAAAGCTAGAGAAAGAATTCATAAATCTAGACCTCCCTTACTAATTGATAAATCAAAAATTGATAACATCAAGGTTGGCAATATTAATGATGATTTTGACTCAGTTAAACACGCAGACTGGATTGTAGAAGCTGTAGTTGAGAGAATTGATATTAAACATAATATTTATGAAAAAATTTTTAAATCAAGAAAACCTGGTGCAATAGTTTCATCAAACACCTCATCTATACCCATCAAAGTTTTATCAGAAAAATTAAACGACAATGACAAAAAAGATTTTTGTATTACCCACTTTTTTAATCCAGTGCGTTATATGGGTTTACTAGAAATTGTTATTAATGAGAATAATGATTTAGACCAAATTAATGCATTAAAAAAATTTTGTGAAAAAGAATTAGGTAAAGGAGCAATTGTTTGTAATGATACTCCAGGTTTTTTAGGAAACCGTATTGGTGTATTTGCAATGCAAGTTGCTATGACTGAGGCTATAAAGCTTAAACTTACTATAGAAGAGGCAGATGCAATTTTTGGTCGACCAATGGGTATCCCTAAAACAGGAGTATTTGGCTTATATGACTTAATTGGAATTGATTTAATGTCAGATGTTTTAAAAAGTTTTATAAAGGAACTTTCAAAAAATGATCCATTTCAAGAAGTGGCAAAAGAAATTCCACTGATAACCAATTTAATTAAGACTGGATACACAGGAAGAAAAGGTAAGGGCGGATTCTATAGAATGAATAAGCAGCAAAACCAAAAGATATTAGAGGCGATTAATCTTGATACTGGTGAATATTTTCCTACAAAAAAAATAGATCTTGGCATAGAGACTGTTAATTTAAATTTACTAATAGATAGAAAAGATAAATATGGTGAGTATGCATGGTCTGTAATTTCTAAAATAATTAAATACGCATCTTCTTTAGTACCTGGTATAACAGATAAATTTAACGATATCGATGAAGCCATGAGACTTGGCTTCAACTGGGCAATGGGTCCATTTGAAATGTTAAAGTCTATAGGTGTAAAAAAATTCTTCGATAGAATTGATGGTTTTGAAAATAATGAATTTTTAGAAGGTTTGTCAAAAACAAAAGATGAAAATTTTTATGGGGAGAGACAAAAATATACAGATATTGAAACTTTAGGGAAAATTAAACCAAAAGCACTCAAAATAGACAAAAATAAATCAGCAGATATTTATAGATTTAAAGATTTTAACATTGTTGAATTTACCACCAAAGCCTGTGCCTTGGATTACGATTCTATGGATGCACTAAAAAATGCAACAGACAAACCTTTAATTATTATAAATGAAAGTATGCAATTTTCAGCCGGTGTAAACTTAACTTATACAATGAATTTTGCAGATAAAGGAGATTTTAAATCAATTGAAAAATTTATTAAGTATTTTCAAGATACTTGCAAACATTTAAAATATTCTAACCATCCAGTAATCTCAGCTCCATCAGGTTTAGTTTTAGGTGGAGGAGAAGAAGTTGCAATCCAATCTAATTTTGTTGTAGCTCATACTAATATTGTGATGGGACTTGTTGAAACTGGAGTTGGACTTGTTCCAGCAGGAGGAGGGTGTAAAGAAGTTTTATGGAGATGGTCTCAAACTGAGGAGGCAAAAAAAGATCCTAACTTTGCACCTCTTAAAGTATTTAATATTATAGGATATGCCACAACCGCGACATCTACAGTTGAAGCTGAGCCTCTAAAATTTTTAAAACCTGAAGACAAAAAAGTGATGAATAGAAACAGTTTATTCGAGGAAGCGAAAAAATTATTATTAGAAAATAAAGATTTTAAACCACCAGAAGAATGTAAATTTAAATTGTCAGGTAAACCTCTAAAAGATAAAATGGTAAAATTATTGGAAAAACTTTATAACGATAAAGTTATTTTAGATCATGGCTTTAAAGTTGGTGAGGAATTAGCAACAGTTTTAAGTGGTGGGGATACAAGTTTAGATAAGGATCTAAGTGAAGACAATCTATATAATTTGGAATTAGAGTCTTTCATGAGATTAATAGAAACCAAAGAAACTCAAGCTCGTATTAAACATACCTTATCTACTGGTAAACCTTTAGTAAATTAATTAAATATTTTTTGTTGTTGATTGTGCCATTTTTCAAGGATTGGCTTAAGGAATTCGCAACTATAATATTTTTTTCTTCTATCGTCTTTGTCAATAGTTTTTTTTAAATAACCTAACTTTACTCCTTCAAATAATATTGACTGTATTGTTGTTCTGCTTACCGTTGATTTAGTTATTTTACATAAATTTTCAAAAGTAATTTTTTCGCGACCGTAAATAAAAAATATTATTATTACGTGCACTTTTGTTTTGAAAATAAATGATAATTCTCCTGCATCATTAACATGATCTACTAAATCATTAGCTATTTTTACAAATTTATTTTTCATTATATAATTTTTTACTACTAAATTTTGATAGTATTTTTTAATATATTAAAAATCTAATGCCTATAATGATTTATAGCTATGCAATTTAATCAAAGTAGAGTGCACCAAAATTGTTGGTAATTTCCAAAAAAAGCGATTCAATATTCACGATTAATCTATATTTAGGGCATTTTTACTACCAAAATCTGGTATTAAAATACATTATCATTTTAAAACTATATTAGTTTAAACCTTGTACGCTAAAATGCTAAGTAAATTAAAGGATTCCATCAATTTTAAAAATTTGGGAGAATTACAACAAAATGAAAATATTATTAAAAAGCTTCATAAATTGGTTTTTAATTATTTTTTTAACTTTTGCGCCAACAAACTCTCTCGTTTTTGCTCAAAACATTGATCAATTTGCTTTACCAACAGGCGGTCAGGTAGTTAGTGGTAATATTGATATTAATCAACCAAGTGTTGGAAGACTTGATGTAAATCAAACTACCCAACAAGGTATTGTAAATTGGAATACATTTAATGTTGGATCAAGTGCCTCGGTATATTTTAATCAACCAACAAATAAATCTACTATTTTAAACAATGTTGTTACCGGAAAATCAATTATTAATGGATCTATTTTCTCAAATGGAAGACTTATATTAGTAAATCCTACTGGAATATTGATGGGACCCACTTCAGCTGTCAGAGCAGAAGGTGCTATACTATCTACGCTAAATATTACAAATCAAAATTTTTTAAATAATAATTTATCGTTTTCAACTGATAAATTATCACAATTAACTGCAAGTGGAAAAATAGATGCTCAGTATGTAGCTTTAATTTCTCCAGAAATTAATAATAAAGGGCAAATTATTGCAAAAGCTTCAACCGCTCTTGCGGCAGGAGATGATGTTTTGTTAAGTATAAGTGGGAGTAACAAGCTTACAGTTAAAGTAAAACCATCTAAACTTAAATCACTTGCAAAAAATGAGGGAACAATTGAAACCAAAAATGGAATAGTTACAATAAAAGCTGACGCTGCACAAAGTTTGGTTGATGAAACAATTAAAATAACTGATTCAAAAGCACAGGGGCTGGTGTCAGAAAATGGTGTTATCAAATTAGTTTCAAATACAGGATCTATCGAAGCAAGTGAAATCAAAATCGATGCAGGATCGAAAGGTGAAGCAAACATATCGGGCAAATTAGATGTTAATTCTTTATCAGGTAAGGGCGGCGATGTTGAGATTACTGGTAAAGAATTAAACCTAGTATCCGCAAAACTTAGCGCAGATGGTAAAGAAGGTGGTGGTAAAATATTAATAGGTGGAGACTGGCAAGGTAAGGGGGATTTGCTTCAGTCAACATATACTTCAATAGATAAAAACTCAGTATTATCAGCTAGTGCAACAGAAAGTGGAGCTGGTGGTACAATTGTTGCTTGGTCTAATATTAAAGACACTAACTCTGTTACAAGTGTATATGGAACATTAACCGCAAAAGGTATTGATGGCGACGGAGGTCAGATAGAAACGTCAGGAGCTATTTTAAATTATAATGGAATAAAAGTTAATACTAGTTCTTTAATTGGAAATTATGGAAATTGGTTACTTGATCCAACCAATATAACAATAGGATCTTCTGAAGCTTCTACCATCGTATCAAACTTAGGAACTTCCGACGTTACTCAAACTGCAACTAATACTATTACGGTAAATAATAATATTGCTTACACTGGAGCTAGAAATGCAAATTTAACTTTTGATGCAACAACCACAGTATTAAACGCTAATATTTCATCCAATAACGGAACTTTATCAGTTGATATAAATACTATTCTTGAAATTGGAGCATCTAACACTTCAATAACTACGAACGGAGGAAATGTAGATATCAGCGGTGTTATCAGAGCCGTCACAGGTGAGACTAATAATTTTACAATAGATGCAGGATCTGGAAATGTTACTTTTTCATCTAATGTTACTAAAGCAGTAGGAGATTACTCTGCAGGATTTACCCAAGGTAGTTTTACCAATGTGAGTGATTTAGACTTTAGTGGAACTTTTCTAAATGCGATAAATATTGCTGGAAATGCAGTTACTGTTGGAGATGTAGCATTCCAAAGAGGACATGCGGGTTATAATACTTCAAATTCTAATGAGAGTTTTCAAAATCAAATTGCTAGTTGGAATGCAACGGCATGGAGTAACAGTGGTTTAACTGAACTAATGAGAGGCATCAGATGGTCTTGGGGAAATCAACAATCTCCTTATGTCCAATTTACAAATGCTACAGCAGGAAAAAAATATAAAATCCAAGCATTATTCAAAGAAAGATGCTGCAACAGATATTTTGATGTTTATGTAGATGGAACAAAAATTGTAGATGATTTCAAGCCCGCACTATCTGGAGGCCCAAGCACGGGAAGATATCTAACTTATCAATTTGAAGCTTCATCTTCAAATGTGATGTTCAGAATGTCTGGTAGATCTTCTGAAAATGGTGGACCAAGATTACATGGTAATGATGTTAACCCAATTTTAAACGCAATATCTGTCGAAGAAGTAGATGCTGGTGCAGCATTAAATAATTTATCTATAACTGCAAACCAATTTAGCGCTCAAGCTATAGAAGTTGGTGGAGATTTAACAGTAACAAACTCTGGTAACTCAACAATTTCTGGGGTGATTAGTGGTGATACAGCATTAATAAAAGCTGGATCAGGTCAATTAACTACATCAGCAAACAATACTTATACAGGAGGCACAACTGTAAGTGCTGGTACATTGTTTGGTGGTGCTGCGAGTAGATCTAATGATGTTTTTGGAACAGGATCTATCTCTGTTGCAAGCGGTGCAACTCTATGGGTTGATCGAACCGATGATGGCGCTTTAACTAATGCACTTACTTTAAATGGTGGAACACTTCGTGGTACAAATGGTTTTGGTCAGTATTGGGATGGAAACATTACCTTAGGAGCACACTCAACTATAAAAGCTGCTAATAACTTTTATATTGATGGAGTAATAAGTGGAAGTAGCAAGAATTTAATTAAAACTGGAAATGGTACGGTTATTTTAAGAGGAACCAATACTTACTCTGGAACAACAACAGTGAGTGCTGGAACATTAAATATTGGTGGCTCTGGATCTTTAGGAAGTGGTACTTATGCAGGAAATATTTCTAACAGTGGAACGTTTACTTATGCATCAAGCACAGCTCAAACTTTATCAGGAGTTATCTCAGGATCGGGTGCAGTTGTATCAAGTGGAAGCGGTGCCATTACATTATCAGGCACAAATACTTACACAGGAACAACAACAATAACTGGTGGAGGAAATTTAGTTGGTGGCAATATAGCAGCGTTTGGAGGAGTATTAAGTCCAACGATTATTTCAAATTCAACTTCAGATCAATTTAGTTTAGCTAATGGAATTTCTTTGGCAGGTCTAACAATACAAGGTCCAGTAAGATTAAATTCTGGAATAACCACTATAGAAAATCAAACTTATACAGGTGATGTAGTTGTTGGAGCAGGTTCAAAAGCTTCACCTGTTGAATTTGCGTCATTACTTGGAGATATACAATTTTTAGGAACTTTAAAAGGTCAAGGAAATGCTAAAAACAGATCAATGACTGCTGTAGCAAATGGAAATGTAACCTATGGGGATAGAGTTGGTTATGCATTTAATCTAGAAACCGTTGATCCAACAAATACAGCAGATAGTTTTTATAAAATGACGACAACAGCCAATACTATAACACTTAAAGGTGATGTTATGACTTATGAAGAACAAGTTTATAACGGAGACGTTTTAATTGGTAGTACCGGAAGTAACGGAACTACAAGAACTGTATTATCAATGGATCCCAAGGTTATATTTAATGGAAAAGTAAATGATACGGTTAAAGGAAAACA
Source organism: uncultured Pelagibacteraceae bacterium (assembly GCA_902560625.1). Taxonomy (GTDB): domain Bacteria; phylum Pseudomonadota; class Alphaproteobacteria; order Pelagibacterales; family Pelagibacteraceae; genus Pelagibacter. Next base: position 53,422 of record CACEMD010000001.1, read on the forward strand.
TTCACTAATAGCAAAAGCAGTAGAGATTGATAGAGGAATAAACACCATTCCTACAGTTCAATTTAAATCTACAGTAGGATCTATTAAAGCATTAAAATCATATACTGGCTTAACTGGTTTCCAGGTATCAGGTGCTAGGTGGGGGACGATTAATCCTAGTTCAGCTTTCGGAACTAGAATTGGAGTTGGTCAAAAAATGACTGGTGGTGTTGTTAATTCTGCAGCGAAAGAGAAAGCAAAAATGGCAGCTAAAACTGCTGCAAGAGCATCTAAATTTAAACCAATAAATGAATTTGGTCCTGGACCTTTAAATTTTAGACCTTTTGGAGGTGGAAATAGTTTTAGATTAGCAAAAAGCGTTGAAATTGTTTACTCAGATAATCCTAAATTTGGAGATATTAAAGCTAGACCAGCAGGTAATAATTTTGATATAGGCAAACCTTTAGCTAAAGGAAGTGTTGAAGGCAACAACCCATCAGGCCAAGGATTTTTTGGAAGATTATTTGGGTCTCCAAAAGGAAATCCAACAGACTTTAAACCAGCTAATATGGAAACAGCAAAAGATTTTAATGCTCCACCAAAACAATTTAAAGATATAAAAGATTTATTTAAAACATTTGAAGGTAAACCACAAAAGGGCGAATTTTTTAACCCTTATAAACTTGGATCAAAACCAAAACAAAGAGTAGAAAATAAACCTCAAGCGCAAAACAATAAAAGTTTAAATAATACAAATAGTAACCCTGACGCAATAATAGAAGATGAAGAGAATAATTAATATAAAAACAGTTTTAATTTCAGCATTACTATTAAGTTTTGCAAGTTATGCAAATGCAGTAGATATACCTACTGTAGATGATTTAAATAAACAAGTTCCACAACTTCCTAATGAAAAAGAACCTGATGCATCTGAAAATTTAGGTAAAACTAATGAAAATGTTTTAGAAAGCGACAAAGAAAAAATATTAAAAGTTTTAGTTAAAGATTTTAAAATAGATGGAAATAAGAGGTATGATAATGAAACACTTAAGGGTTTAATTAAAGAAAATATTAATAAGGAACTAGATTATGATGCTCTTCTTAATGTTACTACTATAATATCTAATTATTATAGGTCTGAAGGGTTTCTTGCAACAGCTTACCTTCCACCACAAGATATTAATAATGGAATAGTAGAAATCAAAATTACAGAAGCGGTATTGGGTACAATTACTTTTAACGTCGATGAAGGACAAAAATTAAATATATCTAAAGAAAAAATAAGAATGAAAATACTTTATAAAGTTGAAGATGGAGGTGGTTTAAATATTTCTCAATTAGATAAAAATATTAGAAATTTTAATAAAACTCCTGGAATTAATGCTATAGCACAACTTGAAGAAGGAAAAAATTTTGGTGAAACAGATATTGTAGTTACAGCAAGTAATACCAAAACAATTACAGGATCTTCCTTGGCCGATAACACAGGTTCTCGATCTTCAGGAACTGGTAAACTTACAAATACTCTTAACATTGATGGTTTATTTAATATAGGAGATAGGTTTACCTTCACAAATGTTGCAACCGGAAATAATTTCCAAAAGGACAAACAAAAAGAAGAGTCCAATTATTATGCAATGTCTACTACATTCCCAATGGGTTATAATGGTATGCAAGGTACATTTAGACTTTCGAAAATGGAATACAAGCTTTCAGCACCATTCGACACGACACTGCCATCTGGATATTCAACTGAATATAATTTTACTTTAACTAGACCATTAATTGAAAAACTTACTAAAAATTTAAATGCAACTTTTTTAATATCCAGAAATGATTATGTAAATGATTTAAGCACAGGAAATAATAGCAACAAAGATATGACCAAAGCTACTTTAAATCTAGGTTTTGATGGTACAGATACAAAATTAGGTGGAGGCGTAAATTATGGTCTGGTTGGGATTACATTAGGAAATTTAGATTTAAGAGATAATTTATCGAATTATTCTACTGATCAAGCTGGAGCTGACAATAATGGTAGAAATTTAAAAGCAACATTTAATTTTAATCGTTTACAAAAAATCACAGATAAGACAAATATATTATTTAAATTTAATGGACAATTAGCAGCTGATAATTTGGATGGTGGTGAACAATTTACTTTAGGCGGACCAAATGCTGTGAGAGCTTATGCTTCTAGTGAGGCAGCTGGAGACGCTGGTTTTACTACTAGTCTAGAATTAAAAAGAAATTTCTTTAATCTTCCAACAACACTTTTTTATGACTATGGAAAAATTCGTTTACATAAAAATAAATGGACCGGTTGGAACTCAACAAATACAGATCTTAAAAATAAATATGCGTTGAAAGGCTGGGGACTTTCTATGGATGTTCCAGTATTTAATTTATTTACAGTTCAATTATCACATTCTAGAAAAATAAAAGGAAATTCTGGAGCGGACAGTGATGGATTAGATGTTGACGGTTTAAGTTGGGATGGTAGAACATTCATTACACTTAGTAAACAGTATTAATGAATAAGATTATTTTTGTTATTTTATTTCTTCTTTTAGGATCAAAATTATTAATTGCCGATGATAAATCTCCACCAAAAGTAACAACTCAACAATATGATAATTGGACTTATCAGTGCGTTGAAAGTGGTAAAGATAAAAATTGTGAGGTAAGTCAAACAATTAGAATTCAAAATACCAATATCAATTTTTCAGTAACATATACAAAGTTCATAGATGATAAAAAAAATAAAATTCAATTAATAACAATTATTTCACCTTTAGGGATCGATTTAAGTAAACAACTTTCACTTCGTTTTGATAATGAAGAGGAAGTAAATCTTCCTTGGTCTAGCTGTGAACAAATAGGATGTCTTGTATTTTTATCAAAAGGATCAGGTAATTCAGAGATGGATAACATTTATGACAAAGTTTATAAAAAATTTATTTCTGGAAATCTTTTAGAGATAGGGGTTTTAGGTTATGCTACAAAGCAACCTTTGGTAATACAATCAAATTTAACCGGCTTTAAAAAAGCAACAGATAAACTTAATTCAGAAAATTAAAAGCAAACCTCTCACACAGAATCTAATTAATTAATTTTAATGATTTTATAAAATCAGGTCTAAGAACATAGTTTGATTTGTTACCTTTTTTTATTTTTTTAAGAGCATCTAAGCCAAGAATTACCTTACCTATTGGAGTATATTCGCCGTTATAAATTGGTATATCTTTTAATATAATAAAAAATTCACTATCTTCAGTATCAAAATCATCACCTCGAGCCATAGCAACAGAGCCTTCAGTAAATTTAAAATCTTCGTTTATTTCAGATTTTAAATTCCCTAAACCTGATTTTCCACTACCAACCTTTCCATAATTTATACTTTCAATATTTCCGTACTCAATATCTCCTGCTTGAATTAACGTGTTTTCTATAACTTTATAAAAAGCTGAATTATTATATAAACCCTTTTCAGTTAAAAATTTAAATCTCCTTACTGAATTTGGTGAAGTTTCAGGAATTAATCTAATAACGACCAAACCACATTCTACTTCCATTAAAATAATATTTTCTTTATTATTAAAATTTTGGTCTTCTAAAGTTACATCATCAACAAATAGGCATTTGTTTTTTATAGTATAAAAAAAACCTAAAGAAAAAATACCTAATAAAATTAAAAAAAAAAGTAATATTTTTTCTGATTTCGATGCTTTAATTTTTTTAATCATTTAAAATATTTGACTGTCTATCTTATTTATAGAATTTTTTATAAAAGTTATTTTTTTTTTTAATTTTTCATCTTCTTCAGCAAGTTTTATTAAAATATTTTCTTTTTTAATAATAAAACTATAAATTTCAGCCATATCCTCTGAAGGAACTGTTTTTGAATATTCAGTAATAAATCCATCAGTTTTTTTGTACCCATCTAGACCAATGCTATCAGAACATATAGAGCATCCTGCATACTGAAACGATTTATCATTGAAATCTCTCCATTCATTTTCGTCAAATAAATTTGGGTTACTGTCATATATCATGTGAAAAACTTCATGGTGTATTACTCTTTCAAAATATTTTGGATTAAAATTTATATCTAATATTAAAGTTCTTTTTTGTTTATCAGGTATACCCGCTGTGCCAATACCTGATATTGATAAATTTTCACATAATACAACAAATTTAATATTATTTTTTTTCAAAAATTCGTAATTGTAAATATCTAAATTTTTTTTAATTATTTCATATTTTTTTTTAAGATTATTTTTATTTGCTTTATCGCAAGTAATATTTTTAGTAACACCGATTATAAAATTCCTTTTTGAACTTAAATATTTGATTTTATTTTTACTCTCTAAATTAAAAACTTCTAAATTTGGAATTTTTATTAAATTAAAAATTTCATTAGCATTTATAGATTGAAAACTCATTAATAAAAGAATAATTATAATAGCTTTTTTCATTTTTGCTTATTAAAGTGATATTACAAATAAATTAATTATGGTACATTTATATTTATATGAAAAAAAAAAGTAGCAAATCAGCAGAAAAAATTTTAATTTCTTGGAAAAAAGCTATGCCTTTTTACTACGCAGCAGCTTTCATTATTTTATTAATAATTGTTTTAAAGTAGAATGAGCAAGAAAAAAGATCCCATCCAACCAGTTATGGGAACAAAAGTTCCAAGATATGCGGGACCAAATACATTCGCAAGGCTTCCAGAACTTAGAGATGTTGAAAAATGTGATGTTGCTATAGTTGGTATACCATTTGATGCTGGAACTAGTTATAGACCTGGTGCAAGGTTTGGACCTCAAAGTATAAGACAAGCATCAAGACATTTAAGAACAAATTACCACCCAAATTATGATGTTGAACCATTTAAAGTACAACAAGTTGCAGACGCAGGTGACATTGCATGTAATCCATTTAATATTAATGAAGCCATTAAACAAATTGAAGATGGAGCAACAGAGTTATTACAAAAAGTTGGAGGAATAATTAGTATGGGTGGAGATCATACAATTGCATTCCCACTTTTAAGATCAGTAAATAAAATTAATAAAGGTCCAGTAGCATTAGTGCATTTTGATGCTCATTTAGATACTTGGGATACTTATTTCGGCGCACCATATACACATGGAACTCCGTTTAGAAGAGCTCGAGAAGAAAATTTATTTTTGGATGATGCTTCTATGCACGTTGGAATTAGAGGTCCACTTTATAGTAGAAATGATTTAAAAAATGATGAGAGTTTTGGTTTTAAAATTATTCATTGTGATGAGTTTCAAACAGAGGGAATAGATAAAATTGTGAAGAGAATAAGAAGTAGAGTAGGAGAAAATCCTTTATATTTGTCTATTGATATTGATGTTTTAGATCCTGCCCATGCGCCTGGCACGGGAACGCCTGAAATTGCTGGAATGACCACTAGAGAAATAGTTAATGTACTAAGAGGTCTTTCCGGAATAAATTTAATATCTGCAGATGTCGTCGAAGTTGCCCCAGCATACGACCATGCCGAACTTACATCATTAGCAGCAGCAACAATTATTTATGAGTTAACAAATTTATTTGCAAATAAAAAAGTATAGGATAAATTTAAAAAATGTTAGATAAAAAAAATTTTTATATTGATGGTAAGTGGGTTTCACCAATTGAACCAAGGAATTTTAAAGTTATTGATCCCTCCAATGAAGAAGTTTGCGCAGAAATTTCTCTTGGAGGCATTGAGGATATTGATAAAGCAGTTAAATCTGCAAAAAAAGCATTTAAATCATGGGCTTATTCCTCAAAAGAAGAGAGATTAGATTTATTAGAAAAATTGTATGTAGTTTATAAAAAGCGTTGGGCTGAGATGGCAAAACTTATAACACTTGAAATGGGTGCGCCTAAGAAATTTTCAACTGAATTGCAAGCAGCTACTGGAGCAAGCCATATAAAGTCATTCAAAAATATTTTAAAAGATTTTAAATTTGAAAGGGATTTAGGTGAGGAAAAAAATAATCAAAAATTATTATATGAACCAAAAGGTGTATGTGCTTTGATTACTCCATGGAACTGGCCAATTAATCAAGTAAATCTAAAAGTAATCCCAGCCTTGGCATCAGCTTGTACAGTTGTGCTTAAACCCTCTGAGATAGCGCCACTTTCATCAATGTTACTTGCAGAAATGATTGATGAAGTAAAATTTCCTCCAGGTGTTTTTAATTTAGTTAATGGAGATGGAGCTGTTACCGGAGATGCTTTGACAAGTCATCCTGATATTGACATGATTTCTTTTACAGGGTCGACAAGAGCAGGTGCATTAATTTCTCAAAATGCTGCAAAAGATTTTAAAAGGATAAGCTTAGAATTGGGTGGAAAAGGAGCAAATATAATATTTAAGGACGCAGACTCAGATGCTGTAGCTAGAGGTGTTCAGAGGTGCTTTAGAAATTCTGGTCAATCATGCAACGCTCCAACAAGAATGTTAGTAGAAAAATCAATTTATAAAGAGACCGTTGAAAAAGTAAAAGAGCTAGCAATTAATACCAAAGTTGATTTACCAGAAAAAGATGGAGAACATATTGGACCAGTAGTTTCAGAAACACAATTTAACAAAATTCAAGGCTTAATCCAAAAAGGTATTGATGAAGGAGCTAAATTAATTGCAGGTGGCACAGGAAAACCAAAAGGTTTTGAAAAAGGATATTATGTAAAACCCACAGTATTTGCCGATGTAAATAATCAAATGGAAATTGCAAGAACTGAAATATTTGGTCCTGTTCTATCTATTATACCGTTTGAAAACGAAGATGAAGCTATCTCAATTGCAAACGATACTCCATATGGTTTAACAAATTATATTCAAACACAGGATAAGGAAAAGGTCAAAAGAGTTGCAAGAAAATTAAGGTCAGGAATGGTTGATGTTAATGGAGTTGGTATAGCTGTCGCTTCACCTTTCGGTGGCTACAAACATTCTGGTATAGGAAGAGAAGCTGGCGTAGAGGGTTTGATTGAATTTCTAGAAGTAAAAACAGTTGGTGGGTGGAACTAATTAAAGATAGATTTATCTTTAATTCCTTCGAGAAATTTTAAACACTTTTTTAATTCATCTAGATTAATATATTCATCTACTTTGTGAGCTTGTTCTATAGATCCAGGTCCACATACAACAGTACTTATTCCAATTTCTTGAAACAACCCGGCTTCAGTTCCAAACGATACTACGCTTCTGGAGTTGTCTCCAGTAATACTTGATACTAATTCGCAAGCATCTGATTTTTTTTCACGATTAAATCCAATTATCTCTCCTACTATTTCTTTTTCAATTGATGATCCAGGAAAAACTTTTTTCATTTCTGGAAGTAATATTTCATTAACGTATTTATCCATTTCATTATTAACAAAAATACCATCTTCTTTGACAACAGGTCTTAATTCCCAGTCAACTCTACATTTATCAGCTATTACATTTCGAGCAATCCCTCCAGATATTCCACCAATTTGTAGTGTAGTAAATGGAGGATCAAAAATTGAATCTTTAGGTGTCCTTTTTTTTAGTTCTTCTCTTAACTGTAAAAGCTTACTAATAAATTTTGAGGCAAATTCTACCGCATTTACACCCTTGTGAGGAGCAGAGCCATGCCCCGCCAGGCCTTTAAAATGAGTTGTATACTCATAACATCCTTTATGTCCATCTATGATTTTCATATTTGTAGGTTCACCAACAATACATATTCCATTTTTAATTCCTCTTTTTTGAAGTTCTTTAATTAAAATAGGTGCTCCTTGACAGGCCGTTTCTTCATCAAAAGTAAAACTAAAATTTATATCTCTGTCTAAATTCACTTTTGAATATATAGGTGCATACGCCAAAGTACATGCAATAAATCCTTTCATATCACAAGAACCTCTTCCATATAGTTTGCCCTCTTTAATTGTTGCTTTAAATGGATCGGTAGACCAACTTTTTGAAACAGGGACGACATCTGTGTGGCCTGAAAGTATTAAAGGACTTTTTCCGTTTTGTTTTTTTGCTTTTATGGTAGCAAATAAGTTAACTCTTTTTTTGTCTTGATCATAAGTTCTAAATGAGCTAGCACCTAAACTTTTAAATATATCATCACAGTAATCTATTAATGATGAATTATCTTCTCCTGAAATAGTTTTAAATGAAATTAAATCTGTTAGGATTTTGATTGAGTTTTCGTATAAAGATTGTAGATTATTGTTAATATTCATTTATTAATTTAATTATATATTAATTTCATGAAAGAACAAATAACCTACGATATATTTGACAAAGTTGATATTAGATTAGGAACTGTAGTTTCTGTAAAAAAAAATGAAAAAGCAAGAAAACCCTCTTTAGTAGTCGAGGTTGATTTTGGAGAAGAAATCGGAATAAAACAGTCTTCAGCTCAAATAACACATTACTACAATAAAGAAAATTTATTAGGTAAACAAGTCATTGGAGTTTGTAATTTTCCTGAAAAAAATATAGCAGGAATAAAGTCGCAAGTTTTAATACTTGGTTCAATTGACAAAGAAGGTAGAGTTACATTGGTTCATCCATCACAAAAAGCTGAAAATGGTTTACCGATAGCATAACTTTATGCATCCAGAATTATTGTCATTATCATTATTTATGCTAGCAACAAGTTGCTCACCAGGTCCAAATAACATAGTTGCTTCTTATTCTGGTTTTAACTTCGGTATAGTTAAAACATTTCCTCATATGCTTGGCGTTGTATCTGGTTTTACTATTATGGTGTGTGTTTTAAATTTCGGTCTTGTAAATATATTTAAAGTTTATCCACTTTTACAAGAAATACTCAAAGTTTCTGGATCAATATTTTTAATTTATTTGGCTTATAAAATCTCCTTCTCAACAAGTACAAAACAAAAACAGAAAGAAAGTCCATTAAAATTTATCGAAACATTTTTTTTTCAGTTTTTAAACCCCAAAGGGGTAATTGTAGGAATAATAATTATTTCAACCTATGTTGAGAGCGGGGAAAAATTTTTAAATCATTCATTTTGGGTAATTGCTGTTTGTTTTTTTTCAGCTCTGATAAGTATTACATTTTGGACCTTAGTAGGTAAATTTTTAAGAAGATTCGCGACAAATAATAAATTTATTAAGCTTTTTAACTATGTTATGTCGCTTCTTTTATTAACATGTATAGCTACTTTTTACTTGTAAATTTGATACATAATTTCGACTAAATAATTTATAAAATAAACATTTATGAAACCAGGTAATAAAAATTCATACAGATCATTAAAATCAATAAATATTGATGGTAAAACTTATAAATATTTTTCCTTAATAGAGGCAGAAAAAAACGGTCTTACTAATATATCTAAGTTGCCAAAATCAATTAAAGTTTTATTAGAAAATTTATTAAGATATGAAGATGATAAAACAGTAACTAAAAACCAAATTGATGCAATTAGTGATTGGTTAAAAAATAAAAAATCTAGTACTGAGATAGCCTATAGGCCAACAAGAGTACTACTACAAGACTATACTGGCATACCAGCTGTTGCTGATTTAGCAGCAATGAGAGAGGCAATAAAAGAAAAAAATAAAGATCCAAAATCAATCAATCCCCTTTCACAAGTTGATTTGGTAATTGACCATTCTGTTCAAGTTGATCAATTTGCAAAAAAAAATTCATTAGAAAAGAATGTTGAAATTGAATTTAAAAGAAATGGAGAAAGATATTCATTTTTAAAATGGGGACAACAAGCATTTGATAATTTTAGAATTGTGCCACCTGGAACTGGAATCTGTCACCAGGTTAATTTAGAGTATCTATCAAAAGTTATTTGGTCAGAAAATCATGATGGAATAGAATATTTATTTCCAGATACTCTGGTTGGAACAGACAGTCATACAACAATGGTGAATGGTCTATCAGTTCTTGGTTGGGGTGTTGGTGGAATTGAAGCTGAAGCTGGAATGTTAGGCCAGCCAATTTCAATGTTAATACCTGAGGTAGTAGGATTTGAAATGTTAAATAAATTACCTGAGGGCACAACAGCAACAGATCTAGTTTTAACAGTAGTAAAAATGTTGAGAGACAAAGGGGTAGTTGGAAAATTTGTTGAGTTTTATGGCGAAGGACTAAAAAATTTAACATTAGCTGATAGAGCAACAATCGCTAACATGGCTCCAGAGTATGGCGCTACGTGCGGTTATTTCCCAATAGATGAAGAAACTTTAAAGTACTTAGAGTTTTCAGGTAGAGATAAGAAGATAATTAGAATCGTTGAAGAATATTCAAAAGCACAAGGTCTTTGGAAAAGTAATGAAATAGAATTTAGCGATACTATTACACTCGATATGTCAACTGTAGTTCCAACAATATCAGGACCAAAAAGACCTCAGGATAAAGTTTTATTAACAAATGCAGCAGACAATTTTAAAGAAGTTTTTGAAAATGTTAATAATAGAAAAAATTTAAATAGTTCAATTGTAGAGGGTACTGACTATAAAATAAGTGATGGTTCAATATTAATTGCTGCAATTACATCATGTACAAATACATCTAATCCAAATGTTTTGATTGCTGCCGGTCTTCTCGCAAAAAAAGCTGTAGAGTTTGGATTAAAAACCAAACCTTGGGTTAAAACTTCGTTAGCTCCAGGATCGCAAGTTGTTACAGATTATTTGTTAAAAGCGGGACTAAACTCATACCTGGATGAACTTGGCTTTAATTTAGTTGGATACGGATGTACAACTTGTATTGGTAACTCTGGACCATTACCAGAAAATATAACAAAATCTGTAAAAAAAGATAATATATATGCAGTTTCTGTTTTATCTGGTAATAGAAATTTTGAGGGGCGGATATCACCATTAGTTAAAGCAAATTATTTAGCATCACCACCACTTGTTGTTGCTTATGCACTTGTTGGTTCAATGTTTACAAATTTATATAAGGATCCTTTAGGTAAAAATTCAGCAGGCAAAGAAATATATTTAAAAGATATTTGGCCATCTAATAAAGAAATAGAAGAGACATTAAAAAAGTCTTTAAACCCCGAGATGTTCATAAAAAGATATTCAAATGTTTCTGCTGGACCTGACCAATGGAGAAATATTAAAACTGAAGAAAGCAGTATATACAATTGGAATGAAGGCTCTACTTATGTAAAAAAACCACCATTTTTCGAAAATATGACAGATGAGCCTGAGGGATTTCAATCAATAAAAGATGCCCGACCACTATTAATCTTAGGAGACATGATTACAACAGATCATATATCCCCAGCTGGTTCTATTCAAAAAGACAGCCCAACAGGTGAATATTTTATGAAGCACCAAATTTTACCACAAGATTATAATTCATATGGATCAAGAAGAGGAAACCATGAAGTGATGATGAGAGGAACTTTTGCAAATATCAGAATTAAAAATGAGATGGCACCAGGCACTGAGGGAGGTTTCACAAAATTATACCCAGAAAATAAAATTATGTCAGTATATGAAGCAGTTACAGAATATAAAAAAAGAGGAACAGATTTAGTTGTTATAGGTGGAAAAGAATATGGCACAGGTTCATCAAGAGATTGGGCTGCAAAAGGGACAAAATTATTAGGCGTCAAAGCTGTAATAGCTGAAAGTTTTGAAAGAATACATAGATCAAATTTAGTTGGTATGGGTATTCTTCCATTACAATTCATAAATGGGGCTGATAGAAAAAAGCTTAATTTAGTAGGATCTGAATTAATTAGTATTTTAGATTTAGAAAAAGGTATTATCCCAGGAGACAATTTAACGATAGATATAAAATATGCTTCAGGTGAAATTAAAAAAATTAAATTACTCTGTAGGATAGATACAAAAAATGAATTAGAATATTATAAAAATGGTGGAATTTTAAAGTATGTATTAAGAAATATGTTTTAGTATGGACCAAGAAGTAGATTTAATTACAAAAAATACAAGAAATGAGAGAATTGCAAATTTTTTTAAAAAAAATTTCAAAACTCTTATTTTATTTTTATCTTTAATAATAATAGCGATTTTTATATTTTTTGGATTTAAGTATTTAGAAAATAAAAAAAATTTAAAATTATCAAATAAATATAACAATATTATAACAGATTATGAAACTGTAGATAAAAATTTTGTTGTTAATGAACTTAGAAGTATTATTGAAGAAAAAAATAAAACATATTCACCACTTTCTCTATTTTTCATTATTGATAATGATCTAATTACTTCAAAAAATGAAATTAATAAATATTTTGATTTAATTATAAATGATCTCAAGCTAGATAAAGAAATAAAAAGATTAATTATTTATAAAAAGGCTCTTTATAATGCCAATGATATATCCGAGGATCAATTAATTTCAATCTTGAATCCAATAATTAGCAGCAATAGTATATGGAAATCTCATTCATTATACCTTTTAGCAGAATATTTTTTTTCTAAAGGGGAAAATCAAAAAGCTAAGCAATTTTTTCAAAAGATATTAGTTACTGAAAATGCTAATCAACAAATAATAATAGAAGCTCAAAAAAGATTAAAAAGAGACTTAGGTGAATAAAATCAAAGTAATATTTGTAATTATTTTATTTTTATTCGGGTGTTCATTAAATCCAAATTCAAAATTCTGGACTGAAGAAAAAGATTTATCCAATAATCTAAAAAATTATAAAATAGTTAAAGTATTTAAAAAAAAAGAAAATAAAAAGGAAGAATTTAACAAAAATGTTGAAATTAAACTTATATCAAAATTTAAAAATAAAAAATTTTCTGAAAATTTAGATAATAATTTTGGATATATAAATTTTGCAAGTGAACTCGATAAAATTTCAAATTACAATTTTTCAAAAATCAAAGATTTTAATATTTACAAACCTGATCCAATATTTCATAGTAATGGAATTATTTTTTTTGAGGCTGATGGAACAATAATAAATTTTGATTTTAATTCTAAATTGTTATGGCAACAAAATATATATAACAAGAAAGAAAAAAAAACTGGACCAATCTTATATTTTTCCATTTATAAAAACTTCCTAATTGTTGCTGACAACTTAGCTAAGTATTACAAAATAGACCTTAATTCTGGAGGTGTTCTATGGATAAAAGAAAAAACTTCACCATTTAATTCACAAATAAAATCATATAAGAACAATTTTTATTTAATTGACTCTGATAATGTTCTAAGATCGATCTCAATAGTTGATGGTAAAGAGAACTGGAAAGTTAAAACAGATAATTTTTTAATTCAATCAAAAAAAAGGTTATCTCTAATTGTAACTCAAGATAAAGTTATTTTTATTAACAAAATTGGTGATATTACTGCTGTTGATATTTCGTCAGGACAATTAAAATGGCAAACTCCTACACAAAATACAGAAGTTCATGCTGGATCTTTTTCAGTATCTAATTCAGATTTAGTTTTAGATGAAAAAACTTTATTTATTTCAAATAATGAAAATGGATTTTATTCAATTGACGTATCTGGAGGAATTATAAATTGGAGACAAAATTTACTCTCTGTTACAAGACCAACTATTATACAAAATTTAATTTTTACTATTTCTTTAGATGGAAACTTTGTTGTTATAGAAAAAACAACAGGCAATATAATTAGAATAACCAACCTATTCGAAGGACTTAAAAAAAAAGAAAGAGAGAGAATCTTGGCCAATGGATTTATCGTTGGAAAAAAATACGTTTATATGTCTACAAATAATGGTAAATTATTTTTAATTGATATATTAACAGGCAAAACTTTAAAAATAATTAAAATTGACAATCAGAGTATTTCAGGACCATTTATTATTAACAATTTTTTATATTTGGTCAAAAGTAAATCTATAATTAAATTAAACTAAGATGTTTCTTAAATTATTAGAAAAAGTTGGAAGAAAAAAAATAGTTTTAGACAGAGGACCCTCACATCCAAAATATAGTAAAGCAAAACCATGGATGAACAGGTATTATCTTTTATTTAGACACAGACCAAAATGGTTTCCATTTAATATATTGATACACGAAATGTTAGATGATGATCATGGCGAAGGAGTACATAACCATTTATTTCCTTTCATGACTATTATTTTGAGAGGCGGTTATTTTGAGACATTAAAAGATGGAAAACATTGGCGACCTCCGGGTTATATTGGATTTAGATCTGCCAACACATTTCACAGGGTTGATTTAAAACCCGGCACTAAACCTATGACACTTTTTTTTTCTGGTCCATATGGTTTAAGAAAAGGGCCGAGATCAGAATATGGTATAGATTTTAAAACAAAAATTAAATAAGAGTACTTATTTTTTTAAGGATTGAAATGCTTGTAATGCAGCATTTCTAGCACTCTCATGATTAACAATTGGTGAAGGGTAATCTCTTCCTATCACAACATTTATTTGTTCTTGATATTTTTTTTCTAACTCCCAAGGTTTTTGTAGATATTCTTTTGGAAAATTTTTTAATTCAGGAACCCATTTTAAAGTATATTCGCCGTTTTTATCAAATTTTTCACCCTGCAAGAATGGATTAAATATTCTAAAATATGGAGCTGCGTCAGCACCACTACCTGCAACCCATTGCCATTGTGCAACATTATTTGCCTCATTAAAATCCACCAAGCAATTTCTAAAATGTTTTTCACCTTCTCTCCAATGAATTCTTAAATGTTTTATTAAAAAGGATGCTACTACCATTCTTAGCCTATTATGCATCCAACCTGTTTCATATAATTCTCTCATTCCAGCATCAACAATAGGGTAACCGGTTATTCCCTTTTTCCATGCGTCTAGATGTTTATTATTTTTAACCCAGGGAAATCTGTCAAACTCTTTACGTAAATTTCCTTTAAGCATTTCAGGAAAATTATTTATTAAACTATGAGAAAATTCTCTCCATCCTAGTTCATTAATATATTTTCTATAACCTTTTCCTTTATTCTTAATTTCGCTACATTCCCTCCAGATTGTTTCAACAGAAATTTGCCCGTGTTTTAAATATGGAGAAACTTTAGAGGTTCCTTCTATATTAGGATAATCTCTTGTGTCACCATATTGTGAAATTTTATTTTTTATAAATTCTTTTGATATTTTTAAAGCTTCAGTTTCGGAGGGCATCCAATATTTTTCAAATTTTTTGTACCAATTATTATTCGGTAAAATTTTTTCAATTTGGATTGTATTTTTAAAAAAAGATTTAGAATTTTTTAATTTTTTAATATTTGTTGGTTTCGATGGAATTTTGTTTAGATATCTTTGTTCAGCATTTTTCCAAAATGGAGTAAATACTTTGAAAGGAGTGCCATCATCTTTTACTACTTCTTGATATTCAATTAAAATATTTCCTTTAAATAATTTAAAATTTATTTCATTTATATTAAAATGACTTGATATTTTTGTTTCTTTATATTTTTGAGAAGGTTCATAAACTTTATTTGCATATATAGAAATATCTTGATTATTTTTAATATTTGCTAAGACTTCTACATCATCGCCTAATAAAACTTCTAAATTAATATTATATACCTTCAAATCTTTTTGTAGATTTTTTAAAGATTTGAATAACCACCATTTTTGTGCCTCTCTTTTACCATCAAATTCATTTTTATTATAAACGTATAAAGTTGTTACAATTTCATGATTTTGAGTTGCATATGAAAGTGCTGCATTATCTTTAATTCTTAGATCTTCCCTTAACCATACTAAAGCTTTTTTTGTCATGTTCATTTATTCTAATCTTTTTTATTTAATAATTCATGATACAAATTTTCATCTGCGTCACCTTCACACCCAATTATTAATACATTAGAATTTTTGTTTAATTTGATTTCTTTTTTATCATGTTCGTTATTGCATAATCCTATTATAGAAATTATTCCGGGTGTGGAGCACTCACCGCCAATAATTTTCTCATCACAAAACTCAGAATTAGCTAAGTATTTTACTGTTTTTGAGATTTTATCATCTTTAACTGTTACACAATAATTGAGAGAATTTTTAAGTATTTGCCATGGTATTAATGATACTTCACCACATGACATACCACCTAGGATACTTTCCTTTTCTATTTGAATTTTTTTAATTTCGCCTACCTTGATGCTTTCCAAAACGCAAGCTGCGCTCTCAGGTTCAACGACTATTATAATAGGGTTATAATCTAAATATCTTGCTATTCCAGCAATCATTCCTGCAGCCATACCCCCAACTCCAGCTTGAAGAAAAATATGAGAAATTTTTTGATTATCCATTTGTTCTGCAATTTCTTTCATCATTACAGAATATCCAGCCATTGTTAATTTTGGAACATCTACATAATTTTCCCAAGCAACATCTTGCACAATTTGCCAATTATTTTTTTTTGACTGTTTAATACATTCATTTAAAGAGTTTTCATAATTTCCTTTTACTCTTATTACGTCTGCTCCAAAATTTTTCATAACTTGCACTCTATTTTCACTTACATGCTCACTTACAAATATTTTACAGTCTAGTCCTAATTTTTGTGTTCCCCAGGCTACTGATCTTCCATGATTTCCAGCAGTGGCCGTAGAAACAATTATTTCTTTATTTCCTTTTGTAACCTTTTCCACAGCATAGGCACCACCAAGAGCTTTAAATGATTTTAAATGAAATCTTTTAGATTCGTCTTTATAAAAAATTCTATTAACATTTAATTTTTTTGAAAGCTTATTAAGTTGCAACAAAGGAGTTGGCGAGTAATTTTTCCATTTAGATATTGTTTTATAGGCTTCATCAATTTCTTTATCTGCAAGTATATTTAAAATTTTTTTTTTGTTAAAGTTGCTTTTATTATTTTTCAAACAATTGGAAATCTTCCAGTCAGATATCTCAATGGACATAAATTAGCAATCTAGGGTATTTTTCTTTTCCCAATCTGTGACTGGTTTATTTTTATCAAAAGTTTCATCTAGATTAAAATTATCAATTTCTTGATTTCTTAACTTAATATAACTCTTGATAACATCCTCGCCAAAAATTTCATTTATATCTTTGTTGTCTTCAAGTTTCTGTAAAGAATCTTCAAGTTGATCTGGAAGTTTTGAAAGCTCTGGGTAATTTTCATAGTCAGTGTACATGTTGCAGTTTAGAAGTTTTCCTGGATCTGACCTATTATTAAGTCCATACAATCCAGATGCAATTACTCCTGCTTGTAATAAATAAGGATTAGCAGACCCATCCATTAGTCTTAGTTCAAATCTACCAGGGTCAGGTATCCTAATCATATGTGTTCTATTATTTCCTGAGTATGAAATACTTGAAGGTGACCATGATGATCCAGATTTCGTAGGAGGAGCATTTATTCTTCTATAACTATTTATTGTAGGATTGAAAAAAGCAGATAGCGACTCCGCATGTTTCATAATCCCACCTAAAAAATTATATGCCATTTTGCTTAAACCATATCTATCTCCATTATCTAAGAACTTATTTATCTTTCCATTCCATAAAGATATATGTGCATGACATCCATTGCCTGTAAGGTTTGAAAATGGTTTTGGCATAAATGTTGCTCTTAAACCATGCTTCTCAGCAAGTGATTTAACCATAAATTTAAAAAAAACATGTCTATCAGCTGTTATCAAGCAGTCTGAGTAATCCCAATTCATTTCAAATTGGCCATTAGCATCTTCGTGGTCATTTTGATACGGACCCCAACCTAATTCAATCATACAATCACATATTTCTTTTATTAAATCATATCTTCTCATTAGAGCAGACTGATCGTAACATGGCTTTGACTGAGTATCTCTATCATCAGCAATTTGCGTTCCATCTTGAGTAATCAAGAAGTATTCACATTCTACACCAGATTTCATATAAAGGTTTTTTTTAGATAACATATCAATTTGATTTTTTAAAATAACTCTTGGGGAAGCTTTAACTGGTTTGCCATTCATCCATAGATCTGATGATAGCCAACCAACTTCTTTATTCCACGGTAACTGAATTAAACTATCAGCATCTGGAATTGCAAACATATCTGTATCAGCAGGGGTCATGTCCAACCATGTTGCAAAACCTGCGAAACCTGCTCCATTTTTTTGCATATCGTTAATTGCCCTAGTAGGAACTAATTTTGATCTTAAAACTCCAAAAAGATCAACAAAGCTTATTAAAAAATATTTAATTTTTTTTGTTTTAGCAATCGATGAAAGATTTTTTGACATATTTTATCTTAGCATGTTTTTATTTAAAAAAAGATAAAAAGAAGTCTTTATAATAAATTAAATTTACTGATATTATAATAATTATTGCTACCAAAACTCCATACTTTGCTTTTGGCCATGCAAGTCTAGCCATTTTTTCTGGAGTTTTATTTTGATTAGATTTTAATTTTTCCTCTTGCATTTTAAAAAGGGCGCATAAAATTTATACGCCCTTAATTTCAATTATTACCCATCGGTAACATTATTTTTCCAGTCATTAGATCCGTGTCTTTTTCTAGCAAGTTTTTCAAGTTTTTCAGTTTCTTGTCTTGCAGATATCACAGTCCATCCTATCCAAATGACAAAGGCTATTAGAACTAGAATACCTTCTGTTCCAACTCCTGGATAAACAGCGCCCTGTACTTTTTCAGCACTTAAGTGCTCTATCCAATTTGTTACTGTCGCCATATTATCCTCCTTTACCTACTGGCCGAGGCAACTGATTTTTCATCTTCTTTAGCAGCCTCCATTATTTCATAGTCAAGTCCAGCTAATTCTACTTCACGAGGTATTCTTAGCTTACCCATTCCGTGAAGAACTTTAGCTAATATCCAACCAGGGATAAAACCAAGAACTACAAACATTATTAATGCACCTATAAACATTCCTAAAGGATTGATAGCCGCATAATTTGAACCATCCCACATAGCTCCAACACTATAACCAGATGAAGGATATCCATTAAGAACAAATCCACAGATTACTAAACCTGCAAATCCAGCATAACCGTGCACAGCTACCGCACCAACAGCATCATCAATTTTGAACTTACGTTCAACCCAATAATGTAATTTATATGCAATAACCACACCAATCATACCAATGATCATTGATTGAATTGGATGATATAAATCATTACCTGCAGAAGCACATATAATGCCTGCTAGTCCTGATGAATAAGTCCAGAAAGGATCACCTCTAGATATAACATAACCAGCTAACAATCCTCCAGATAAAGACATCAAGAAGTTCATTGTAATACCACTTAATGTAGTAGGAGTTACATATATATTTGTTGCAGTAAAGTAAGTTACACCTTCCATTCCATACTCTGGTCCAAGATTAAATATTGGTATATTACAAGCAGCATAAAATCCCCAGAAACCTGTATAAATTAGAAACAGTCCAATTGTTACTAACCATGGGTTTCTTGGTCCAATATTTCTAGGTTCACCAGATGAGGAAAACTTTCCAATTCTTGGTCCTAAAACAGCTAAAACACCTAATGCAAATCCACCAGCTACTGCATGAATTACACCAGATGCATATGCATCATGATATCCAAGTATTTTCAGCATCCAACCATCAAAGTGCCATCCCCATGCAGCGTCTATTGTCCAGAAAACTGATCCAATAGCAATTGCAAGAATTCCAAAAGCAAATGTTGTGATTCTTTCTATTATAGCACCTGATACAATTGAAGCTGCTGTCCATGAAAATAATAAAAATGCTGCCCAAAATACTCCACTTATATGGTCACCTAAGTTAACAGCCATAAGATCGCTGGTAGGAACATACCACTTAGCACTAAAAGTAGACTCATCTGTAATTAATGCTGCACTTTCATTCATTATTGATGGTGCAAGTCCTGGTCCTGTTGGAAAAGCCCAATAAATCCACCAACCAAACAGAAACCATGTTACTGTTACTAGGGGTATCAGCATAGTATTTTTCATTAAAGTATGCTGATGGTGTTTGTATCGGGAAGCTCCAACTTCATACATACAGAATCCAACATGGATCAAAAACATCAGTACTACAGTGATCCAATAATAAAATTCTGTGAATATGGTCGTCAATGCACCTAGTTCGTCAGTCATTTCAAACCTCCTTTTGATTTAACAATTAAATTATATTAATAAATCGGTATCTTAGTACAATGATAAAAAACCTGCTTTGATAGGCAAATTTATAAATAAAAATCAACCTAGGGTAGATATTTTTTTTTGATTCTTAAAATTTTCTGTAAGCTTTTTTTAAATCAACTAAAGGATGGTTTGGAGACATTTGAAATTTTACTAAAAGTTCTCTAGCTATCATATCTCTATCTTGTTGATTATTTGGTAGTTTTATTTTCTTTGGTATTGTAACCCAACCATTGGCATTTCTATCAAACACAGCAGGTCTATCTTCTTCATAACCCATATGTACATCTTCTAACCAATTTAAATCATCCCATCCCATTGCTTCAATATATTTTTTTAAAAACGGTGTTATTCTTGAATAATCTGGAAGTAAGTTAACATCGTATCTATAACCAATTGTCTGCCCTATCATTTTTTCTCTAGCAGACTCTTTTTTCTTTCCTAACTGACCTTTTGTTTCTTTATTTTTTTTCTTTTTATTTTTTTTCTTACTCATAGATTAAATCTTATGATAGTCATCAACACCAACAGTGTGATTTGTTCCAGATAAAGGAACTTTTGCTAGCGCAGATGCTTCCATTGTTAATGCAGCCATATCCTCTGGTTCTAACGAATGAATATTAGTTTTTCCACATGCTCTAGCTAGTAGCTGAGCCTCAAGAGTCATTGTATGTAAATAATTATAAACTCTTAAAGCCGCTTCATCAGGATTTAGTCTTTTTCTTAGTTTTGGATCTTGTGTTGCAACACCAACTGGACAACGACCTGTATGACAGTGGTAACAGTGACCTGCTGGTACACCCATTTCCTTTTCAAAATTTGACTCTGGAATTTCTTTATTACAATTTAGAGCAATCATAGCTCCTGTTCCAATTGCAATTGCGTCTGCCCCTAGTGCAAGAGCTTTTGCCATATCAGCACCGTCTCTGACTCCACCAGCATAAATAAGTGTTACTTTTCCAGTTTGACCAACATCATCTAATGCTCTTCTCGCCTCTCTTATTGCAGCAATACCAGGAATACCAGTATTAGCAGCAGCAATATGGGGACCTGCACCAGTAGATCCTTCCATCCCATCTAAATATATGGAATCTGGATCACATTTTGCAGCCATTCTAACATCGTCATAAACCTTTGCGGCTCCAAGTTTTAATTGTATAGGCACTTTATTTTTTGTTAATTCTCTTAACTCCTGAACTTTTAATGCTAAGTCGTCTGGACCCAACCAGTCAGGATGTCTTGCTGGAGATCTTTGATCAATACCTGCGGGCAACGATCTCATTTCAGCAACTTGATCTGTTACTTTTTGGCCCATTAAATGACCACCCATTCCTACTTTTTGACCTTGTCCAATAAATACTTCTATACCATCAGCAAGTTGAGCATGATGAGGATTAAAACCATATCTAGATTGAATACATTGATAGTACCATTTTTCAGAATATCTTCTTTCGTCAGGTATCATTCCACCTTCACCCGAGCATGTTGCGCTTCCAGCCATAGTAGCACCTCTAGCTAAAGCTGTTTTAGCTTCATAAGATAGAGCTCCAAAACTCATTCCAGTAATGTAAACTGGTATGTCTAATTCTACAGGATTTTCACATCTTGGTCCTATTATAGTTTTAGTCTCACATTTCTCTCTGTATCCTTCAATTACAAATCTTGTAAGAGTTCCTGGCAAAAAAACTAAATCATCGAATGTTGGAATTTTTTTCATTAATGCCATGCCACGCATTCTATATCTACCAAGTTGGGCTTTGATATGAATATCGTCTATAACTTCAGGTGTAAAAATTGCATTGTAACCTAATAAACTTTTATTTCTTTTTGAAAATTCGGTTTTTCCATTTCCATTAGAGTGTCCGTTCAATTTTCCATTTTTCTTTTTTGCCATTATATAGCTCCTTTTTTTTCTGTTGGTTCTAATGCGTCATAATTCCAAAGTTTTTTACCAGCAACAACTTTAGTCATTTTAGAAACATCAAAATTGTCTCCGATCTCTGCTACATTAAGTTTTCTATTAAGCCAATCTATATCACTTTTTGTCATATGCGACTCCACTGCATCACTTCCAAAAGAACCAATCTTTCCACCAACGTATATAGTTCCATCATACATAGAGTCTCCTAGATTAATTCCCACATCTCCTAAAATAATTATTCTACCTCTCTGCATCATAAATCCTGTGAAAGCACCTGCATCTCCACCAACAACTATTGTTCCACCTTTTTGGTCAATTCCTGTTCTTGCACCAACACTCCCTTTACAAATTAAATCTCCACCTCTTAGAGCTGCTCCAAAGCACGATCCTGCATTTTTTTCAATTACAACTTTACCAGCCATCATATTTTCAGCACACGACCATCCAACTCGTCCATTAACTCTTACTGTTGGTCCATCAATTGAACCAATTCCAAAGTATCCTAAACTTCCTTCAAAAATTAAATTTAATTTATTTAATATTCCAACTCCTAAACTGTGTTTACCTTGTGGATTTTTAATGACTATAGTTCCATATCCTTGACTCATTAACTCATCAATTTTTTTGTTTGCTTCCTTACAGTCCATATTCATTACATCTAAATTAGTTCTTTTATTAAAATCTACATCATAGGTTCCCCAATAATAGAAATTTTCCGCCTCATCTGGATTAAAAAATTTTTGCTGAGTTTTACCCTTAAGTACCTCAGTATGAAGACCCATCGATTGGGCTTTAGTTTTCTTTTCTTCTGTTTTTATATTTGCCATACTTTAACTTCTCCATCAAATGGGTCATATGTATCAATTTCTTGAGGAAGTATTGACCTAATTGCAATTTCCTCTGAACCCATCGCTACTAAATCGTCTGACTCATATAATACCAGTGGTTTTGCCGCCATTGTATCTTTTGCCATACCCAAAGAGTCTTTCGTTGCAACAAAATAAGTAAAAACTCCATCTAAACCGCTCAATGAATCTTTCATACCCTCTTCTAATGTAGCTCCATTCCTCATTTTTTCTGCTAGGTAAACTGCTATAAGTTCTGAATCACACTCAGACATAAATCTCATACCTTTATTTTCAAGCACTCTTCTATTATTCCAATAATTCGTTAATTGTCCATTGTGTACCACAGATACATCGCTAAATGGATATCCCCAAAAAGGATGTGCCGATTTAATATCTACACCTGACTCTGTTGCCATCCTTGCGTGGCCTATTGCATGAGTTCCTTTTAAATCTCCTAATCCATATCGCTCTGAAACTACTTTAGCATCACCTAAATCTTTAATTAATTCAAGAGATTTACCAATTGAGAGTATTTCAACGTTTTCAATGCTTTCAATTTTTTTTGAGAATTCCATTAAATCTTTATCGTATTCCATTTCATATCTAAAAGAGTATGGAGTAAGTCTATCTTCCTTTATAATTTTTGCTCCAAGTGTGTTAAGCATTTGATCAACTAGTTTTTTTCTTTCATCGTAAACGCTAGCATCTTCATTAACAGAACTACTACCTTCACCGACGTTTTCTCCTACTTTAAATCTAAGAATAAAATTTTTTCCATCATTGTCTGCATAAAGAGCATAACCTGTCGAGTCTGGACCTCTGTGCTTCAACGCTTGCAACATTTGTTGCAATTCTGATCCAACATTTGAAGTTTTTCCTCTATGTATTAATCCCGCAATTCCGCACATAATAATTTAACCCTATAATAAAAAAACTAAGGAAGGCAATCTAAATAAGTATCAAGATCCCACTGTGTCGTCGCTCCTAAGAATTTTTCCCACTCATCATTTTTATACCAATGAAATACTTTATACATCTCATCAGGCATTGATGATTTTATTATCTCGTCCTCGGCCAGTCTATCCAAAGCTTCTCCTAAACTTAATGGTAGCTTCTTAACATCTTTGCCTGCTTTTTTAGCTTCATACATACTTCTAGATTCAGGTTTAGATGGTTTTAGATTTTTTGATATACCATGGTCACATGCTTTTAATAAAGCTGCACCTAATAGATATGGATTGTGCATTGAGTCAACTGATCTGTACTCGAATCTACCAGGAGCTGATACTCTTAAACCACATGTTCTGTTTTGATATCCCCAATCAGCATAAACTGGAGCCCAAAAACCTTGATCCCAAAGTCTTCTATAAGAATTTACTGTTGATGATCCTAAAGCAGTCAGAGCAGGTAAGTGTTCCATAATTCCGGCAATAGATTGCAAACCAACTTTACCTGGTAGCTGCATATCTTTAGTATCAGGCATAAAAGTATTTGTTCCTCCTTGAACGTAACCGAATACTTCCTCTACACCGGGCAATTTTTTATGACCTAATTTGTTTGTCACGACTTTTCCACCCTTCCATAAAGACATATTTGTATGACAGCCACTCGCTGATACACCCATAAAGGGTTTTGTCATAAAGCAAGCAATTAAATTGTGCTCTCTTGCTACTTGAGCACATATTTGTCTGTAAGTAGAAAGTCTATCTGCATTTCTTAAAACATTGTCATATGTCCAGTTTAATTCTAACTGTCCTGGAGCATCTTCATGATCTCCTTGAATCATATCTAAGCCCATTGCAGAAGCATATTCAATTACTTTCATAAATACAGGCCTCAAAGATTCAAATTGATCAATGTGATAACAGTATGGTTTTGAAAAGCCTGAACCAGTAGGAGTTCCATCCGGGTTTTTTGTTAACCACATCATTTCAGGTTCTGTTCCAACTCTTAATTCAAGTCCGTGTTTTTTCTTAAATTCATCCATAAAAATTCTTAAGTTACCTCTACAGTCAGAAGTTAAATGACCACCAGGATTTTCTCTTTCTTCTCTATTTCTAAAACATGTTACAAAAACTCTTCCAATTCTTTTATCCCAAGGTAATTGACAGAAAGTTTCAGGGTCAGGTATACCAACAAGCTCCATAGCCTCTGGTCCATACCCAATATAATTTTTATGTCTGTCTACAAATAAGTTAGCGGTAGATCCGTAAACTAACTGAAAACCCTTTTCAGCAGTTCTTTCCCAATGATCAGCAGGTATTCCTTTTCCAACAACTCTTCCTGTTACCGAAATAAATTGGTAATAAATATAAGTTATTCCTAACTCATTAATTTTTTCTCTTACTTTTTTTACTAAACTTGCTCTACCTGGTTGATTTACATGTTTTTCGAGATCAGTCATTTTCCCCCTTAGAATTTTATGTTTAAAAAGGTAACTGAAAAAAAATTATCTGTCTAGCTAGATTAATTAACTCCAAGGGAACGGGCTATTAGAAGTAGGGTGAAGATCACCTTTCTCGTACCGGTTGAATCTAAATGGTTTTAATAACTCACTTTCGTTTCCAAGAATTTCATCTGCCACAAGTTTTCCAACTCCCATCATTTTATATCCGTGATTAGAGTCTGCTATTATATAAACATTTTCACAAAACTTATCAAAAACTGGAAAGCTATCTGGAGTAAAACATCCTAAACCACCTGATGGTCCTTGCTTATATTGATTTGACTTACCTTCAAATCTTTTTTGACAATGTGCTAATGCTGAAGACCACATATGTGCAAAATCATCTGTAGTTTGATAATCTTTTGAAGCTAATCCGTAAGGATCAACTTTTACATCTTCAACCTTATCATTGACTTTAAAAGGAGCAGCTCCTCCTTGAATACCTAACTTTTCACAAACATCTGGTTTATAATATATTCCCCACATTTTGTCTGTTATTAAAGATTTATCTCTATCTGAATATAATGGTTCATCACTATCAACATGTATCAATGGAGGCATTTTTCCATCATCTGTTTTTAAAAAACCATCTCCCACATTCATGACACCTTCTTGTAAGAACCAATATTTCCACATATTTTGATTATCTTTTGTTTCTCCATTGTATTTAATAGATATTTTTTTCGGTAACTCTAACATTTCCCAAAACTTATAAACCCATGGTCCAACAGCTACTATTACTTGCTCACATTCAACTGTTCCTAAATTAGTTTCAACTCCAGTTACTGCCTTGCTATTACTCCCTTTTTTGAAACCAGTTACCTCAACACCACTAATAATATTTGCCCCTTGATTTAATGCTTTTTTTCCACATGCATTTATCGCTATTTTATTTGGTGAATATCCACCTTGTTTCTCATGTAAAATACTTGTTATCCCTTTTGCCTGCCAGTCGCTAAACATATTTTTCATATAATTAAAACATTTCTCTTCACCCTCAATAAATTCAGAATTATAACCAATTTTTTGTTGTTGCTCATAAACAGAGTTCATATCTTTTCTCATAGACTCGGTGTTAATTTGCATAAAACCGACTGAGTGATAATTAAACTCGTCTGCATCATGTTCCCACATCTCAACACTGTGAGCCATTAACTCTCTCATTGCAGGCTGAAAATAATTGTTTCTTACAACTCCACATGCAATACCACTTGCACCAGCTGCTATACCAGTTTTATCTAGCACTACTATATCGTTCTCTTTTATAGTTTGACCTTTAGCTTTTAATTTTTCTCCTAAATTCCATGCTGTACTTAGACCATGAATTCCTGCTCCTATAATTACGTATTTAGCTTTTTGCGGAATTTTACTCATGATTTAACTTTTGTTTTTTCTGGATCATAAAATGGAAACCTAACAATTTTTGCTGGTATTCTTTTTTGATGTCCATCAATTTTTCCTACTTCAACTTCAGTGTTAATTTCTGAAGTATTAGCATCAATACGACAAAGAGCAATATTTTTATTTAGTTTAGGAGATATACACCCACTGGTTACAACTCCAATTTGAGACCTTCCAATATGAACACAATCACCATGGTTTGCCTTTTCTTTCCCCAAAAGCTCTAATCCAACAAGTTTTTTTTGGGGATTTTCCTTTCTTTTCAAAAGCTCGTTTCTTCCTATGAAATTTTCTGTTTTGGTTTTAAGTGGCACAGCAAATCCTATGCCAGCTTCAAAAGGATCAACTTGACCGTCAAATTCATTTCCAAAAAGTATTAATCCTGCCTCTATTCTTAATAAATCTAAAGCTGCAAAACCTGCAGGAATTAAACCCAAATCTTTTCCTGCATCCATTATTTTATCCCATACAACCACAGCATCTTTTGGGTGACACCATATTTCAAAACCCAACTCTCCTGTGTAACCTGTTCTTGATACAATTAGTGGAACTCCATTTAATTCCTCCAATCTACATATAGAAAACCTGAACCATTGAAGTTCAGAGATAGAAGGTTGAGTGGGTGGAGTAAATATTATTTTTTCAAGAATTTTTCTACTATTTGGTCCCTGTAAAGATAAATTATTAATGTCATCTGTAGAATTTTTTATTAAAACTTTGTAATTTTTTTTCTTTGCTTGCTCTCTAAGCCATTCACCAGCATATTCGTCTCCACATACCCATCTAAATCCATGATCACTCAGCTTTAATAAAGTACCATCATCGAACATGGTGCCATTTTCATAACACATAGCAGAGTAAACAACTTGGCCAACAGATAATTTTTTTATATTTCTTGTAAGTGTATAATTCATTAATTCTTCAGCATCAGGACCTAATATCTCAAATTTTCTTAATGCAGATAAATCAATTAAAACTGCTTTTTCTCTACAAGCGTTGTATTCATTAACTAAGCCGTGCTTTGTATAATCGTTTGGTAACCAAAAACCTCTAGCATCAACAAAATTTCTAGTAAGTTTAGAAGTACGTTCATAAAATCCAGTGTTTCTGGTTAATTTTGTTTCAGAGTCAGTTTTCATTCTAAATGAAAAAGATTTAGTAAATTCTTTTTTTTTATCATAAGTTCTAACAAAAATATCAGTTGGATTCCATGAATTACAAGCATCTATATCGCTTGGACATGCAGTGGTTCCGCATGTAAGATCTTTTAGGGCTCTTAATATTACATAATCACCAGGTCTAGCGTAAGACTCATCTGACACAACACTATTAAGCCCTCCCTCAGAGGTGTTAAAAAATAAATTAATTGCGTGCCAGCCTTTTCTCTTTTTTACACCAAATTTCTCCATAGAACTGTTTAAATTATCTGAACAATTTGGATGTCCAAAATAGCCTGCATCCTCATAATATTTTGATGTGCATGCTAAATTGAAAGTGTCATGTTTCCCAACGGTATCTCTTACAACTTCAACCAATGGTTCATGGTCAGTGTCGTAAAATTTTGAGAACAAACCTGGTCCAGGAAAAGTATTTCCCATAAACGTCCTTGTTGTTTGCCAATCTAAGCCTTTTTCTAAATTCTTATCTAGTTTTGTAGTATCAAATGCTACAAAATCAGAACATTGTCTTCCAGCAGGAGAAATAATTTGAATATAATCACCTTCTTTAACTTGGTAACCAATAGATGTTTGACGGAGTATATTTGTTTCACTTAAAGGATCGTACATAGGATCTGGAATTACAACATGTTCTTTATCTTTAGTTATTTTAGCTCTTTTAATAAAAACAGTTAAATCTGTAGCTGGATTTTGTTCGTGAACCAACATTGACTCACCAGGTGCAGAAAATATGCAGTAACACTTATCTTTTGATTTTAATTTTATTTTTTCACCCCAAGTTGTGTCTTTATCAAAAATAATTGAGCTCTTTGCATTCTTTAAGTCTAAATTTCTTTTTTTTAATTGATATCTTGCTACTTTTGAATTTTCACTTTTGCCAAATAAAACATCTTTAATACCAGATTTAATTTTATTTTCTTTGAGATTTAGAATTGATAAATTAGATTTTCCATCTTTGTCAAAAACTATGATTTCACATATTTGGTTACCTTCATCATTAATAATTTCAATTTCGTCATCTGGAAAAATTTGTATTCCAGTTAGTCCACCACCATTAACAACATATCTTTCAACTCCAGGTGGTAAAATATTTAAACCTGGCTCTTTAATATTATGACTTGTAGGTTCCATATCGTTCAACTTTAACTTTATTACATCTAATGGATATTGACTATAAATATAATTAAGAGGATAATTAATTATTAATATATTAATAAACAAGGGGAAAATATGAAGAAATTAATATCATTACTCTCTGCAATTGTTATTTCCGTAGCATCTTTTGCTGGAATTGCAAATTCTGCAGATAGTAAAAAACCCATCGTCATTCCAACACACAATTGGTCAAGTCAAATTGTAATGGCTTACGTAATTGGTGGAATTATGGAAAGTATGGGTAACAATGTTAAGTACGTTAATGCTGACTCTCAAGCAGTTTATGAGTCAATCAGAATTGGTGATGTAACTATATCACACGAAGTTTGGGAATCTGCTTTTGGTAAATCATTTACAACTGCTTTAGATAAAGGTGGTTTGCTTGACTGGGGAGATCATGAAGCAAGAACTCTTGAGGATATGGGTTATCCTAACTGGGTTGCTGAAAAAGGTTTATGTCCAGGACTTCCAGACTGGACTGCTTTAAAAAATCCTGACTGTGCTAAAAACTTTACAACACCTGACTCTCCAAGTGGAAAAGGCAGAATGTTGGAAGGTCCTCAAACTTGGCATGGTGATTTAATTCCACAAAGAGTTGACGCTTTAGGTTTAGGAGATCTTTGGTGGGTTAAATTCGCTGGAAGTGCAGATGCACTTTGGGCAGAGTTAGCAGCAGCTGAAAAAGAAGGAAGAGGAACAATCATATTTAACTGGACACCAAACTTTACAGATGGTGCTGGATTTACATTTATAGACTTTCCTCCATACACTGCTGGTTGCAGACCAGAAGATGGCGGAGATGGAAAATGTGGTTCTCCAGATGGATATTTAAAGAAAGCAGTTAATGCTGACTTTCCAAAAACTCATCCAAAAGCAGCAGCGATGTTCAAAAAACTTTCTTTCTCAACAAGTCAGATTGGTGCAATGGCAGCTTTAGTTGACGTTGACAAGATGACTCACGAAGATGCAGCAAAAGCATGGTTGAAAAAGAACGAGAAAGTTTGGAAAGCTTTTACTAAATAAGGTAAATAGTAATTAAATCTTCAATCTCTCCCAACAATGTTGGGGGAGATTTTTTTTTGAAATAAATTAAAATGATTAAATATTTGTTAAATATATTTATAAGTCTATTACTTTTTAATCAAACTTTAGCAAAAGATATTAGTATAAATGAAAATATTGATCTCGAATTTGTTTGTGTTTTTGAAAAAAAAATAATCAAAAATTCAAAATATAATTATCAAACCTTTTTAGCTAAAGATTTAAATGAGAAAGGTTTAGATAGATTTAAAGTTGTATCAAAAAAACCAGAAACACTTTTGATTAAAGGATTATCTTCATTTCTTTCAGATACAACAAAATTAAATGTTAAAATAGTGAATAAAGATATAGTTTTATTCAAATCAATCGATCAAGAAAATAATTATTCTGAGTCTGGCATTATTACACGAAAAACAGGTGAATTAATTCACGAAATAACAAAAAATTTTAAAAGTGAAAACTCAGAAAAGTATATTTCTATTTATTCATGCAATAAAGATGACAAAAAAGTATAATTTTGTTTTAGCTAATTTTGTGTAAAATATTACTATGAGAAAATATCTTTTAACAATAATTTTAAGTTTACTTGTCAGTACAGTTGCAATAGCACGAAGCACAGGATGCAAAGAAGGTAATTGTGAAAATGGTTTTGGAAAATGGGTTTATACAGATAAAACTACTTACGAAGGTGAGTGGGTGGGCACGAAAAAAAATGGACAAGGAGTTGAAACCTGGCCAAACGGATACATCTATAAAGGTGAGTTTAAAAATAGCGAATGGAGCGGGGTAGGAATTTTAACTTTTCCTGATGGTTCAAATTATGAAGGCGAATGGGCGAAAGGTTTTATGAATGGAAAAGGAACTTTTACTTGGTCCGATGGAACCCAAAAAACTGGAATATGGAAAAATGGAAAGTTACAAGAGTAAATGTCGAAAGAAAATTTTTTAAATAAAATAAAATATCTACCTGAGACAACAAAACAGTTTGGTGGTTTGGTATTAATAATTTTAATCATATTATCATCTTTTTATGCTTTAAACATAATCTTCGGTGGAGGTGATGAACTCGTTAAAAAAATGAAATTAGAGGAAGAAAGAATTGCAAAAGAAAAAAAATTAAGTGAATTAATATCTAAATTACCTTCAGGAATATTGGTAACTTTTGATGGCACAGATCATTACAAGTTAACAGATGAAGTTTATGAACAAGTATGTAAAGCAACAAAATTAATTCCACAACGTGCAATTATGGGGGCAAATTTTTTAAATTTTAGAGCACATGAAATTTATACAATTAATGGGAATAAAATTGATGAAACATTTGTTAAATGGGACGAGGAAAAAAATAAGTGTTTTGCTGGTTTTACAGTAAGTGGAAATAATGTTGGAGTTGATGAGTCAATAACTGTTAGCGGTGAGGCATTAAGTTTTTTAAGTACAGGAATTGATACAAGGGTTTATTATATTAAAAATTTTTAGGAGGAAAGTAACAATATT
The DNA here is from genome assembly GCA_902560625.1 of uncultured Pelagibacteraceae bacterium. Lineage (GTDB taxonomy): Bacteria > Pseudomonadota > Alphaproteobacteria > Pelagibacterales > Pelagibacteraceae > Pelagibacter. The sequence continues at coordinate 84,987 of CACEMD010000001.1, forward strand.
ATGGATTTAATTTTATCTTAATTTCATATAACTTGATTAAAATTTATGTCTGAGCCAGTAATCAAATGTGAAAATGTATATAAAATTTTTGGAGCAAATGCTGAAAAAATGCTTCAAGACTCAAATGGTAATGTTGATGCAAAAACCTTTCAAGAAAATGGATGTATAGTTGGAGTGAACAACGCTTCTTTTGAGGTTTCAAAAGGAGAGATGTTAGTTGTTATGGGTTTATCTGGTTCAGGTAAATCTACTTTATTAAGATGTATCTCAAGATTGACAGATGCAACAGGTGGAAAGATTTTTATTGAAGGTCAGGACTTGTTACAATTAAATAATAAAGATCTTATAGACCTTAGAAGAAATAAAATGGGAATGGTTTTTCAAAGCTTTGCTTTACTTCCACATAAAACAGTTGTTGAAAATATAGCTTTTCCTCTTCAAATTAAAGGAGTCAAAACAGAAGAAAGTATTAACAAAGCAATGGATATGGTTAAACTAGTTGGTCTTGATGGTAGAGAAAACTATTTTCCTAGGGAACTTTCAGGAGGACAACAACAAAGAGTAGGTATTGCAAGGTCTTTAGCAGTTGAACCTGATATTTGGTTTTTAGATGAGCCTTTTTCAGCTTTGGATCCGTTAATTAGAAAAGAGATGCAAGACGAGTTTTTAAGACTTCAAGACAAGTTACAAAAAACAATTATGTTTATTACACATGATTTTGATGAGGCTTTAAAACTTGCAGACCGAATTGCAATTATGAAAGATGGTATAATTGAGCAGCTAGATACACCTGCTAATATTGTTTTAAACCCTGCTACGGAATATGTCAGAAAATTCACTGAAGAAGTGCCAAGAGAAAAAGTTTTATTAATTAAAGATGTCATGGATTTATCAAAAGATGATTTAGGTGATTTAAAGGTCTCAAAAGATGAAATCATTGAGAACGTTGCAGAAAAAATTCTTACACAAGAAAAATCAGTTGCTGTAGTTGATAATAATAATAAAATTATAGGCTCTATAAATCCAACCAAAATAATTAATACAGTTTTTGGAGGAAGAAAAAATAACAATTAAATTATGGAACTTTTAAAGAAATATCCAAAAACTTTTCAATGGTTATTCTTATTAATTGTATTCTTTGCTTTGTGTTTTGGGATTGATGTTCCTGAAACATATAAGTTTATTAGGGGTCAAGCAGAATTTGTAAAGGATCCTAATCAAAGCAGCTATGTATTCTTAGGTAAAGAAGTTAGATATTATGCTTTTGATGTCTTCTGGAGATTGCCACCACTACTCGGGTGGTTACCTATTTGGATAAATGATTCATTATTTTTCATAATGAATGAATGGATGCCAATTGAGGTTTGGAACGAAGATACTCAAGAATTTAAAAGTCGTCCGGTAGTTTTACAAATCAGCAGAAATTTAACTGCCTTTATGACCTTTTTGATAGAATTAATAAGAGATATTCTATTAGGAGGTCTCGAGACCGTAGTTGCGTTTACTAGTTGGGATTGGATAGACAAAAACCCGTGGGCTGAACTACCAGGATTACCTTGGACTATTGTTGCGGCAGGCGCAGCATTACTTTCTTATAAGCTAAGCGGCAAAGGTCTAGCTTTGTTTGCAGGTTTAACTATGATTTATATTTCTGTATTTGGTCAATGGAAACCATCTATGCAAACCCTCTCATTTATTTTAGTTGCTGCTCCATTATCGTTTATTTTTGGTTTAGGATTAGGGATAGCAGCTTTTAAAAGCAAACGTGTAGAAAAAGCTTTATATCCATTACTACTAGTGATGCAGACAATGCCACAATACGCTGTGTTAGTTCCAGCATTAGTTCTTTTTGGAGTAGGTGATCATGCTGCTGTAATTATTACTATGGTTGTAGCAATACCACCTATGATATTATTAACTCTATTAGGTTTGAGAGCGGTACCACCAGAAGTTATTGAAGCAGGCAGAATGAGTGGATGTAGTAATTTTCAATTGATGTTTAAAGTATTAATTCCAACTGCTAGGAGAGATATTTTAATTGGAGTAAATCAAGTCATCATGGTTTGTTTTTCGATGGCAGTTATTTCAGCCTTTATTGGAGCAAAAGGTTTAGGATTTAATTTATTATTAGCATTAAACCAATTAAATATTGGATTAGCTCTAGAGGCAGGCTTATGCATTAGTTTAATTGCAATTCTTTTAGATAAAATGTCTTTAGCATGGGCAAATAAACAAACAGATTATTTTGGTAATCTTACCTTTTATCAAAGAAACAAAAATCTTTTATTTTTTGGTGCTATATTCGTTATTGGAATAATACTAGCTTATATTGGAACTTTTTTATTCAAAGATACTTTCAATTATTTATTTGAAATTCCACACAACAAAGGAATATCGACTGCTGATTTTTGGAATAAAGGAGTAGATTGGATTTTTGAGACTTTCTTTGTATATATCAAAGCATTCAATACATGGTTGATACAAGATGTACTTCAACCGATGAGAGCTTTGTATTTAAGAATGCCCGCAATTGCTACTATAGTTTTAGTTGTGGGTGCAGGATATTTAATTGGTGGCTTACGCTCAGCATTGGTAGTTTGTGCTTTAACTTTATTTATAGCATTCAGCCCATGGTGGGATAGAGCTTTAGTCACAACATATATGGCAACTTTTGGAGTTATTGTTTCGTGTGCCATTGGATTTACGGTAGGAACTTTATGTTTCCAAAACAAACATTCAGCAAACTTTATGCTAGGTGTTTGTGATATTTTTCAAACATTCCCGTCTTTTGTATATTTAATTCCAGTAATGATGTTGTTTGGCATAACAGATACATCTGTGCTTATTGCAGTTATAGTTTATGCAACGATACCTGCCACAAGGTACACAATTGAAGGATTAAGAAGTGTTCCAGCTGGTTTACATGATGCAGCCACTATGTCGGGTGTAAATAAATTTCAAAGGTTGACCAAAATAGAGTTTCCTTTGGCATTTCCTCATATGATGCTTGGTATAAACCAGACGATTGTATTTGCTTTATTTATGGTAATTATAGGTGCATTTATTGGTACAGAAGATTTAGGTCAATATATTTTAAAAGCATTATCAGACAAAAAGGGCGCAGGAATTGGATTAACACTTGGTATCTGCGTAGCTTTTATAGCTTTGATATTTGATAACTTAATTAGAGCTTATGTCCAAAAAAGAAAAAAACACTTAGGTATTGATTAATTCTAGATTATTTATCTAAAAAAGTTTTTGAAGAATCATCCATAGCAGTGGACCATGGGGTATGATGAATAGGAGCAACGGAACCAGTTACTGGAGATGAAAAAGATTTATTTCTATAAGTTGAAATGTCTTCTACTTTATGATGTTCCCACTCTTTAAAATGCTTTCTTATTAATTCAAAATCAATTTTTGGATAATCTGACATTTCATAAAGTTCTTTTGTATATTCTGTCTGAAAATCAATCATTTGGTCTGGATTCTCTAATTTTTCTTCCATTGATACCCATTTGTTTATATCTTTTTCAATCTCTTTATCATTAGGTATTTTAATTTTTTTCATTATCACATCTCTTGCATACCATGCTTGGCAATCAAACATATTAAATGTATGAAATTGATCCTGCATTCCAAGATATAAGAGTTTATGATTATCTTGCCAAACAATACCTTTATATAATTTAGGTGGGTATAGTCTATTTCTTGTTTTCAATTGCAAATCTTGCTCTAAAAATGGAAAATGATGTAAGTATCCTGTACATAAAATTACAACATCAGTTTCTTGTTCGGTGCCATCTTTAAAAAATGCTTTCTTGCCTTCAAGCCTATCTAAATAATGAACTTCTTTCATTCCATTCGGCCATTTAAACCCCATAGGATTATGTCTATATCCTATAGTCACGCTCTTAGCGCCATACTTATTACATTGAAGCGCAACATCTTCTGCTGAATAACTACTACCTAATACAACTATATTTTTACCTCTAAACTCTTCTGCGTCTCTAAAATCATGAGAATGCATAATCCTCCCAGGAAAAGAACTCATACCTTTGTATTCAGGTATATAAGGTACAGAGAAGTGTCCTGTTGATACTACTACATAATCAAAATTATCTTTTAAGATTTTGTTATTAACTTTATCTTGGTAGCTTACCTCAAACTTATCATTTTTATAAATTGTGTTAACTACTCTTGTATTAAATTTAATTTTATCTTTTAAATTTCCTTTACTAACTCTAGCAATGATATAATCGTACAAAACTTCTCTAGGAGGAAATGACGGTATAGGTTTGCCAAAGTGTTCATCAAATGAGTAATCAGCAAATTCCAAACATTCTTTTGGTCCATTGGACCATAAATATCTGTACATGCTATTATGCACAGGGTCTCCGTATTGGTCAGAACCTGTTCTCCAGCTATAATTCCATAATCCACCCCAATCTTCTTGTTTTTCAAAACAAACTATTTCTGGAATTTTATTTCCTTTGTTTTCTGCCTGTTCAAAAGACCTTAACATCGACAAACCACAAGGCCCGGCTCCTATAATAGCTACTTTAGTCATTTATTATCTATAATTTAAATTTATTTGCTTATTTTACTAATAAAATGATGAAATTTAAAATAAAATAATTAATCTTTATAAAAGTTATCGAATATTATTTCTTCACGTATATGTTGTATTTATTAACTAAGTTGTTAATAATTTTTGATACTTAGCTGATATGAAAAATATTTTAGTAATTGGTGGTGGGGCAATGGGTTCTGCGTTTACAATACCATGCTTAGAAAATAATAATAAAGTTACTATCACAGAACCTTATAGTAAAAATTTTATCAAAGACTTATCATCAAAAAATAAATTTCACTCTAGTTTAAAAATTAACCTTCCAAAAAAGTTAAAATACAAAAAATTTTCTAACGAACTATTAAAACAAAAATTTGATTTAATTGTTATAGCTTTAAGTTTAGCTGGGATTGATTTTATAGGTAAATATCTTAGAGATAGCAAAACAAAAGCTAAAATTTTGGTTCTTACAAAGGGATTGAAATATGAAAAAAAGAGAAAAAAATTACTCACAATTTCTGAACAACTAAAAAAGAATTACGACCTAATAAACATTTCGGTTTTAAAGGGACCATGTTTAGCAAAAGAACTTGTAAGAAAAAATCAAACCAGTGTAATTATCGCTAATAAAAATATAAAGATTGCTAAGTGGATTGGTAAATCTATAGCAACAAAATATTATTTGATTGAATTTTCAAAAGATGTAATCGGAGTTGAAGTTTGTTCAGCTATAAAAAATATCTATGCTATGATTATTGGTGCTGGACAAAGTTTGAATACGTCTTCAAGCTTATTTCAAAGGTCGATAAATGAAATGAAATATTTGACAAAATATTTTAAAGGTAAAGAACCTACAACTTTAGGATTAGCGGGAGTTGGCGATTTATACGTAAGTGCAGCTGGTGGCCGAAATAGTAAAATGGGAAATTATCTGGGTAAAGGATACACTTATAAAGCTGCTAAGAAAAAATTTATGTCAAAAGATACAATTGAAGGAGAGCAACTTATTAGAGAAATAGGACCTTTTGTGTTAAAGAAAATTAAAAAAAACAATATTCCCTTAATGAATAATTTAATTAGAACTATACTAAATAATAAAAAACTTAAAATTTAGTTTATAAATAATATGAAATTTAATTGGAATTATCCAACAACGGTTTGGGTAGGAGAGAACAGAATAAAAGATTTAGTTGATGGTTGTATTAATTTACAAATAAGCAAACCCTTATTTGTTACAGACAAAGATCTAGTAAATTTACCTTTTATTATAAAAATTATATCTGAGACTAAAAAAAAGCTTAAAGAATTAAATGTCTTTTCAAATTTTTCAGGAAATCCAATTGGTGAGAATGTTGTAGAAGGAGTAGATGTATTTAAAAACAAATCTTGTGATGGTGTAATCGCAATAGGCGGCGGAAGTGCTCTTGATGTTGGAAAAGCCATCGCATTTATGTCTTGTCAATCAAGACCGATATGGGATTTTGAGGATATAGGAGATTATTGGAAAAGAGCAAATAGTGACAAGATTGCTCCTATAATAGCCGTTCCAACTACAGCAGGCACAGGCTCTGAGACTGGAAGAGCGTCAGCAATAATAAATAAAAAAAATGGAGTAAAAAAAATAATTTTTCACCCTAAATTTTTACCTTCAATTGTAATACTAGATCCAGTTTTGACGATAGATCTTTCTCCTAGATTAACGGCGGTCACTGGTATGGATGCGTTAGCACATAATCTCGAAGCATTTTGTGCCCCAGGCTTTCACCCAATGGCCGATGGAATATCAATTGAAGGGATGCGACTAATTAAAAAATCATTAATAATTGCATTTAAAGATGGAAAAAATTTAGAAGCTAGATCAAATATGTTGGCTGCAGCAAGTATGGGGTCTACTGCATTTCAAAAAGGTCTTGGTGCAATTCATTCTTTAAGTCATCCAATAAATGCACAATTTAATATACATCATGGATTATCAAATGCGATTTTTATGCCCTATGTACTTACATATAACAAAAGTGCTATAGAAAAAAGAATAATGTCTATTTGTGATTATCTAGATTTAAAAAAAGATTTTAAAAGTTTTTTGAATTGGATATTAGAATTAAGAAATGAATTAAATATTCCGCATAAACTATCTGAAGTAATCAATGAAGATCATTTTGATTTACAATTATTGTCTAAAATGGCACTTGAGGATCCTTCAACATCCACTAATCCAATAAAACTTCAACTTGAGGATATGAAAAAATTGTATCAGCAAAGTTTTAAAGGCGATTTATTTTAATGAAAAAAATATTAATTGTTGAAGGGAATTTAAAAGAAGAAAACCAACAATTTACAAACGTAGGTATTAAAACACATACAGAAAGTTTGAAAGATAGTATTTCTTATTTTACGACTGATTTAGAGATAGATGTTGCCAATCCATCCTCTGATCCAAATATATTTGAGAATTTAAAAAACTTAAACGAATATGACGGACTTATTTGGGGTGGAAGTAGTTTAAATATTTATAATAATACGATTGAAATAAGAAGACAAATTGATTTTATGAAAGAGTGCCAGAATAAAATAAAAAAAATGCTTGCAATTTGTTGGGGGATGCAAGTTGCTGTTACTGCGGCTGGAGGAGAAGTAAAAAAATGTGAAAAAGGAACACATAGAGGTATAGCTCACAAAATTAAGATTAACGATAGTGGATTAAAGCATGCACTATATAAAGACAAAAATAATGATTTTAATACCCCAGCATTTAATTTTGATGAAGTTTCAAAAATACCAGAAAATTCAATTATTTTATCTTCGAATTCGATAAACAGCATACAAGGATTAAACTTTAAAATTAAAGATTGTGATATTTGGGGGATACAATACCACCCTGAAATTTCATATGATAAAATGATAAGATTAATACACTTTAGAACCGATAGATTGATCGATAAAAAAGCGTTTAAAGATCAAAATGAAATCAACAATCATGTTCAAATGATTGAAAAAGAAAATAAAGTTTCTAATAAAAATTTACGAATGATGGAATTAAGAAATTGGCTAAATTATTTAAATGAAAATTGAATCTAAAGAACAAATTATAAATTATTTTATTTCTGGAAATAAAAACGAACAGCTTATCGGTGTAGAGAATGAAAAGTTTTTATTTAAAACAAATAGTAATAAGAGAGCAGAATATTCCGATTTGTTAAAAATTTTTAATATTTTTATCGATAGATTTGATTGGCAACCTATCAAAGAAGACAATAATATCATTGGTTTAAAAAAAAATGGAAAAGCAATTACACTTGAACCAGGAAATCAAATTGAGTTATCGGGGGAAAAATTAACAAATATTCATGAAGTTTGTGCTGAATCATTTGAGTTTCAAGACAAATTAAATTTAGCTTCTAAGGAAGTAAATTTAAAAACATTATCAGTTGGCTATGACCCGTTTTCAAATTTAGATAATATTCCTAATAATCCAAAGAAAAGATACAGAGTAATGACAAAAGAGATGCCAAGAAACGGTAAATTAAGCTTAGACATGATGTATCTTACAGCAGGTACTCAAATCAATATTGATTATAAAAGCGAAGATGATTTTAAAAAAAAATTTAAAGTAATCTCCTATTTAACACCTTTAAGTATCGGACTATTTTCGAATTCAGCAATCAAGGAGAATAAATTTAGTGGATTTTTATCCTATCGCTCAAAGGTTTGGCAAAACACGTCAAGAGGCGGTTTGCCTGAAATTTTTTTAAATAATATTTCTTTTGAAATGTATGCAGATTTTATCTTGAACTTTCCACTACTATTTCTAAAAAAAAAAAATGAATATTTATTTCCTGAAGGCAAAACCTATTCTGATTTGATTGAAGAGGGTTTAGCAGATGAAAAAAATCTTGAACTTCATCTGTCTACAATTTTTACTGAGGTTAGGCTAAAAAAATATATAGAAATTAGATCTCTAGATGCATGTGAGTGGAATTGCCATTGTGCTGGTCCAGCTTTTTTTGTGGGCCTTTTATACGGGAATATTGATGAGGTACATCAGATAATTAAGGACTGGAATAGAAATGAAATAATGAATGCATATTTTGAGTCACCCAAAAAAGGTCTTCAGACAGAAATTAAAGGTAAATCATTTCTAGAATGGGGAAAGATTTTTTTAGATTTATCAAAGGAAAGTTTATTAAATAGAAATTTCAAAAACAAAAATAATAACGACGAAAGTATATTTTTAAAAAACATAGAACAAATAATCAAAGAAAGAAAAACAAAAGCAGAAAAAACATTAGAACAATGTTAAAAAATAAAAAAATAATTGCTATTCAGGGTGATGATATTTCTACGATTAATGTGAAAACTGATACAACTCTTATGCTTGCGCTCGAAGCTCAGGAAAGAGGATATTCTATTTATTGGTACAAGGTGAGTGATTTAATATTTATAAATGGAAATGTGTTTGCCAATACTAAAATAGTAAAATTTAATGATAACAAAAAAAAATTTTATAAAGTCATAGGATCAAAATATTTTTGTCTCTCCAATGCTAAATATATACTAATGAGACAAAACCCTCCTTTTAATATGGATTATATAACTGGAACTTTCTTTTTAAGCTGTTTGAATATGAAAACTAAAGTTATAAATAATCCTAATGCTGTAAGAAATGTCTCTGAAAAGTTTTATTCTGCACAATTTCATAAATTTATGCCAGATACTATTTTTACCAAAGATATAAAAATAATTACAGAATTTTTAAAAAAAAATAAAAAAATAGTTTTAAAACCGATACATGGATATTCAGGAAAAAATATTCTTTTTTTAAAAAAAATGAACTTAAAAAAAGTAGTAAAATATTTAAGACAACATAGTCATGTTATGGTTCAAAAATTCTTACCATCAATTAAAAAGGGAGATAAAAGAATTTTTATAATAAATGGAAAAGTAAAAGGATGTATTACAAGAGTTCCGTCAAAAAATTCAAATTTATCAAATCTTTCACAAGGTGGAACAGCTATAAAATGTCAACTTACAATTAAAGAGAAAAAAATAGCTTCAATAATTGCCAAAAAACTTAAGAAAGATAAAATTTTCTTTGCTGGTATAGATTTTGTCTCTGGTTATTTAATTGGAGATATAAACGTAACTTCTCCTACAGGACTTCCTCAATTGAAAGATTTAACAGGAAACAATTTAGCAAAATATTTTTGGGATGAAGCAGGAAAATTAAAATAAACCCTCTATTTCACCCTTTGAATTAAGTTTGATACTTTCAGCTGCAGGAACCTTAGGAAGACCAGGCATAGTATTTATAGCTCCACAAAATACTACTAAAAATTCGGCACCAGATGAAAGTCTTAGTCCTCTTATTTGAACTACGTGATCTTTCGGTGCTCCTTTTAAATTTGGATCTGTTGAAAAACTATATTGTGTTTTCGCTATACATATAGGTAAATTTTTAAAACCTAAAGCTTCGTACTCCTTTAGTTGACTTCTAATTTTGCTATCAGCAATAACTTCACTAGCTTTATAAAATTCTTTAGCAATTTTTTCTATTTTTTTAAACAAAGGTAATTTATCCTCATAAAGATACTTAAATTTATTTTTACCTTTTGAAGATAATTCTACAACTGTTTTAGCCAAATCTCTTGTTCCTTTACTTCCATCTGCCCAATGTGTACATAGATTTGCTTTTACTCCCAAATCTTTACAAAAGTCGATAACTGCATTTTCTTCTTTTTTAGTATCGTGAATAAATTTATTGATTGCAACAGTTACTGGTAATCCAAATTTTTTCATGTTGTTTATATGTCTTTCTAAATTTACTAAACCTTTTATAAGCGCAGACATATTTTCTTTTTTCAACTGCTTCTTTTCAATGCCTCCATGCATTTTTAAAGCTCTTATAGTCGCAACAATTACAATGCAAGATGGTTTAATTCCTGATTTTCTACACTTAATATCTACAAATTTTTCAGCACCAAGGTCTGCACCAAATCCAGCTTCTGTAACTACATAATCAGATAATTTTAATGCTGTTTTTGTAGCGATGATTGAGTTACACCCGTGAGCTATATTTGCAAAAGGTCCTCCATGAATTATTGCTGGATTGTTTTCTAAAGTTTGTACAACATTTGGTCTTAAAGCTCTGTGCAATAATACAGTCATAGGACCTTGAGCTTTTAAATCTTTTGCATAAATTGGTTTTTTATCTCTTGTATAACCTATGGTAATATTTCCAATTTTATTTTCTAGTTCTTTTAAATTTTTTGAAAGGCAAAATATTGCCATTATTTCTGAAGCTACTGTTATATCAAAACCATCTTGTCTTGGGTATCCATTCGCAACTCCACCTAGGTCAACAACAATTGATCTAAGCGATCGATCATTCATATCCATAACTCTATTCCAAACAACTCTTCTAACATCTATATTTAATTTATTTCCCCAGTAAATATGATTGTCAATCAATGCAGATAATAAATTATGTGCTGATGTAATCGCGTGAAAGTCACCAGTAAAATGTAAATTAATTTGCTCCATTGGTACTACTTGAGAGTATCCTCCTCCTGCAGCACCTCCTTTAACTCCAAAAGATGGTCCCAGACTAGGCTCTCTAAGACAAACAATTGTTTTTTTTCCAATTTTATTCAATCCATCTGCCAATCCAACCGAAACAGTAGTTTTACCTTCTCCAGCTGGAGTTGGATTAATTGCTGTAACTAAGATTAATTTCCCATCTTTTTTCTTTTTTAGAGTATCTATATAATCTAAGTTTAATTTAGCTATATGTCTGCCTTGAGGACTAAATGCGTAAGTTGTATCTGGCACATTAATTTTGGATAAAACATCCTTAATTGGCTTCATTTTTGCTTTTCTAGCTATTTCAATATCTGACTTAACTGCGCCCATTTTGCACCTCTAATAATTCTGTAATTCTCGTGCAGATTTCTATACTTTATTATTTAATAATTAAAGAAATAAATTACACTTAAGAAAAAAATATTATGCAAAAATATTCTGTTTTTAGCCTTATAAAAAATGCTTTCTCAAATCACAAAAATTGGGATGTAGCTTGGAAAGATCCATCACCTAAAAGTGAATATGATGTTATTATAATTGGTGGCGGTGGACATGGGTTAGCAACAGCTTATTACTTAGCCAAAGAACATAATATTACCAATGTTGCAATCATTGAAAAAGGTTGGATAGGTGGAGGAAATGTTGGAAGAAACACAACAATTATAAGATCAAACTATATGCATGATGAAAATGGTTTGTTCAGTGAGTTTGGAATGGACCTTTGGCGTAAAATGAGCCAGGATTTAAATTATAACGTAATGTTTTCACCAAGAGGAATTATTAATCTTGCACATTCAGACGCCCAAATGAATGCATATTCTAGAAGAGGAAACTCTATGAGATTAAATGGAATTGATGCAGTTCTTTTAAATAGAGAAGAAGTTAAAAAAATTATTCCTATGGCAGACTTTTCTGAAAATGTAAGGTTCCCTATTTTTGGTGGATTAATGCAACCAAGTGCTGGGACAGCAAGGCATGACGCAGTTGCATGGGGTTATGCTCGTCAAGCTGACTCAATGGGTGTAGACATTATTCAAAATTGTGAAGTGATAGGTTTTGATGTTTCAAATGGGCAAATTAAAGGAATTAGAACATCAAAAGGAAATATAAAAGCAAAAAAAATAGGTTTGTGTGTTGCAGGTAGTACTAACATTTTAGCAGAAAAATTAAATATGACACTTCCAATTGAAACACACCTTCTTCAGGCGTGTGTTTCAGAACCTATTAAACCAATTTTAGATAATGTTGTTACTTTTGGAGCCGGACACTTTTACTGCAGTCAATCTGATAAAGGTGAAATGGTTATGGGTGGTGATTTAGATGGTTACAATAGTTATTCACAAAGAGGAAATTTGCCAACATTACAACACGTATTAACTGAAGGTATAGCAATGTTTCCATTTTTAAGTAAATTAAAAATGCTCAGAACTTGGGGAGGCATTATGGATATGTCTATGGATGGTTCACCTATAATAGACAAAACACATATTAAAGGATTATATTTAAATTGCGGTTGGTGTTATGGTGGATTTAAAGCAACTCCTGCATCTGGATGGACATTTGCTCATACCATAGCTCAAGATAGAGTTCATAAATTAAATGCTGGATATAGTTTGAATAGATTTAGCACTGGTCATTTAATCGACGAAAAAGGTCTTGGTACTAAAACTTGGATTTCATAAATGTTATATATCAAATGCCCACATTGTGGATTAAGATCACAAAATGAATTTGCGTATGGTGGTGATGCTACAATTAAAAGACCCAATTTAAATCAAGAAATATCAAATACAGAGTGGGATAATTTTGTATATTTACGAAAAAGTCCTCGAGGAAGGCATTTAGAATTTTGGCATCATATTTCAGGATGTAGACAATGGATTAAAGTTGATCGAGATACAGCTACACATGAAATATTTAATACTTATAAGGCCAACGAAGAAGTTTAGATATGTCACAAAATTATAGATTGGAAAATATTGGATTAATAAATAGGAAAAAAAAAATTTCTTTTAAATTCAATAAAAAAAAATACTACGGTTATGAGGGAGATACTATTGCATCTGCATTAATTGCAAATGGTGTCCATCTTGTAGGAAGAAGTTTTAAATATCACAGACCAAGAGGCTTTTTTGGTGCAGGTGTCGACGAACCTTATGCAATCGTTCAATTATATCGGAATAACGAAACTGATCCCAATGTAAGAGCAACTGAACAAGAGCTTTTTGAGGGACTTGAAGCCAAAAGCGTAAATTGTTGGCCAAATGTAAATTTTGATATTGGAGCAATTAATAATTTTCTAAGAATGTTTTTCCCAGCTGGTTTTTATTATAAAACTTTTATGTGGCCAAGAAGCTTTTGGTATAAAATTTATGAACCAATTATCAGAAAAGCAGCAGGTTTTGGAAAAGCTTCAATTAAACACGACAAAGAAAGATATGAGCATAAATATGAATATTGTGATATTTTAGTTACTGGGTCTGGCCCTTCAGGATTGGCAAGCGCTTACGCTGCTGCAAAAAATGGTGCAAAAGTAATTTTAGCAGAAGAAAAACCAAGGTTTGGTGGAAGCCTATTAACCTCAGATGTAAATATTGGAAATCAGTCAGGACATGAATGGGCAGACAAAATTATTTCCGAATTAAAAACAATGCCAAATGTAATTGTTAAAAATAGATCTCAAGTTTTTGGGTATTATGATCATAATATGTTAGTTATGTCAGAAAGAGTAAGTGATCATTTACCAAAGACTGAAAAATATATTCCAAAACAAAGACTTTGGTATATTAGAGCAAAAGAAGTTGTTATTTCATCTGGCTCAATTGAAAGACCTTTAGTATTTGGAAATAATGATACGCCAGGAGTAATGTTATCTTCAGCTGCTAAAGAGTATATGAAAATTTATGGAGTTTTAGTTGGAAAAAAACCTTTAATATTTACAAATAATGATAGTGGTTATGAAACAGCAATCGAATTTAAAAAAAATGGAATTGATTCAATTATATTAGACTCAAGAAAGAATCCTAAATCAGATATAATTACAGAAGTACAAAATTTGAATATTCAAATAAAATATTCACATGTAGTGGTAGCTGCCAAAGGATATAAAAAAGTTAGCTCAGCAGATATTGCTGAAATATCAGAGGATAAAAAAAATTTAGGTAAAATTGAAAATATTTCATGCGATTGTATTTGTGTTTCAGGTTTTTGGACGCCAACTATTCATCTCGCATCACAGTCTGGTAGCAAGACATCATTTAAAAAAGAAATAGATGCTTTTGTACCAAGCAACTCTAAACAAAATGAAACTACAGTGGGCTCAGCAAATGGTATATTTTCATTAAATGAAACTATCAATAATGCTTTTGAAAATGGACACTCTTTATCAAAGAAAATCACAAACAAAGATAATAAAGTTTCTATACCAACTGTCGTAGAAAAAAAAACATCATCACATGATAAATTTTGGTGTGTTCCACTTCCTAAAGGAAAAAATTATAAAAGATTTTTAGATTTTCAAAATGATGTTGCTGTATCAGATATTGAGCTTGCTTTAAGAGAAGGTTTTAGATCTATAGAGCACGTAAAAAGGTATACAACTCTTGGAATGGCAACCGATCAAGGAAAAACAAGTAATTTAAATGGATTACAACTTGTTTCAGAAGTAGAAAATAAGGTTGTGCCACAAGTAGGTCATACAACTTTTAGACCTCCTTATACTCCAGTTTCTATAGGAGCAATTGTTGGAAGAGAAATAGGAAAACATTCTAAACCAACAAGAAAATCTCCTATTCACGATTGGCATGAAAAAAATAATGCTGTTTTTGTTGATGCAGGTGTTTGGCTACGACCAAGATATTATAAACAAGGTAACGAAAGTTTATTTGAAGCATCAAAAAGAGAAGCTAAAAATGTAAGACAAAATGTAGGATTATGTGACGTAACTACATTAGGAAAAATAGATGTCAAAGGCCCTGACTCTGCTGAATTTTTAAATAGGGTTTATACAAATGCCTGGCTAAAATTACCAATTGGGAAAGCAAGATATGGAGTGATGCTTAGAGAAGATGGAATTGTTATGGACGATGGAACTACAACTCGTATTTCTGAAAACCATTATCATATGACAACTACAACTGCTCAAGCAGCAAATGTTCTTTCTCACCTTGAATATTATTTACAAATAGTTTGGCCAGAATTGAACGTGAATGTGGTTTCTTCAACAGAGCAGTGGGCTGGAGCAGCTATAGCTGGTCCAAAATCTAGAAATTTATTAGAAAAACTTTTTCCAGATAAAAACGTTTCAAATGAAGGTTTACCATTCATGGGTTATACAGAGGGAAATTTTTTTGGATGTAATGCAAGAATATTTCGAATTTCATTTTCAGGTGAATTGGCATATGAAATAAATGTTGAGTCAAATAATGGTTACTTCATGTGGGAAAAAATAATGGAAGTTGGTAAGGAATTTAATATACAGCCATATGGAACTGAAGCTTTATCAACACTGAGAATTGAAATGGGACATGTAGCTGGATCTGAATTAGATGGAAGAACAATTCCATTTGATAATTCTTTAGAGGGACTGGTCAGTAAAAAGAAAGATTTTATTGGAAAAAGATCCTTAGAAAAATCTGCATATACTGCACCGAACAGACAAAAATTGGTTGGTGTTGTACCTTTAGATAAAAAAACAAGTATTCCAGAGGGATCGTATTTGGTTAAAGATGCTAATGCAAAACTCCCAAACCCAAAATTAGGACATGTATCAGCTTCATGTTGGAGTGTAGAATATGATAACCCATTTTCCTTAGCAATTCTAAAAGATGGGAAAAATATGATTGGAAAAAAACTTTTTGCATTATCTCCATTAAGAAATAAAAAAATCCCAGTAGAAATTGTTTCTTCACATTATGTAGACCCTGATGGAAAAAGAGTACGATCATGACACACTTATCACCTCTTCACAATATTCATATTACAGGATCATATGGAAACTATGAAGATAAGGATGAAAAGAATTTATTAAAAATTTCAGAAGTAAAAAATTTATTAATAGTTCAATTAGTTCAATATAAAAATTCTTTATTAAAATTAGATGATTTAGAAATTGATAATATAAAATTGAAAAATGAAACTCAATCCGTAGCTTATAATCAAAATACAAGAATTCTATGGAACTCTCCTAAAAACTGGCTTTTGATATCCTCAAATAAAGATTTAATCAAAAAAATTAATGAAAAATTTAAAGAGAGTGATTTTGCAGTTACAGATTTATCACACTCTAGAACTGTAATTGAGATAGATGGCAATAACGTTAAAGAGGTCTTAAAGAAAGGTTGCCCTTTTGACTTTAACTCTTTCTCACTAAATTCTTGTATTAACTCAATTTATAATGGGATAGCTTTTACTGCTGATATGATTGAGGATAACCCTTACAAAATAAGACTTTTTACTCTAAGAAGTTTTGGAGAGTCTTTTTATCATTCTATTACAGATGCATCTTTAGAGTTTGGTTATCAAGCAATTTAGAAGCTATATTTCAAGATCAAAGTAACATGAATTAGAATCTTTTTTATAGTTTGCAAACGGCGCACAAGTCTTAAAGCCAAACTTTTTAAACAATTTTCTAGCAGACCCAAAAAAATCTCCTGCTCCAGTTTCAATACTTAGTTTTTTAATGCCTTCTCTTTTAGAAGCAGCAATTAAGTGTGAAATAATTTTTTTTCCAACTCCTTTTCCTCTAAATTCATCTTTTACTCTTATTGACTTAAACTCTCCATTTTCTTTATCTAAAAATTTTAATGCCCCACATCCAATTAATTGATTATTTTCCCAAAAACTCCAAAATTTTATAGTGGGATCTTTTAAACCTTTTATATCTAGTACATGACAACTATCATCTGGTGAAACAGATCTTAGCTCAATAAAATGTTTTATTAGCAAATCATTTACATCAGTATTATCAAAATTGTTTTCTATAACTTTCATAAAGTAAATAGTTTTGTTATATGACCCATTTTTCTATTTTTTTTGACATCTTTTTTTAAATAATCATAAAAAAATTCATTATTACTAATTTTCTTATTTCTATATTCAAGAATGTCATTACCTATTAAGTTTATCATTTTAGCATTAAATAACTTTATCGTTTTTCTTTTCTCTAAATTACATACAGCTCTGATATGGTTCTCAAATTGACTAATATTATGAGAATTAATTGTTAAATGTCCTGAATTATGTACACGAGGTGCAATTTCATTTACGTAAAGATTTTCATTTTTATCTATAAAATATTCAACACATAACGTTCCAATATATTTTAGTTCTTCCGAAATCAATTTTGCCCATTTTTTTGAAACATCAATAATTTCATTATTTATTTTTGCAGGTATTTTTGAAGATTTTAAAATTTGATTTTCATGGATGTTCTCTATTGGTTCATAAATTTCATAACTATTTGGTCCAAATCTTGTAATGATGACTGAAATTTCTTTTTTTAGGTCAACTAATTTTTCAAAAATATATTCTTTTTTATAATCTATTGTTAGCAAATCTATATCTTTAATCGAATTAATTTTAAATTGTCCTTTACCATCATAACCCAATGTACATGTTTTAAGAATTCCAGGTATCAATTTAGAGTTAGATTTTAAATCTTCAATACTTTTTATCTTAACATAT
Organism: uncultured Pelagibacteraceae bacterium; assembly: GCA_902560625.1. Taxonomy (GTDB): domain Bacteria; phylum Pseudomonadota; class Alphaproteobacteria; order Pelagibacterales; family Pelagibacteraceae; genus Pelagibacter. The sequence continues at coordinate 102,823 of CACEMD010000001.1, forward strand.
GAAGTAGTTTTAATATCAAGGTTATTAATAAAATTTTTTTCCTTTAATCTATTTTGTATTATTTGATTTATTTCTGGACTAGGTAAAACTTTTTTAATTTTGTCTATAATTTTTAATGTTGTATAAGGAATATTTTCAAATTCAAAAGTCACCAAATCGACTTTCTCAACAAACTCATTAATTTTTTTTTCGTTGTTATACTCTCCTAAAATAAAATTGTCTGAAAACTTTTGACCAGGCGCATCAATATCATTGCAGAAAATAATGGTTCTTATACCAATTTTTCTTGCTGCTGAGGCCAATAAACTTCCCAGTTGTCCTCCCCCTATGATTCCAAGAGTAGTTTTATTCATTAATAAGGTTGTTTTTTTACTGATCGAGTTTGTTTAACTCTCCATTTAATCAAATTTCTTTTTACTTTAGGATCGCTTATTGAGATTATAGAAGCAGATAATAAAGCAGCATTCACCGCTCCATCATTCCCTATTGCAACTGTGCCAACAGGTATTCCCTTGGGCATTTGAGCTATTGAGAGCAAGCTGTCCAATCCTTTTAGTTTTTTACTTTCAATAGGTACCCCTATAACAGGCAGACTTGTTAAGGCTGCTATCATACCTGGAAGATGTGCTGAACCACCAGCACCTGCAATTATTACTGAAATATTATTTTTTTCGGCATTTTTTGCATAATTATACATTCTATCCGGAGTTCTATGGGCTGAAACTATTTTTTTTTCATAATTTATTTTTAATATTTTTAGTACTTTTATGCAATTTTTCATTGTAGAATAGTCTGACTTACTACCCATTACGATTGAAACTTTAGGCATTTTTTTTATAAGAGACATATTGTATGTTTTAATATCAAATAATTTGGCACTATTATATATTTAATCTTATGAATTATAGAATTGATAATTTACAATATTGTAACTGGTCTAGAGAAGTATTTCAAATAAATCGTGAAGCAGGATTAGATGCTGTACATGTTACAATAGTATATCATGAGGATTATAAAGAATTTCTTAAAAAAACTGAAGAATGGGAAGCCCATTTTAGTAAAAATAATGATCTTATTTTTCATGGAAAAAATTATAAAGATATTCAGAAGGCAAAATTAGAAAAAAAAACAGCAATTTTCTTTGGATTTCAAAATTGTTCACCAATAGAGGACGATATAAATTTAATTGAAAAAGTCTATGAGAAAGGGTGTCGTTTTATGCAACTTACTTATAATAATCAATCTCTTCTGGCAACAGGTTGCTATGAAAAAAATGACAGCGGTGTAACAAATTTTGGAAAAGAAGCTATTAAAGAAATGAACAGACTTGGAATAGTAATCGACATGTCTCATTCAGCTGAAAAAAGTACATTAGACGCAATTGAAATTAGTGAAAAACCTATAGCAATAACCCATGCAAACCCGATATTTTGGCATAATGTAGTAAGAAATAAATCAAATAAGTTGTTGAAAATTTTATCAGAGAACAATGGTATGCTTGGATTGTCATTATATGCTCATCATCTTAAAAATAGCACTAACTGTACTCTTGAAAGTTTTTGTGAAATGGCCGCAAGAACTGCAGATATTATGGGAATTAAAAATATAGGTATTGGATCTGATTTATGTTTATACCAACCAGATAGTGTAGTTGAGTGGATGAGAAATGGCACATGGACAAAAACAAAAAACTTTGGAGAAGGTTCAAAAAAAAAACCAGGCTTTCCTAAACAACCAGATTGGTTTATTGACTCAAGAGGATTTAAAAATCTTGAAAAAGGACTAGAAAAAATAGGCTTTAACAAAACAGAAGTAGATGGAATTTTAGGAAATAATTGGTTTAATTTTTACAAAGGAATAAATTAATGGAAATTAAATTGAGAGATCCAAAAAATGTCATGAAATTATCTAAATTAGGTAGTTTTCATCAATCAAAATTGTCTTTTCTTAGATCTTTTTTGCGAGAGTTTAAAGATTGGAATTATAAAAAAGATCTCTTTAATCTAGATGAAAATGGATGTGGACATGTTGTATATTCATTCAATAAAAATAATAAAGTATATTCTTTAATATGTTTTGGTAATAAAATAGATGACCATGAAAGATCGGACAGAGTAATAGCAACAAAATGGGATGCAGCCTTTACTTTGTACGACGGAATACCATCAAAAAAAGATATTGAAAGATTAGCTTTAGACGTTCCAAAACAAGAGGTTGGTAGATTAACATATAAAGAACTGACTTTATCAAGGGCTAATAAATCAATTAGAATTTTTAATCATGTAGTAGAGGCCCTATCAAATGGGAAACAGCCTGATAAAGAAAAATTATCTAAAGTTGGTTATTTATATAGAACAACAGCAGTATATGGTTCAGGGAAATTTGGATTAGCTGATAGATTTAGAGTTAAAAATAGAAAAGAAATTTTTGGTCCATTTAGACTTGAAATGATGTTAGTTTATTTGGTAAGACAATTTACTTTTGATCAAGTTAATTATATTGCAAAGCAAAGAAACCCAAAAAAAGCTGTAAAACTTGATAGAAGTATTTGCAGGAGCTTGGGAATTGGTAATTCAACCGGACTAGGAATGGCACCATTTATTGTCAACCATCCAACTCTTTTAAATAACTGGGTCCAAGCTAGAGAAAATGCACTGTTGACGATTAGAAAGATTAAAAATGTAAACAAAACAGATTTTGATTTATTTAAAAGCACCTTATTAAAATTCTTAACAAATATAACCTCATGGAATACAGAAAGCGAATTTCAAAAAAAAAAAATTAATAATTTAATTTCAGATTTGAAAAAAATTATTCTTCATTTAGATAGTAAAAAAAATTTTAAAAGTAATTTTTTGTTTAATGAAATATATCTTTGGTCGGAGAATAATTTAGGTGATGAATGTATTGAACTCATAGTATCTGTTATGATGGAACCTTATGATGAAATAGTAGATCCACTTATATTACAGATGAGCTCAGACGAGGAAAAATACTTTGATATTCCATGCAATAGAACAATAGAGAATTTAAGAAATATTCTAGAGAATAATTATTCAGAGATATTAAGAATAGATTTTGAAAGAAAGGAAAATAATAAAAATTTTTGGTTTATTTCAAAAAATAAAGAAGAACCAAGGCTATCAGACAGATTTTTAGAAAGTGGCTCTGAATTAGAACAGCCACTTGCAATAGCTAGGGATATAAACAAACTTTATGAAAAAATATCTAATCAGAAAAATAGTATGAAAATTTCAAAATTCTTATCTGAGAATAATGAACTGAGACATATAATAAGAAGAGCTTTTATAGTTGAAAAATTTCCTTACTCAGAAATTCAAGATAATACAATTGGCGATAAATTAATGCCAATTGATATGTTAAGATTAAAATTATCTTTTTTTGGTGCTGTTAAGTTTGATCCAAGATCTGACAAATGGTTAAGAATAACAATGTTTCAAGGAGCACCTTTGCCAGATGAACTTAAAAGTTTTGATGATCAATGGATTTATAATACTATAAATTAATGAAATCGTTCAGTGAAATAGAAACAATTGCTAAGAGAGCAAGTAGGGCATTAGGATATTCATGGGGCATATCTGAGGAAGTAGGAAAAAATATTAAATTATTAGAAATGTTTGGAATTAGTGGTGTGAAAAATTTTAATGCGTTTTGCAAAGAATTTAAAGGTAGAAAGTTTCAAAATATAACTTTAATTGCGAAAAAAAATCATTCTAATAACAATCATTATTGTCCAATTACAACTGGAGTTAATTTTTTGGATCAAGTAAATATACTTGATGAACTCATAGATTTAGAGTTTCAAAATATAGCATTTCCACTATTATTTCTTCCATTTGTAAGCAGAGCATCAGAAGTTATTGGTAAAAAAATCTTCTTAAAGTTAGATAATACAGAATTTTTATTAAATTTTAATCAGTCAATTTTCACTAATCTTTTCAACAACAATGTTATTAATAGTAGCAAAATGATTCATATTAAATTTTTAAACAACAAGGACTCTTTTGGGGAAAGCGAGTGGAAAAATTTGTTAACATTATCACATAATACATTTGTAGATGAAAATGAAGGACTTAAAAAATCTGCAGCAGGAGCAGGACTAACTGATAATGACTAAACAAAATAAAGATATTAATAAATCAGACAGTGAAGAAATGTTATGTGAAGAGTGCAAAAAATTGCATGACTCAGTTTTTCAAAACTTAATTCTTACAGGTTTTAAAATATGTAATTCATGCAGGGTTTCAAAAACAATTTTCCCTGTTTAAGAAAAATTACTTATAGGCAATGCATTCATTCTACTCATAACAAATGATACTGAAAGAAATGCTATTATTAAAAAGGACAAAAAAACAACTCCAAATGATTTAAAATTTGATTTTAAATTTAAAATATTTTTACTAGATATAATTAGAGAAGCAAAAATCCAGAATTGTGTTAAAAGAATTATAGGAATAACTAGATCTGGAACAACACCAAAAAATCTAATCAACCCAGGTGAATGTGCATAACCTACCGCTATTAAAACTTTTTTAAATGGCACATGAGATGACTCCTTGTCTGGAAACAGCTTAACACCAATTACAAATATAAATATTGTCCAAACAAACCAAGTAATTATAGCTGTTAATCCGGATATTCCTATTGATGTTCTAACTATCGTATTCGCTGCAACTGCTCCCGCAACTCCATCTAATATCATTATAAGGCCAGCGAAATAAATTGCCGCCTCTCCATAATATTTATTATCTTTATAAATAGTCTTGTCTAATTTTAGTGATCTAACAACAATATTTAAAAATTCTCCAAACATTTAATAAGTTTATAAAGGCAGAATTGTATATATTCTCCCTAAAATATTATCCTTTTACAACTTCTCTAGTATTTGCGTTGTATGACTCAGTAAAAGGTATGTCTACAACTACCGCATCAACTGGAACACCTGCTTTTTCAGAATATTTTTCGGGCAAATGGACTTTGAATTTAGATCCAGGTTTACCTTTTGGAAATCCATTTGTATTTAATGTGCCATCATATGGAACATAACCCATTGCAATATTAGTTTTTTTCTCTGGATGGTACCATGGTGATGTTACAAAACCTATTGGTTCACCTCCACCTTCACCTGAAATTAACCAAAAATCTGGAGCATATTCTTCTATAGGTTTACCACCAAGTTCCATTCCTACTAATTGAAGTTTATAAGGTTTTTTTCCAGCTCTTACATCATCTCTCATTTGTTCAAGAGCTTTTTTTCCAACATAATCTTCTGTTTTATTCCACTCACCTTTACCTGATAATGAAACCTGATAACCAAGATTACATTGAAAAGGATTGTGTTGATAATCCATATCTTGTCCCCAAGACAAAATACCCGCTTGTATTCTTCGATGGTGAGCCGGAGCAATAACCATAAGATTATGTTTCTTTCCTGCCTCTAAAACAGCATTCCACATATCTTCAGCATAAAGAGTGCACTCTCTCAAATAAATTTCATAACCTGCTTCTCCAGAAAAACCTGATTGAGATATTACACAACTTCTTCCACCAACCTTTGCTTCTGCAAGCCCGTAAAATGGCATATTATCAAAATCTACATGGTCTCCACATAGATCTTGCATTAACAGTTTTGATTTAGGCCCTTGGATTTGTACAGGAGCAACATCAATCTCATCTATCTCACAATTGAATCTATTATCGCAATTTACACCTTGCAAGTATAGAGATATATCACTATCTGATAAACTAAACCAAAATTCATCTTTTGAAATTCTAAGTAAAATAGGATCATTTAATACACCACCATATGCATTACATAAAATAACATACCTTGCTCTCATTGGAGATATTTTTGTAGCATCTCTTGTAATTACATAGTTAACAAATTTTTCAGCATCAGGACCTTTGACTCTGATTTGTCTTTCAACAGCTACATTCCACATAGTTACATGGTTTTTAATTGCATCGTACTCAACCATTGCACCACCATCTTCTGGTTTCACATAACCTCTTGGATGGTATATTCTGTTATAAACTGTTGCTCTCCAACAACCTGCCTTCATCGACAGATGCCAGTATGGTGATTTTCTTACTCTAGTCGAAATTAACATTTCAACTTTTGTTGGTCCACTTTGTCTTAAATTGTATGGTACTTTTCTATCTGACTGATCTACTGATGTTACGTGTCTCACTTTGTCATAATCAAACTCTTTAGACATATTTGTTCTCCATTAACCATTTGTTTGTTTCCTTAAGTCCTCCAAAAGTATAAATGTGAAAAAAATCAGTGTGTTTTTTTAACTTTTCAATTATATCGTTTGGGTCTTTAGGTTTCATTAAATCAAGTGCTTTTGAAAAGTTTGATTTAAGGAAGTTTATGGAATTTTTTGCACCTACAATATTTGCAAACTTAATTAAGCTTGTAAACTTGAGTGGCCCAGTAATTCCCACATGTACTGGTACTGATTGCTTAGAAATAAAGTCAATGATTAACTGAGGATCTAGTAACCATTGTGTTACTATATAGTCAGCATAAGGTTTTTTATCTTCCATGGCTTTTTCTAATTTTGAATCGGATATATCAGGACTCCCCTCAGGATGTCCAGCAATTCCTATCTTCATTTTCTCAAAATACCCAGTCTCTAAAAGTTGAATTGAACTATCGAATTTGCCTATAGGTTCACGACTTCCACCAATTATTAATGCCTGTTTTACACCACCATCTTTACATCTTTTGATGTATTCTTTAAGTTGAATTTCGTTTTCAATTGATCTCGCTGGAAAGTGAGGAATTGGATTAAAACCATTTTTTACTAACTTATTTGCCTGTTCAGCAGTGTCTTTATAATCACCTCCAGGAAGCATTGTTATATAAACGTCTTTTATAGTCGGCAAGGTATCCAAGTCAGTTTTTGGGCTAATTTCTAAAGAAAAGTTCATTGTCAGATACTTATTTATTTTAAAAAACCTGTCTATAAAAATCTATGATCAAATTGAAACAGGTTATCTTTTTAACCCTCTGTGCTTTTGTATTCTACGCCCATATTCCTGAGCAACTCTGTCAAAAATAATTGCGATAGCAACTATTGCAAGTCCATTAAACAAACCTAAAGCAAGATATTGGTTCATAACAGCTCTTAAAATAGGAACACCCAATCCTTTAACCCCTATCATTGAAGCAATAACAACCATTGCTAAAGCCATCATAATTGTTTGGTTTACACCTGCAAAAACAGTAGGTAGTGCTAAAGGTATTTGCACTGTTTTTAGCTTTTGTAATCTAGTTGCACCAAACGCTTCGCAAGCTTCAATTGTTTCTTTGTCCACCTCTCTAATTCCTAAATTTGTTAATCTTATAATTGGTGGAACAGCGTAAATACATATTGCTATTAAACCTGGAACTTTTCCAATTCCAAGTAACATTAATATTGGAATTAAATATACAAAGCTTGGGATTGTTTGCATCATGTCTAAGATAGGTAAAATTGCTTTTTCAGCTCTGTCAGAACGCGCCATTAATACACCTACTGGGATACCCATAACCATACATATAATTACACAAACGGTTATAATGGCTAATGTTGCCATACAATCTTTCCACATACCAAAATATCCAATTAGAAAAAACGCTACAGCTGCTCCTGCTACAAGTTTCCAATTTCTTGAGCCAATCCAAGCTAAACCACAAATAATGAGGATAATTATTGGCCAGGGTGTACTATTTAATAATTTTTCTAATCTTACTAAAAAAAATAGTAATGGATCAAAAAAAGCTTCAATACCGTCACCATATGATTTCGAAAAATCTCGAAAAGCAAAATCTATACCTTTTCTTAATTCAGCAAGAGCTGATCTTTCCATTCCTGGAAACTTTGTAAAAAATTCCATTAAACTCCAAAAAATTAACGAGCCTAATGTTAATTACAATAGGCTCGTTAAATAATTTATATCTTAAAGTCCAGCTTTGATTTTTTTCTTAGCAGATGAAGATACCCACTTACTCCATAAGCTTTCATGTTGTTTCAAAAACTCGACTGCAGCATCTGAACCTTTTGCTTGGTTATCAGCCATGTAAACTAGCATTCCGTTCATCACATCACCTGGGTAAGTACGCTTCTCAACATATTTTACAGCGTCTTTTCCACCATTTTTAACAAAACTTGCTGTGATTAAAGAATTTACTTCTGATTTTGTCCAAGCTGTTTTTTTAGGATTTGTGCACTCGCCAGCTGGCTTCATTATGCAATTGTCCCAGTTATCTCTTCCTGCAAACGGTACTCCAAAATCTACTGGAATTAATCCGTATTTTCCTACCATTGAAGTAGGGTTCCAGTAATATCCTAACCATGTGTTACCTGAGTCTGATGCTTTAGAAATTGTACCATCTAAACCTGCAGCAGAACCTGGATCAATTAATTTCCAACCTTTTTTTTCCATCTCAAAGGCTTCAAACAAATTAGCATTTGCTAATTGACATCCCCATCCAGCAGGACATCCAACAAAAGCTCCTTTTGAAGGATCTTCTTTGTCTGGAAACCACTCAGGATGTTCTAGGATTTCTAGAGCAGTCATTCCTTTTATCTCAGGATGTTTTTCTACTGTTGCAGGAGTTATCCACCAACCTTCTCCAAGACCAGTAATTGGTGCTTTATTAGCTACTACTATTCTTTTTTCACTTACCGCGACTTTTAAAGGTTCATAAACAGCATTAGCCCATTGTTCAGGGTTCATGTCTGGAGTACCTTTGTCATTCATAGATGTAAACGTTGGCATAGTTGAACCTGGAATAAGCTCAACATCGCACCCATAGCCTTTCTCTAAAATGATCTTGTCAACATTGGCCATCAATTCTGCAGATGCCCAGTTTTGTTCTGCGATAACCAGTTTTCCACATTTAGCATTTGCAATTCCAGTAAAAGATGTGAAACCAAGTATTACTAAAGCAGAAATAATTATATTTTTTATTTTCATATTTTCCCTTTAATTAATTAATTAATGCGATCATGAGATCATATATTGATAAAAAAAGCAAACGCGCTACAACTTTAAGTTGTAGACAAATTGTTTTGCAAACGTTGATTTTCAGATGTAATCTTTTATTCAATGTCCAATGATATTCGTAATTTCATAAAAAAATTTTGTGTACTTGGTTATTTTTCTTTCGAAGGGTTATATTTAAATAGATTTCATTACAGATTACATTCAAATTATTTTCAGAATAGATAATTTTTTATAAAAATAAAAATTTTAAGGAGATTGTATGAAAAAAGATTTAATAACAAGATTAAATGAAGGACCAGTATTGTTCGCAGAAGGTTATTTATTTGCTATGGAAAGAAGAGGATATTTATCTGCAGGAGCTTTTGTACCTGAAGTAGTTCTAGAACATCCAGAAGTCGTCACCCAGCTACACAAAGAATTTATTAGAGCAGGATCAGAGGTGGTTCAGGCATTCACTTATTATGGTCATAGAGAGAAATTAAGGATAATTGGTAAAGAACATCTTTTAGAACCAATGCAAAAAAATGCATTAAAAATTGCAAAAGAGGCTGCTACAGAATTTAAAGATTTAGATTTAATGGTTTGTGGGGATGTTGCTAATACTAATATTTTTGATCCAAATAATAAATCTTCATATAAAGAGTGTCAAAAAATGTACGAAGAACAAGTTTTGTGGGCCAAAGAAGCAGGTGTTGATTTTGTAGTTGCAGAAACAATTAACTGGGTTGATGAAATGAAAATTGCATTAAAAGCAATTAAAGACGAAGGATTAATAGCTGTTGCAAATTATGCTATTCCAAGAGGAGATTTAACTAGAGATGGTCATACAGCAAGTGATGCATGTAAGATAGTAGAAGAGTTAGGAGCAGATGTAGTAGGCTTGAATTGTTATAGGGGACCTAAAATGACTATGAAACTTTTAAAAGAGGTAAGAAAAAAAGTTTCATGTCATGTTGCTGGACTTCCAGTTCCGTACAGAACAACAGAGGAAGAGCCAGGATTTTTAAATCAAACAGATCACGGATGCGATTGTATACCTGGTGGTAATGCATTCCCGGTAGCCTTAGATAATTTATATTGTAATAGATTTGAAATGGCAGAGTTTGCCAAAGAATGTGTTGAAAAAAAAATTAATTTAATTGGAATATGTTGTGGCGCTGAAGCACATCATGTCAGAGAGATGGCAGTTGCAATTGGAAAAAAACCAATTTCAATGAAGTATATGCCAGATATGAGTAAACATTTTCATCACGGAACAGATAAGTCTTTAAAAAAAGTTAATAAAGAAATTAAGTATTAAGATGGAAAAGAATGCTAAAGTAGTAGTAATAGGAGGTGGAGTAGTTGGATGTTCGATACTTTATCATCTCACAAAATTTGGATTAAAGGACTGTATTCTTTTAGAAAGGAATGAGCTTACTTCAGGTTCGTCTTGGCATGCAGCAGGAAATGTTCATGTAATTTCTTCAGATCCAAATATTTCTAGAATGATGGCTTATACTATTGGTCTTTATAAAGAGATTGAAAAAGAGTCAGGACATTCTTGTGGTTTTAAACCAAGTGGAGGATTTTATTTAGCTTCAAATGATGTTTGGGCAGAATATCTTAAAAGAGAGAGATCTAAAGCTAGATATATGGGTTTAGATCAGGAATTTATTTCATTAGAAGAAGTAAAAAAGAAAAATCCACTTATTGATCCATCTAGATATTTACTTGCGTTATGGGATCCAATTGATGGTGAGGTTGATCCATCAGGGGTAACTTACGCTTTTGCAAAAGCATCTAAAGTATATGGTGGTAAATACTATACTCATACAGTTGTTAAAGATACGAAACAAAAACCAGATGGATCATGGGACGTAATCACAGACAAAGGAAATATAAATGCTGAGATTGTTATAAATGCTGGAGGTTTATGGGCGAGAGAAGTTGGTAAACTCGCAGGTGTTGACTTACCAGTTCAACCAATGGAACATCATTATTTAATTACTGAAGCAATACCAGAAATTGAAGCAATGGGAAATCAAAGACTTCCAATAGGAACTGACTTCGAAGGAAATATTTATTTTAGACAAGAGGGAAAAGGAATGTTACTTGGAACGTATGAACCAAAATCTACTCCTTGGAAAGTTGATGGAACACCAATGAATTTTGGTCATGAACTTTTAGAACCAAAATTAGAAAACATTCAAGATCGACTTGCAATTGGATTTAAGAGAATGCCCGCATTAGAAAAAGCTGGAATTAAAAATATAGTAAATGGACCATTTACATTTGGCCCTGATGGTAGTCCTTTAATTGGACCAGTGCCTGGTATGAAAAATTATTGGGTAGCAGTTGGTGTTATGGCAGGGTTTTGCCAAGGTGGTGGGGTTGGAAAATGTATTGCCGAATGGATAATAGATGGTGAGCCTTCTATAGATGTTTGGGCAATGGATGTTGCAAGGTTTGGAGAATATGCAACTCCACAGTATGGAACAATCAAATCTTCTGAAAATTATGAAAGAAGATTTATAATGACATTTCCTAATGAAACATTGCCAAAAGGTAGAAAACAAAAAACAACGGCTCTTTATGATCGTTTTATTAATCAAGGAGCAGTTATGGGAGATGGGTTTGGTCTAGAAAGCGTTTTGTGGTTTGCAAATAATAAAAAAGATGCATACGAGGAACCAACAATTAAAAGATCTAGATCGCACAACTATGTTTCTAAAGAAGTAATTAATGTAAGAGAAAATGTTGGAATAATGGAATTAGCAAATTTTTCTAAACATGAGTTTAAAGGACCAGATGCAAAGAAATTTTTGGATTATGTTATGGCTGGAAGAATACCAAATCCTGGAAGAATTTCCTTAAGTCCAATGCTTACAAAAAAAGGTAAACTTTATGGTGACCTTACAATCTCTTGTATGGATGAGAATGAGTATATGATTTTTGGTTCTGGTGCAGCACAAGAAATGCACAGAAGATGGTTTGAAAACCATATTGGAAAATTTAATGTTAAATATAAAAATAGATCAGATGAATTTCATGGTCTAGCTATATCAGGTCCAAAATCAAGAGATGTATTACAAAAAGTTATTAGAGAAGATGTTTCAAACCAAAAATTAAAATTTCGAGACTCTAGAAGAATGTATGTTGCCGGTGTTCCAGCTATAATAAATAGAATTTCCTTTACAGGAGAATTAGGCTATGAAATTTATGTAGCTCCACATTATCAAATTAAATTATACGAAGAATTAACAGAAGCTGGAAAAGAATTTAATATAAAACCATTTGGTTTAAGAGCTTTAATGTCAATGAGATTAGAAAAAAACTGGGGTGCTTGGACATTAGATTATAGACCTGATTTTACTGCAAAGGAGACAGGTTTAGATACATTTATTAATTGGGATAAAGAATTTATTGGAAAAAAATTTGCTAAAGAAGATAAGAGCACAAACAAACTTACACCAATGATTGTAGAAACTAATGAAATAGATGTAACTTATAATGAAGCGGTTTTAAAAAAAGATAAAGCTATCGGTTACATTACTTCAGGTGGATTTGCTCATTTTGTAAACAAAAGTGTTGCTTTTAGTTATTTAGATATAAACCAACTTAATTCAGGTGAAGGCCTTCAAGTAGAAATTAATGGTGATTTGTTTAACTGTTCAATAATAAAAGAACCACTTTATGATCCAAGTGGTCAAAAGATGAGAAGTTAATGGCACAAAAAGATGTAGGAAATAAAATTCCGATATACAAATTAAAAAAAACCGATGAGGTAATGAAATATTATGACGATTGGGGAGAAGAAAATAAATATGATAAAGACATGCTTGATTGGAATTATACCGGACCTAAAGAAACAACTGAAACTTTTATTAAATATCAAAAGAATCTAGATGCAAAGATATATGATGCAGGCTGTGGAACAGGTTTAGTTGGAGTTGAGCTTAAAAAATATGGATATAAAAATTTTTATGGAGCAGATTTATCGAAAAAACTTTTAGATTTAGTCCCGGAAAATCTTTATAAAAAACTTGATCAAGTAGATCTTAATAAACCAATAAACGATGAGAGCAATAAATATGATGCTGTCCTTTGTGTTGGAACATTCACCTTTGGACATGTTAAGCCCCCTGCTTTAGATGAATTTATCAGAATCACTAAAGACAAAGGTCACATATGTTTTACTATAAATGAGGGTATTCATGAGGAATATGGTTTTGACAAAAAAATTGATCAGTTAAAAAACGATAAAAAATGGAAAGAAATTGAGTTTTTTAAATCTAATTATATCGCAAGCAAAGACGTAAATGCTTGGCTGGGTTTATATGAGGTGATAAAATAAACTATGTCTGATGTTTATAATATTATAGATAAAAAAAAATTAGATATTGTAAATAAACCTATAAGCGATGCGCATGGTCTTCCAAATGAGTGCTATACAAGCAAAGAGTATACTTTAATCGAGAGAAAAAAACTTTTTGAGGACAAGTGGATAGTAATTGGAGTTGCAAGCTCACTGCCTGAAATTGGTGATGCAAAACCAATCGATCTTCTTGGAATGCCAATTTTAATTGTTAGAACTAAAAAAAATCAAATTAAAGTTTTTCATAATGTTTGCAGTCATAGAGGTGTTAAACTTGTAAGAGAAGCTGGAAAAATTAAAAAACTTATAAGATGCCCATATCATTCATGGTCTTATGATTTAGAAGGTGAATTAGTTGCTACACCTCACATCGGTGGAATGGATATTCATCAAAGCCCAGAATTTGAAAAATCAAAAAGCAACCTAAAAGAAATTAGATCATATATTTGGTTAGACATGATTATGATAAATATAAACAATAATGAAATTGATTTTGAAGATTATATAAAACCATTAAGTGAAAGATGGGAAAAGTTTTGGCCTATTAAAGATAGAGATTTAATTTATCATGCAGATGATTATGGATACTTTAAATTAGATGCAAAGTGTAATTGGAAGTTTGCTATAGAAAATTATTGCGAGAGTTATCATTTACCATGGGTTCATCCAGGATTAAATTCTTACTCAAAAATAGAGGATCATTATCACATCCAAGGATTACCAAATCGCTTTGCTGGCCAGGGTACAGTTGTTTATAATCCAAGATTTAAAGGAAAAGAAAAGTTTCCTTGTTTTCCTAATTGGCCAAAAGATAAAGAGCATATAGCAGAATACGTTGCGTTATTTCCTAATGTAATGCTTGGCATACATAAAGACCATTATTATGCATATTGGTTAGAACCAATTAATCATGAATATACCCAAGAACATATGGAGATATACTATGTAGGTGAGGAAGCAGCTAATTCTAAAAAATTTAAATCACTGAGGGAACAAAATCACAAACAATGGGAAGTTATTCAAAAAGAGGATATTGATATAATTCAAGGAATGCAAACAGGAAGAAATTCTCCTATTTATAATGGTGGAAACTTTTCACCTATTATGGATAATCCAACGCATCATTTTCATAAATGGGTAGCCCAAAATATTATTTAATATGAAATTTAAAAGAAAAATTGCTCCAGAAACAAAATCCCAACAAAGATTTATAACTAAAAAAAGATTAAGGGAAGATGAAATTAATTTTGATAAATTAAGATCCTATAGGCTTGATAGAGTAAAAAAAGAATTAGAAAAAAATAATTTAGAAGCTTGCATTTTATTTGATCCCGTTAATGTTAGATATGCATTAGACACAGTGAATATGAGTGTTTACAATATGCACAACTTAACAAGATATTGTTTTGTTCCAGTAAATGGTCCTACAATTTTGTATGAATACTTTAATTGTGAAATTTTATCTAAGCACTTAAATCTAATTGATGAAATTAGACCATCGATAACTTGGGATTACTTTAGTAATGGTGATCAAGCAAATTCACAATTAAAAAAATGGGTAAATGAAATAAAAGATTTATCTAAGAACTATTTTAAAAGTAAAAAAGTAGCTATAGATGTAATTAACGGTCCAGCCGTAACTGCTTTAAATAAATCTGGTATTGAAGTAGTTGATGCTAAATTAATTTTAGAGCAAGCAAGAGTTATAAAATCTCCCGAAGAACTTACATGTATGAAAGCTGCATTAGAAGTTGCTGAAATTGGTGTTGCAAAAATGCGGGAAGAATTAAAACCAGGAATGACTGAAGATGAACTATGGTCAATACTGCATAAAACAAACATTGAATATGGAGGAGAATGGATTGAATGCAGAATACTTTCGTCGGGTGAAAGAACAAATCCTTGGATGCAAGAAAGTAGCAATAAAATAATGCAAACAGGCGAAATGGTCGCCTTCGACACTGATATGGTTGGTCCTTATGGATATTGTGCAGATATTTCAAGATCATACGTAGTAGGCCATAAGTTTAATGATGAACAAAAAAACTTATATTCAATGGCCACTGACCAAATTGATCATAATGCTAGATTAATAAAATCGGGCATGTCATTTAAAGAGTTTGTTAAAAAATCTTGGGTATTACCTGAAGATTATTATGGAAACAGATATTCATGCATGGTTCATGGAATTGGACTTTGTGATGAGTGGCCTCAGATTAAGTATCCAACAGATGGTGGTGAGCAGGGTGGAAGTTTTGAAAAAAATATGACAATCACACTTGAAAGTTACATAGGTAAAGTTGGAGGCAAAGAAGGCGTTAAGCTTGAGCAGCAGTATTTGGTTGGACAGAACGGATTAGAGTTAATGTCTCATCATCCTTTAGAAAAAATTTAATGAAAATTATTTTAATTATGGGTTTACCTGGCGCAGGTAAAACAACTTTAGCAAATGAACTCGCACCAATGATCAATGCCAAAAGATTAAATGCAGATGAAGTTAGAAAAGCTGCAAATGATTGGGATTTTTCTAAAGAAGGAAGAACAAGACAAGCAAAAAGAATGGCTGATTTTGCTTTAAAACTTAAAAAAGAAGGAAATTATGTAGTTGCTGATTTTATATGCCCAACACCTGAAGCAAGAAAGTTATTCCCAGCAGATTACGTTATTTGGGTGGATACAATCAAAGCTGGAAGATTTGAGGACACCAATCAAATGTTTGTTAAGCCTGAAAAATATGACTTTCATATCACTTCCCAAGATGCACAAACTTGGGCACCTAAAATATATGAAGATATAAAAAAATAAGATATTAAATATTTTTTTATGAACTTTTTAAAAAAAATTATCATACTTTTAATATTTTTATTTCCGATCTCTCATTCCTTTGCAGTAGTCACTGAAATAGATAATCAGGCTTTTGCAGAATTCGAGACAACGGGAGATCTTGGTAGCAAATCGATAAGTGGAATACATTTTAATAATGATGGAACAAGTATGTTTGCATTGTTTTTAGCACATTCAGACGGAAATGCATATGTTGAAGAGTTTACACTTTCAACACCTTTTGATATCTCAACAAAAAGTTCTAGTTATGTAGCAAGATGTGATATCTCTTCACATGGATTTAGTATTAATGCTTATGATTTAGATTTTAGTAGTGATGGAAAAAGTTTATTTTATGTCGCTTGGGGAGAATCAGATTATATATATAGATTTGATTTATCTGCACCCTTTAAACTTGATAATTGTGTATATAAACAAAGAAGTACAGATATTGATGTTGCTAGTTTACAAAAGTTTAATAGTGCGTCTGTCCCACATGCTAAAAATCGTGCGAGGGCTATTTCATTAAGTAATGATGGAAAAAAAGTATTTGTGGGTTTCCAAGGTGCAAGTACTAATTATAATACTAAAGTTTTAGAGTATAATCTCTCAACCCCATATGATTTAAGTACAATTTCATTGAATGCAAATGGAGGAGTTGATTTAGATGGAGAAGTCTCAAACATTAATTCAATTGCATTTAGTTCAAATGGAAAAAGATTTTTTGTCATCGATCATCAAGATGTTGCAGCAGGAAGAGATGTGACACAAGTTTCATTAGGATCTTCCTTTGACTCGTCCTCATACACTATTGATGGAAGATCTTATATTTTTGGAATAAGTGGTATCAGTCAATTAAGGGCAATTACATTTAGTAAAAATGGCTTGAAAATGTTTATTGGGAATGATTACACAGATTCTGCTCAAACATATGATCGTATTTGGGAATTTGATTTAGTTTGTCCTTTTAATATCATTACTGGAAAATGTCCTTCGATTACTGAAAATACTGATAGAACTGGAATGGCAGAAGCTCAAGTAGAATTAGCAAAAAGAACAATTAATTTTTCAACTAACTCAGCTTTAAATAGACTGAAGTGGATTAGAAGAAATAAAGATAAACAAAATTTATCAAACCAAAATATTAAATTAAACTTTTCTAATAACATGCTTTCATCGTTGAAAGAACTTCCCATCACATCATTTAAAAAAATATCAACAACTAAAAAAAATAACGATTCAAATAAAAACTATTTTTACTGGAGTGAAGGTAGTATATCTATTGGAAGAGTTGGAGATACCAGCATTGCATCAACTAAGGAAGTTTACACAAATTCATTAACTTTTGGTTTAGACAAGTTTACTGATGATTATGGGATAGAGGGATTTGCTTTTAGGTTTGGTAATGACGATGTTGATGTCGGTCGCGCCGGAAGTAATTTAGACTCTAATACTTATAATATTACTTATTACAGTACTTCTCCAATTGAAGACGATACAAAGTTTGTAGATAAGATTTTTGGATATGGAAAAATAAGGTCTGATATTACTACTGTTCTTGATGGTAAAAATTTAAACGCAGATAGAACAGGCAATCAAATATATGGAACTGTGAAAATTAAAGACGAATATATAAAAGATAATTTTACTTTTATACCTTCTGGTCAATTTGATTTTGGCCATACAATTTTAAAAGGATATCAAGAGGCAGGCAATGGGGGCATAATTGTTGAAGATCAACACGTAAGAACTAAAAATTTAAGGGCAGCAATGGCAGTTGTTGAAGATATATCGAATGAGAAATATTCTTTAAAAAGGCATGGAAAATTAGAATATGTTGCTGAGCTAGATCGTTCATCAAATTTTAAATACACTTATGTTTCAGATGGCAGCATTCACTTTAACGATACATTGCACACTGGAGCTTTGCATAATCTTAACGGTGAAATTGGTATAGATATTATTTTTCCTGAACATTATAGTGTTTTTATTATCTATGAGAGAAACCATGCTTTTGGAACAGGATATACTGACAACTTATATATAGCCTTAGGTTATCTACCTCATGAGGATACAGAGTATGCATTTTCGTTAAATGGATCAGATAATTTAATGTCAAAATTTGAAATAAAGAAAAATATTAATGGATATGATTTAAGTTTAAATTTGACAGATGATTTAACTAATTTAGGTGATAGTGACGAGGCCAGTATTAATTTAAATAAAGTCTTTTAATTTATTTTAGAAAGATTAAACTAAAATTCTTATGAGCTACAAATGGGACAATAAAAAACCAACAGCACAAATGCTTGGAAGATGGCAACCATTTCATGATGGTCACTATGCTTTGTTTAAGGAAATAATTAAAAAAACTGGACAAGTTTGTATTCAAATAAGAGATGTTCAAGGTGTAGATGATAATCCTTTTGATTTTGATACGGTAAAAAAGAAAATAGAGGAAAGACTAAACCCAGAATTTGAAGGAAGATTTAAAGTTATATTAGTGCCTAATATAACTAACATATGTTACGGAAGAGGAGTTGGATATAAAATAGAAGAGATTGTATTATCTGAAGAGATTCAAAAAATTTCTGCAACCAAAATTAGAGCAAAAATGCGAGAGGATGGAGATTTGAAGTGAATGAAAGACTTAAGTCTATTGTAGATTTGCAAAAATATCCAATCTACGATTTAAATTCTCCAATAATAAAAAAACTTATCAATAAATGCAAAGAAGAACTAGATCAATTTAGTTGTTCGACAATACCTAATTTTATTTTACCTAAATCTTTAGAAATAATGAATTCTGAATTAGAAAAACAATTAAATGAAGTTTATATGTCAAAAGAAAGCATAAATCCTTACCTATATGCAAAAGATGATCCAAAATTACCAATAGATCATCCAAAAAGAACTTTTATGAACAGGTATAATGGTTACTTAAATTCAGATTGTTTTTCAAAAAATTCAGAAATGAAATTTTTATATGAAACTGAGGAACTTTTAAAATTTGTCTCTGCTTGCCTAGGCGTATCACCAATTTATAGATGGGCAGATCCATTAGCATGTCATGCTTATAACGTTATGGAGCCAGAAGGTATTCTTCCTTGGCATTTTGATAGTTGTGAATTTACTTTAAGTTTAATGATACAAAAACCTGAGAAAGGTGGAATATTTGAATATTGTCCTAATATAAGAGAACCTGGAAATGAAAATTTTGACGAGGTAAAAAAAGTTTTAAATGGTGACAGATCAAGAGTTAAACAATTGAAATTAGAGCCAGGTGATTTACAAATTTTTAAAGGAAGATTTTCTCTCCATAGAGTTACAAAAGTAGAGGGAAATAAATCAAGATATATGTGTATACCAGCTTATGTTTTAGATCCATGGCGGGTTAATACTCCAGAGCATTCAAAAGCAATATATGGAAAAGTTTTACCAATTCACTTAGATAGAAACGTAGCAAGAACTGACGGTCTAGCAGATTAATGAAAAAAATTGCTGTTATTGGAACTGGCGTAATAGGCTCTGGTTGGATTATTAGATTTTTAGCACATAATAAAAAAGTTATTGCTTATGACAAAGACATAAAGTTTAAAAAAAAAATCATTTCTGAGATTAAAAGAACATGGCCACATGTTAAAAAACTCTTTAATAAAAAAAATATAAAACTAAAAGATTTTACATTCACTACATCTTTAAAGGAAGCTATAAAAGATGCAGATTTCATTCAAGAGTGTGCACCTGAAAATTATAAATTAAAAATAAAATTGATGAACGAAATAGGTAAATATGCAAAATTAAATGCGATAATTTCTTCTAGTTCATCGGGCTTGTTACCCTCAAAAATATATTCTAAATGTAAAAATCCTTCTCGAACTATAATAGCCCATCCTTTTAATCCTGTTTATTTATTGCCCGGTGTAGAACTTGTGCCAGGAAAAAAAACTAAAAGTATTTTTTTAAAAAAAGCTCAAAAATTTTATAAATCAATTTCTATGAACCCTATAATGGTAAAAAAAGAACTTCCTGGTTATTTAGCTGATAGACTGCAAGAAGCATTGTGGAGAGAAGCTTTGCATATAATTAATGAAGGTTATGGATCTACTCAAGATCTAGATAGATCTATTGAAGATGGTCCAGGATTAAGATGGTCTTTAATGGGTACATTTTTGACATTTCATTTAGCAGGAGGAAAAGAAGGTATGAAGCATATGCTAGAACAATTTGGTCCAGCTTTGAAACTTCCTTGGACAAAATTAAAAGCACCAAAACTTTCAAAAAAATTATCATCAAGAGTTATTAAAGGAACAAAGTTACAATCTAAAGGTAAATCCGTAGAATTAATATCCAATATAAGAGATGAATACCTAGTTGATCTTCAAAAGCTTAGAAAAAAATACGAGAATAAACTTAGAAAATAATTTAAAGTAATATTCCTATGTTAAAAATATTAAAAAATAAAAAAATTATAATATCAGCTGGAGCATCAGGCATTGGCTGGGTAACAGCAAAGGTATGCCTTGCAAAAGGTGCAACAGTTTATTTATGTGATATAGAAAAAAAATATTTAAATAAAGCAGCAAAGCATCCACAAAATAAAAAAAAACTTTTTATCTATGAATGCGATGCGTCTGACGAATATGATGTATTAAATTTTTTTAATCAGGTCCAAAAAAAAACAAAAAAAATTGATGCCCTAATTAATAATGTTGGTGTAGCTGGTCCTACAGGCACCTTAGAAAAGTTAAGCTCTGAGGATTGGGAAAATACATTAAAAACAAATATTACAAGCCATTTTTATTTTTCTAAACTTTCAATACCCCTGCTAAAAAGAAATAAGGGAGGATCAATTATAAATATGTCATCAGGTGCTGGAATTATGGGTTTTCCTTTGAGATCGCCTTATGCTGCAAGTAAATGGGCAATTGTTGGAGTTACAAAAACTCTGGCAATGGAACTTGGAAAATTTAAAATTAGAGTTAATGCAATTTGCCCAGGAACAATTAAAGGCGATAGAATGGTAAGAGTTATTAGGGATAAATCGAAATTCACAAAAATATCAAAAAAAACAATTGAAAAAGAATTTATTTCAATGGCGTCAATGAATTGCTGGATATCTGAAGAAGATATAGGTAAAATGTGTAGTTTTTTAATTTCTGAAGACGCTGCTAGAATATCTGGACAAATAATAGCAGTAGATGGAAATGCAACAAGATTAGATTAAATATATTTATGAAAAAAATTAGCAATGTTAAAGTCAGTACAATCGACAAGGGTATTAAATCTGTTTTAATTGACGATGCTAGTAGTTATAATTCATTATCTTCTGTAACACTAAAATCACTTTTAACCGTATTTAAGAATTTAAACAAAGACAACACAACAAAGGTTATAATTATCGAGGGTTCGGGCAAAGGATTTAGCGCAGGACACAATCTAAAAGAATTAAAATCATATAAGAAAAAAAAAGATTACCAAAAACTTTTTAATTTATGCTCTGATTTAATGATGGAAATTGTAGATGGAAGAAAACCTGTGATTGCTAAAGTTCATGGATCTGCATATGCAGCAGGATGTCAATTAGTTGCGAGTTGTGATTTAGTTTTAAGCACTGACGATGCAAAGTTTGCTACACCTGGAGTTAACATAGGTCTGTTTTGTAGTACACCAATGGTAGCTGTTAGTAGAAAAGTTAGTAAAAAAAGAATGATGAAAATGTTGTTAACAGGTGAACCAATTGATGCCATTACTGCAAAAGAATTTGGATTAATAAATGATTTTTATCCAAAAGAAAAATTACAGGATGAAGTTCTATCTTTAGCAAGAACTATTGCATCAAAGTCTAACTTAACAATTAAGTTAGGTAAAAGAGCCTTTTATAAACAAGCAGAGATGCCTTTAAAAAAGGCTTATAAATTTACAAGTAAAGTGATGACAGAAAATATGATGGCGATGGATGCTAAAGAAGGTATTTCAGCATTTGTGGAAAAAAGAAAACCAAATTGGAAAGATAAGTAATGAGAGATGAAGAAATAAAAGAAATTCTATCAAGCTCAAAGACTATTGCAATGATTGGTATAAGTTCTGAAAAAAAAAAAGAAGATCCAAAAAATATAAAAAGAAAACCTGCAAATGTTGTGATGAAGTATATGCAAAGTTTTGGATATAAAGTAATTCCTATAAATCCTTTCGCAAAGGGAGAGATTATAAATGGAGAAACTGTAGTTGATGATATAGAGAATATTACTATCCCGGTTGACATCGTTGATGTTTTTCGTCCATCAAAAGAAACTCCTGGTTTTGCAGAAAAAGCAGTAAAGATTGGATCTAAGGTTTTGTGGCTACAATTTGGAATTCAAAACGAGGAAGCAAAAAAAATTTCTGAAGATGCAAAATTAAAATACGTTTCTAACAAGTGTATTAAGCAGGAATATCAAAAGTTATTTCAAAATTCTAATCCTGTTTATCCAGTTTTAAGAAACGATTAATGAAGAAAATTTTTCTAGTTTATAGTCATTATAATGAAAAATCTTTTAATGCCTCAATAAGAGATACCTTTACAAAAACAGCCAAGGAAAAAGGTCATGAAGTCGATATAGTAGATTTATATAAGGAAAAATTTGATCCAGTTTTTGCAGGAGAAGATCCAACACCTGATGTTCTTGATCATAGAAAAAGAATAGAAAATTCAGATGTTATTGTGTTAGTAGCTCCAATCTGGAATTTTAGACTTCCTGCAATTGCCGAAGGGTGGATTGATAAAGTCTTAGCACCACCATGGGCTTTTAGATTCAAAAAAATTATTGGAAATTATGGATTCCCAGTTGGGAATTTGGTTGGAAAGAAAGCTGTAATATTTTGTACTTATGGATCTCCTCAATTTGCAGTCAAAACATTCTTTTTAAATATGCCAACTAAAAGATTAAAGCGTGGCGTTTTTAACATTTGTGGAATTACAGACATTATATATAAGAGATTTTTTGCTGTACCTTTTGTAAGTGAAAATAAAAGACAAAAATTTTTAAAAGATGTAGAAAAAGTAGCATTAAATTTATGATTAAAGTTGTAAATGTTGTTTTTATATTTATTTTTATATTTTCAAATGCAAATGCTAAAATTATAAAGCCCTCAAACAATATTAAACCATTTGAAGTAGTTGAAATTCAACTTAATGGATTGAAGAAAAATAACAAACCATCAATAGATAACGGCATTATCCAAACTTGGGAATTTGCTCATCCAAATAACAAAAAATATACAGGTCCACTAGAAAGATTTAAAAAAATGATCAAAGGAAACTCTTATTCAATGTTATTAGATCACGTGGAACATAAAATAACTGAAAAATTTATTTCAAATGATGTTGCAACATATGAAGTTATAGTTTTAGATTTTGAAAAAAAATATTTTAAATTTAAGTGGCAAGTTGAAAAATACAATAAAGATGGTCCCTTAAAAGATTGCTGGCTGACAACTGTTGTTTCTCAACCTGTGCCATATGGTTCAGCTATATAATGAAAAAACCTCCTTTTATTTATAGAATTCCAATTTTGATGGCAATCCTCTGCATTCCACCAATAGGAATGACACAACTTGGTTGGTATTTTTTTGGGAAAGAGATGGGATTTAATCTAGGTATGATTGCAGGTGTAATATCAGTCACTATAGCTGCATATTTGTTATACCGTATGGATTGGCGTGACGATGATGATTATTAAAATTATGTTTCTTAAATATTAAAAATTTAGTAGAAATCTCATAATGAAATCAAAAGCAAAAGTTGTAGTAGTTGGAGGTGGTGTAGTAGGGGTAAGTGCCCTTTATCACTTAGCAAAAAAAGGGTGGTCTGATGTAGTTCTTGTTGAGAGAAAAGAACTTACCTCAGGTTCTACTTGGCATGCAGCTGGTTTATTACCTTTATTTAACATGAGTTATTCAGTAGGGCAGCTACATAAATATGCAGTTGATCTTTATAAAACTCTAGAGGAAGAAACTGGAAAAAATGTAGGATTTAGTGTTGTTTCAAATATTAGATTAGCAAGTAACAAAGATAGAATGGATGAATATTATCAATATGCAGGTGTTGCTCAAACAATTGGAGTTAAAGTAAATTTCTTAAAACCAGAACAGGTAAAAGAAATTTGGCCCCTATGTCATACAGATGATTTAGTTGGAGCAATTCAACACCCCGAAGATGGATATATTCAACCAGCAGATTTAACACAAGCATTAGCAACAGGCGCGAGAAATAGAGGTGCTGAAATTTATAGAAACACTACAGTTACCAATATTAAACAGACAAAAACTGGATGGGTTGTTGAGACTGATAAGGGATCAATTGAATGTGAACATGTAATTTCATGTTCAGGAAATTTTGCAAGACAAACTGGTAAAATGGTTGGTTTAGATATTCCAGTAATACCAGTTGAACACCAATATATTGTCACTGAACCTCATCCTGAAATCCAGAAAAGAAAAAAAGAAGGTTTACCAGAAATGGGAGTTTTAAGGGACAGTGATAGTAGATGGTATATGAGAGAAGAAGCTGGTGGTTTAATTCTTGGACCATATGAAGATGGTGCACCAGCATGTTATGTAAATGGTCCATCAAAAGATTCAGAGTATGAATTATTTCAAGAAGATTTGGAGAGACTAGCACCACATATCGAGGGAGCAATACACCGTGTACCTGCTTTTGGTGAAGTTGGTGTTAAAAAAGTTTATAATGGTGCAATTTGTTATACTCCTGATGGAAATCCGATAGTTGGACCTGCCTGGGGATTGAAAAACTTCTGGATTAATGAAGGACATAGTTTTGGAATTACAGCAGCAGGAGGTGCTGGATGGCAGCTTGCAGAGTGGATAGTTGATGGCGAACCTACAATTGATATGTTAGGTGTAGAACCTAGAAGATATGGAGATTATTGCTCAAAATCTTATTTAAAAACAAAAAATGAAGAAGCTTATAGCCACGTATTTATAACTCACTTTCCAGACGAAGAACGACCAGCAGCAAGACCATTAAGAACTGCACCTTGTTATGATCGAATGAAAAAACTTGGAGCAGTATTTGGACAAAAGTTTGGTTGGGAAAGACCAAACTTCTTTGCCACTGATGGAATGGAACAAAAAGATGATTGGTCATTTAGAAGATCAAAATGGTTTAAGGCAGTTGAGAAAGAATGTAAAAATGTTAGAGAAAATGTAGGTCTTTTAGATATGTCAGCATTTGCAAAATGCAGAATCAAAGGACCAAAAGCAGAGGAATTTTTAGATAATCTTGTAGCAAACAAATTACCAAAAAAAGTTGGGAGAATAAACTTATGTCACGCTCTAAATACAAAAGGTGGAGTACATTCCGAGTTTACAATAATGAGAGAATCAGAAAATAGTTTCTATTTAGTATCTGCAGGTGCGTTTCAAAGACTAGATCATGATTGGATTTTAAAATGGATGCCAACTGATGGTTCGGTACAATTTGAAAATCTTACTAATAGTACTGGAGTTCTTGTTGTATCAGGACCAAAAGCTAGAGAATTAATGACAAGAGTTTCAAAGGATGACTTTTCTAATGAAAATTTTAAATGGTTAAGTGCAAAAAACGTTGATGTTGGATATGCCCCTGTTAATGCAATGAGAGTTAACTTTGTTGGAGAGCTAGGTTGGGAACTTCATCATCCAATAGAATATCAAAACCATATATTTGATAAATTGATGGATGCAGGTAAGGACTTAGGTCTAAAACCTTTTGGTATTAGAGCAATGAATAGTTTAAGGATTGAAAAATCTTATAAGCTTGTTGGCACTGAATTATCAATTGAATACTCACCATACGAAAGTGGTTTAGATAGGTTTGTACATCCTAATAAAGGAAGTTTTATAGGCCTAGATGCTTTAAATAAATGGAGAGAAAAAGGTTTTAATAACAAATTAGTCACATTAGATGTTCAAAACATAGACGATGCAGATGTTTTAGGTAATAATCCTATTTATGAGAATGGCAGTGTAATCGGAAGAGCAACAGGTGGTGATTATGGTTTTAGATTAGGAAAATCAATTGCTTTAGGCATGGTAAAACCAGAGTTAGCAAATGTTGGTCAAAAATTGAAAATTGAAATACTTGGAAAAAAACATGAGGCTACAATTTTAGAAGAAAGTCCTTATGATCCAGAAAATAAACTATTAAGGGCATAATGAAAATTTTAGTAGCTGTAAAAAGAGTAATTGATTACAACGTTCAGATAAGAGTCAAAGAAGATAACAGTGGTGTTGTAACTGATAATGTAAAGATGTCTACAAATCCACCAGATGACAATGCAATCGAGGAAGCAGTAAAAATAAAAGAAGCTGGAAAAGCAAAAGAAATTGTTGCAATCACAATAGGTGACGATAAAGCCCAAGAAACAGTTAGAAAAGCATTAGCTGTAGGTGCGGATAGAGGAATTCATGTAAAAGCTGACGGAATAGTAGAACCACTAGCAGTTTCAAAAATTTTAAAAGCTGTTGTAGAAAAGGAAAAACCTGATTTAGTATTTATGGGAAAACAAGCTATTGATGACGATTGCAATCAAACAGGTCAAATGTTGGCAGCTTTACTTGATTGGCCGCAAGCCACATTTGCCTCTAAAATAGAAGTTAGTGAAAAGAGTTTAACAGTTACTAGAGAAATTGATGAAGGGTTAGAAACAATTGAAGTAAATATTCCTGCAATAGTCACCTGTGATTTAAGGTTAAATGAACCACGATATGCTTCATTACCAAATATAATGAAGGCTAAAAAGAAACCTTTAGATCAAATGACTGCTTCAGATTTAGGTATTGATACTAAACCAAGAATCGAACAAATTAAGGTAGAAGAACCGCCAAAAAGAAAAGCAGGTATAAAAGTTTCTAACGTGGCTGATTTAGTAAATAAATTAAAAAATGAAGCAAAGGTAATATAATGTCAGTTCTTTTGATAGCAGAGCATAATAATAAAGAGTTAAAGCCTTTTACACTTAATGTGATAAATGCTGCAACTCAAATAGACGAAGATGTTCATGTCCTATTAATGGGTCATAGCGCAGACGCAGTTGCAAAATCAATATCTGAAGTTTCAGGTGTTAAAAAAGTAATTCATGTTGATAATCCAACATATGAAAATTATCTTGCTGAAAATTATGTTCCTGTAATATTAAATCTTGCGCAAAACTATAATCATATTGTAAGTGCAGCTAATACGTTTGGGAAAAATTTAATGCCAAGAGTAGCTGCGAAACTTGATACCTCTCAAGTTAGTGATATTATTAAAGTAATATCTGAAGATACATTTTTGAGACCAATCTATGCTGGCAATGCATTTGCAACAGTAAAAAGTAATGATCCTAAAAAATGTATAACTGTAAGACCAACATCTTTTGATCCTGCTCCATCTTCAGGAGGATCAGCAGAAATTGTTAAAGGTGATACTGCAGAAGCATTTTCATTAACAAAATTTATAAAAAAAGAGGAAATAAAATCTGATAGACCAGAGCTTGGAACGGCAAGAGTAGTAATTTCAGGTGGCAGAGGAATGCAAAGTGGAGATAATTTTAAACTAATAACTGCTATTGCAGACAAATTAAATGCTGCAATTGGCGCATCAAGAGCTGCAGTTGATGCTGGTTATATAACAAATGACCATCAAGTTGGACAAACAGGTAAAGTTGTAGTCCCAGACCTTTACATTGCGGTTGGAATATCTGGAGCAATCCAGCATTTGGCAGGAATGAAAGAGAGTAAAGTTATTGTCGCAATCAACAAAGATGGAGAAGCACCTATATTTAGTGTTGCAGATTATGGCTTAGAAGCAGATCTTTTTGAAGCACTTCCTCAATTCTTAGAAGAACTGAACAAATTAAACACTATACAAAAATAACAAATACTGTAAAAAAATATCACTATGTCCAGAGAAGTAATGGAATATGATGTTGTAATTGTTGGAGGAGGTCCATCAGGACTTTCTACTGCAATAAAACTTAAACAACTTAAGTCAGATTTAAATGTTTGCGTCTTAGAAAAAGCATCAGAGATAGGTGCACATATACTTTCTGGAAATGTTTTTGAGACAAAAGCACTAGATGAACTTCTTCCAAAATGGAAAGAGATGGGAAGTCCAATTAAAACAAAAGTGTCAAAAGAAAAATTTTTATTTTTAAGTAAGACTAAATCTTTGAGCTGGCCAACTTGGCTATTACCAAAAGTGCAACAAAATCATAAAAATTATATTATCAGTCTAGCTAACCTATGTAGATGGTTAGCAGAGCAAGCGGAGTCACTTGGAGTAGAAATTTTTCCTGGTTTTCCAGCAAGTGAGATTATTTATCATGATGATGGTTCAGTCAAAGGTATTGCAACTCAAGATATGGGTGTAGACAAAAATGGAAACAAAAAAGATAGCTTTGAGTCTGGTATAGAGCTTCATGCCAAGGTTACTGTATTTGCGGAAGGTTGCAGAGGTCATTTAGGAAAGCAATTAATAAAAAAATTTGAATTAGATAAAGGCAAAAACCCACAGCAATATGGAATTGGGTTTAAAGAAATTTGGGAAATAGATGAAAATAAACATGAAGAGGGATTAGTTATGCATACAGCAGGCTGGCCACTTGATAATAAGACATATGGAGGGAGTTTTATTTATCATGCAGAAAATAAACAAATTTTTTTAGGTTACGTAATAGGTTTAGATTATCAAAATCCTTATCTCTCACCTTTTGATGAATTTCAAAGATTTAAAACTCATCCATCAATAAAAAAAATAATAGAAGGCGGAAAAAGAATTTCATACGGTGCAAGAGCATTAATTGAAGGTGGTCTACAGAGCTTACCAAAGATGTATATGCCAGGAGCTTTACTTGTTGGTTGTGACGCCGGAACTTTAAATATGCCCAAGATAAAAGGGTCTCACACTGCAATGAAAAGTGGAATGATAGCTGCCGAAACAATCTTCAGTCACTTAACAGAGAAAAAAAGCTTATCTATTTTTGAAGAAAATTTTAAAAAGAGTTGGGTTTATGAAGAGTTACATGCTGCTAGAAATGTTAAACCTAGTTTTAGTTGGGGACTAATTTTAGGAATAATATTTACAGGTATAGATCAAATAATTTTCAGAGGCAAACTTCCATTTACTCTAAAACATAAGCATGCTGATCATGAAACTCTAAAACCTGCAAATAAGATGCCTAAAATTGTGTATCCAAAACCAGATAATGAAATAACTTTCGATAAAACTAGTTCAGTTTATCTATCTGGTACAAACCATACTGACAATCAACCAGTTCATCTTAAGCTTAAAAACCCTAATTTACCTATTGATTTTACATTAAAAGAATATGATGAACCTGCTCAGAGATATTGTCCCGTTGGTGTTTATGAAGTTCAAATTCAAAATAAAATTCCTAAATTTGTAATCAATTCTCAAAACTGTATACATTGTAAAACATGCGATATTAAAGAACCTTCACAAAATATTACTTGGGTCACACCAGAAGGCGGTGGCGGTCCAAAGTATGGAAATATGTAATTTTAGGAAAGATCTATTGCAAATTTTTTCAATGTTTCAATTGGAATAAATTTAAGTGTATTTTCGTGTGTTTTTTTTAAGTATACAGGACAACTTTTTCCAGCCTTTATAGCTCTATCATACCAACTTGCACATACACACCAGTTATCACCATCTTTTAAACCAGGAAAACCAAATTCTGGATGAGGTGTTATCAAATCGTTACCAGCTTGTTTACACCATTCTAAAAAATCATTACTTACTTTCACACAAACAGTATG
The DNA here is from genome assembly GCA_902560625.1 of uncultured Pelagibacteraceae bacterium. Taxonomy (GTDB): domain Bacteria; phylum Pseudomonadota; class Alphaproteobacteria; order Pelagibacterales; family Pelagibacteraceae; genus Pelagibacter. The sequence goes on from CACEMD010000001.1 coordinate 132,827, forward strand.
AACACCAGTATCATTTTTATCCGTATTACAACAACCATCTCTATACCATCCAGTTAAAGGATTTTTTGAACAGATTTCTAAATTTTCACCAAGTACGTTTTTTTGAAATTTATTTTCCATAAACGTTATAAATTTCATCATCAACTAATGCATTAAATGAAATAGATCTTCTTTCTTCATTAGAATTTGTAAATGGATATACTACATGCATTAAGTAATTTGGAAAAAAATAAAATTCACCAACTTTTGGTTTGATGTTGTATGTGGCTGGAGAATTAAATAATTTTGAACCATTAACCAAAGACAAGACTCCATTAAAATTTTTTGTTTTTGTCTTTTGACTATATTCACCAAAATCATTTGGTAATTTTAAATATCCAACACCAGAAATATGCCCACCATGAACATGTAATGGATTATAATCATTCTGAAATTGTCTTACTATCCAAGAATTAATTATATGAAATTTTGTAATTTTTTTTTTCTCTGTACTTTCAATCCATTTAGAGCTAGCTTCAGCTAAAAAATTTGCCCAACCAGACGATTTCATAAATTCTTCCTCTAATTTAAACTCTTGAAGAACGTTTCCTGCCAACATATTACCATAATCTAGTTCTTTGGATTTTTTGTTATCTTTTGTAATTTTATCAACATACTCATTAAGTAATTTTATTGTTTCATCTGGTATTTTCACTTTAGCAATCGATGGACCGAATGGTCTAAAAATCTGAATTTTGCTTTGTTCTGATGACATCCTAAATTTTTGTTGGATTAGGTTGACCCTTATAAACTTTCTCTGGATCAAATTTTTTTTCTTTTTCTTCAAATTTCATTTCAATTTGTCTTGCATTATTAATTCTTCCAAGTGGTATTGATCTATAAAAACAAGATTTGTAACCAACATGGCAACTTGCTCCATCACCTATGTCTACTGACAACCAAACAGAGTCTTGATCATCATCTATTCTTATTTCTTTTATTTTTTGGACAAAACCACTGGTTTTTCCTTTGTGCCATAGTTGTTTTCTTGATCTACTCCAATAATGAGCCTCTTTAGTTTCTATAGACAATTTAAATGCTTCAACGTTCATATAGCCATGCATCAAAATTTCTTTTGTATTATAACAAGTGGTTACAACTGGTATCAATCCGTCATTATCAAATTTAGGTGATAATAAATTACCCTCTTCAATTTCTACAATATTTTCTCTTTTTTTAAACATAATGGTCGCAGTTAGTACCATATTATTGGATATATTAAATATTTCAAATTATAAAAAAAACCTTATAAACCAATAGCTATGAAATTAGTTAAAAATATAAATAAAGAAACTAAAAATAATGACGTATCCGACAAAGAAGCTGAAGAAGCATTTGTTAAAATACTAAAATGGTTAGGTGAAGATCCTCAAAGAGAAGGATTGTTAGAAACTCCGAAAAGAGTTGTAAAAGCTTTTAAAGAATATTTTAAGGGATACCAAGAGGATCCAAGAGAAATGTTACAAAAGACATTTGGTGATGTTGAAGGTTACAGTGATATGGTCGTTCAGAAAAATATTTCAGTTCAAAGCCACTGCGAACACCATATGGCACCGATAATTGGAATTGCTCATGTTGCATATATTCCAAACCAAAGAGTTATTGGATTGAGTAAAATTGCAAGACTTGTTGAAGTGTTTTCAAAAAGGCTTCAAACGCAAGAAAGATTAACAGTTCAAATTGCAACAACTCTAATGGAAGCAATAGATGCGAAAGGAGTTGCGGTAACAATAGATTCAACTCATCAGTGTATGACTATGAGAGGTATAAAAAAAGAGCAAGCGACAACAGTTACAAATTATTATTTAGGTCAATTTAAGGAAGATTTAAGTTTTCAAAATAGATATTTGAGATTCATAGCAAAATAATATTTACTATAATTAATGCCAGATAAATTTAAAGCCTTGGTTATTAACCAAGAGGGAGAGAATTTTACAAGAGAAGTAAAAGAACTTGATTTAAGTTTTTTAAATGAAGGTGAGATCTTAGTTAAAGTTGACTATTCAGATTTAAATTTTAAAGATGCAATGATTTTAAAAAATGGCGGAAAACTAGTTAAGGAGTATCCACGTATTCCAGGTATTGATTTTTCAGGAACGGTTGAAGAAAGTAATGATGTGGAATTTAAAGCAGGGGATGAAGTTATTCTAACAGGATGTAAAGTAGGAGAATTATTTCATGGTGGATATTCACAATACGCAAAAGTAAAAAAAGATTTTTTAATTAAAAAACCAGAAGGTATCAATAGCAAAGAGGCAATGATGTTAGGGACAGCTGGTTTTACAGCTTTGCTTTGTGCATTCGCAGTAAAAGCCAAAGAAGAACTCTTAATGCAAAGCAAAGTAAATGATGTTTTAGTAACAGGTTCAACAGGTGGAGTTGGAATGGTTGCTGTAATGGTACTTTCAAAAATGGGAATTAATGTAACAGCTATAACTGGTAAACCTGACAAAGCAGATTATCTTAAAGAGCTAGGAGCAAAAAACGTTGTAGATCGTAAAGAATTTGAGGGCGAGCCAAAATTAATTGGAAAAGGAATATGGGACGGAGTTGTCGATACAGTAGGTGGAAATATTTTAGCAAACGCAATCTCTCAAACAAAACCAAAAGGAATTGTTGCTGCATGCGGAAATGCTAGTAGTAATAATTTAAATACATCAGTACTTCCTTTCATACTAAGAGCAGTAAAATTATGGGGTGTTGACTCAATTAATGTAAGCAAAAAAAGAAAAGAATTCGTTTGGAGTGAAGTTCCAAATTTAGTTGATTTTAAAGTTTTAGAAAAATCTATAAAAATTGTAGGCTTAAACGAATTAATAAATATTTATCCAGATATGCTCAAAGGAAGTTTGCCAAATAAAATTGTGGTAGATGTTAATAAATAATGGATTGGGATAAATTAAAGATATTTCATGCAGTTGCGGAAGCTGGAAGTTTCACAAGCGCAACTGTAAACCTTAATCTAAGCCAATCTGCAATAAGTAGGCAAATTCAATCTTTAGAACATGATCTTAAAGTTAAATTATTTGAGAGACACGCTAGAGGTTTAACGCTTACAGAAAATGGCGAGTATGTTTTTAAAACAGCCCATGACGTAATTACCAAGCTAAAAGAAGTTGAGACAACACTAAGTGACAAAAAAACTAAACCTTCAGGAAAATTAACTGTCACTACAGTCAGAAGTTTTGGCACACACTGGCTTACACCAAGAGTTCAAGAATTTATGTCTTTAAACCCAGAAATAGACATTGAGCTTATATTTGACGATAAGGAACTCGATTTAAGCACTAGACAAGCAGATATAGGGATTTTTATGAGAAGACCTAAACAATTAAATTATATTCAAAAAAAATTGATAGATATTAATTACCATATTTATGGTTCTAATAAATATCTTGAAAAAAATGGTTTTCCAAAAACTGTTAATGATTTGAACAATCACCGATTTATATCATATGGAAGAGGAAACCCTTCTCCTGTATATAATCCGGACTGGGCTTTAAAACTTGGTATGAAAGATAATAAGAAAAGAAAAACTGTTATGAGAGTCAATAGTGTTATGGGGCTATTGCTTGCAGTTGAGAGTGGAGTAGGCCTAGCAGCATTACCAGACTATTTAGTATTTCAATCTAGCAATTTGATTAAAGTCCTGCCTAAAGTTGAAGGTCCTATTACAGAGGCTCATTTTGTATATCCACAATCAATGAAAAATGTAGCTAAAGTTCAAGCTTTTAGGAATTTTCTTTATTCTAAAATCTCAGAGTGGAAATTTTAATATCTTCTTGACCACTGCGTCATTATATGAGATTGATAATCATTATCAATGAGAATAATTCTCATTATCAATTACATAAAGGAGATTAAATGAAAAAAATAGCGATAATATCAATATTATTTTCTTTTATTTATAGTTTTACGATAGCTGCGGAGGTCAATGTGTTTAACGCAAGACACTACAAAGCTGATGCTGAATTATATGGCAAGTTTACAAACAAGACTGGGATAAAAGTAAATTTAATAAACGGAAAATCAGGTGCTTTAGAAAAAAGAATCATAAGTGAAGGTGCAGACTCATCTGCTGACTTATACATTACTGCAGATGCAGGGAGATGTGGAGCTATGGATTCAAAAGGTGCTCTTCAAGGTGGTTTAACATCTGGACCTATCAAGGCGGCAGTTCCAAAAAGCTTTAGAACAAGCAAGTGGGTTGGAATCGCAAAAAGAGCAAGAATAATTTATTATTCACCTGAGAGAGTTACTGGCGCAGAATTATCTGGAATGACTTATGAGGGTCTAGCTGATCCTAAATGGAAAGGTAGACTAGTAATTAGAAAATCTAGTAACATTTATAATAAATCACTTGTTGCATCATTAATTAAAAACAATGGAAAAGCTGCAACAGCAGCTTGGGCTGAGGGAGTTGTTGCTAACATGGCAAGAACACCAACAGGTAACGACAGAGCACAAATTATGGCTGTAGCAGCTGGTGAGGCTGATATTGCTGTAGCTAACACCTATTACTTAGCACTTATGTTGTCTGGTAAAAAAGGTCCAGAACAACAAGAAGCTGCTAAAAAAGTTAAAGCTTTTTTCCCTAATCAAAATGATAGAGGAACGCATATGAACGTTAGTTGTGCTGCTTTAGTTAAAGGTGCACCTAATAAAGCTAATGCAATCAAACTTGTAGAGTTTTTATTAACTCCAGAATCTCAAGAGCACTTTACAAATAATACTTTTGAGTTTCCAATGATTGATGGTGTTTCACCAAGTCCATTAGTAGTGAATAACTTAGGATTAGATTTCAAACAAGACATGAAAACTAAGTTAGCTTCTTATGGAAAAAATCAAGCTGCTGCAGTAGAGGTAATGACGGCTGCTGGTTGGAAATAAATATGGTTGAACAAAAAAAAGAATTTATTACTGAAGTTGATTACAATAAATCTTCTGTAGCTTGTCCTACTTGTTCTACAGAGTGTAAAAAAATTAATGACAGGATAAATGGTAGAGATCTATCAAAGATAAAACCTAAGGAGGTTCCGCACATTCTTAAAGTTTTTAATTTTTGATATTCTTGATTAGTGATCTTGATATGATTTAGCTCTATCAAGATCACTTTAGATTTTCATAATTATAAGGCGGATTATAATATGAGAAAAATAAATTTTTGGTACATTAGCTCATTTTTAATCTCTTTTGTTGTTTTAATTCCAATTGCAACAGTTTCATTCAGCTTTTTTGAAGAAACTAGTAACTATTATCAAATATTAAAAGAGACTTTTCTTATTGAATATATTTTTAATTCAGTATCACTACTTGTTGGTGTTTTACTATTAACTTTTATATTTGGTACGGGATCTGCTTATTTAGTTTCTTTTTATAATTTTCCTGGAAGTAATTTTTTTAAGTGGGCATTGATACTTTCCTTTGCCGTTCCACCTTACATATACGCATATTCCTTATTTGCTTTCTTTGACAATTATGGAACTGCTTACTCTATTTTAAAAAATTTATTTGGTGATGGAAATTATAATAAAATTATTCCTAAATTTGATGGTATGTTAGGAGCTATACTATCTCTATCTTTTTCTTTGTTTGCTTATGTTTATATATTAGCTAGAGCTTCATTTTTATATCAATCACAAAATCTGATAGATTTAGGTAAAAATCTTGGTTTTTCAAAAAGTAAATCATTTATTAATATTATTTTACCATCCGCTAGACCAGCCATTGTAGCGGGATTATCTTTAGTAGCTATGGAGACTTTAGCAGAATTTGGTGCTGTAGACTTCTTTTCAATTAATACACTTACAACAGGTATATATAATTCATGGATAACATTTGATGATTTAGCTTTTGCAAATCGATTATCTTTCTTTTTGTTACTTTTTATATTTGCACTTTTCATATTAGAAAACATATCTCGAAAACAAGCAAGATATCATTCAAATATATCTGGTGGTTTTAAAACAATAGAAAAATATAATCTAAGTATGGGCAAGGGTATTGCTGCTTTTCTTTTTTGTTTTATAATATTTTTTTTAAGTTTTATCTTCCCATTTGGTCAAATGTTATATTGGACAATTTTATATTCAGAAAACATTTTAAATTCAGAAACAGTTGATCTTATCTATAATACCTTATATTTAGTTTTTCTTTCTTGCTTAACTCTGATTACTCTTTCTTTTATATCTAATTATGGAATGCGAATTTCAAAAAGCAAACCTTTAAATATATTAAACACTCTATCTATATCAGGTTACGCAATACCAGGTGTGATCTTAGCGATTGCGTATATTACATTTATAGCTTGGTTTGATGAAAATATAATAAAAGTATATGATTTTCCTTCAATTAAAAAAATATTTTTTGGTTCAATCATTGGGCTAGTAATTGTTTACTTCATAAGATTTTATTCTCTAGCTTGCAATGGAATTAAATCTGGTTATGAAAAAATAAATGTTTCTGTTGACGAGAGCGCTTATTTACTAGGTTACTCAAAAGCAAAAACCTTTATGAATATTCACATTCCTCATTTAAGAAATTCTGTTTTATTTGTTGGAATTTTAATCTCGCTTGAAATAATTAGAGAACTGCCGATTACTCTTATTTTGAGGCCTTTTAATTTTGAAACTTTCGCTACTACTGCATATATTTATGCGTCAGAAGACTTATTAGAAGCTGCAGCTGTTCCATCTTTATTTTTAATTTTAATTGCTAGTATATTTATTTTAATATCTTCTAGGTATATATTAAGGGACTAATGACAAAAAATTTTTTAGAAGTTGAGAACGTTACATTTATTGCTGGAGGCAATAATAAAGTTAACAATGTCTCATTTTCGATAGAAAAAGAGGGTGATGTTGTTTGCCTTCTTGGACCTTCTGGAATTGGAAAGACGACTATATTAAGAACAATTGCTGGCTTGGAAAAAGTTAAAAAAGGAACAATACGTTTAAAAAATAAAATTATTTCATCGGAAAAAAAACATACTGAGCCTGAACTTCGAAATATTTCTTTATCATTTCAAGATAACTCCTTGTTTCCGCATTATTCTGTTGAAAAAAATATTTATTTAGGAGCTGAAAAAAAACTAAATGCTAAAAAGAAAATTGATGACAAAAACTTAATTGAAATTTTAGATTTAGAAAAAATTCTAGATAAATATCCTCATCAAATTAGTGCAGGTGAAGCACAAAGAGCTTCTCTTGCCAGATCAATATTATTTCAGCCAGATTTATTATTATTAGATGAACCTCTATCTAACGTTGACCAAAGTTTTAAGGAAGAGATACAAGTACAATTAAAAAAGTTGCTCAAAAAGTTAAAGATTACAACAATTATTGTTACTCATGACTCTTATGAGGCTTTCTATTTAGGAAACAAATGTGGGATCATACTAGATGGTCAATTAAAGCAATTTGATGAACCATATAACGTTTATCATTTTCCTAACTCTGTTGAAGTTGTTAATTTTTTAAATAGAGGAATACTTATTCCAGCTAAAGTTACAGGTGAAAATAGTTTAGAAAATAAAGATTTAGGAACAATCAAGGGTAATTTTATAAAGCATTATCCAAAAGGATCTGATGTGCAATTACTATTGCAACCTGAGGACTTAGAGCATGATGATAAGAGTAATTTAAAATTAGAGGTTGTTGATAGAAAGTTTAGAGGAACAAGCTTCATTTATACATTAAGAACTTTAAGTAAAATGTTAATTCCTGTATTTGTTCACTCGCATCATATTCATCAACATGAAGTGGATGAAAAATTTGGAATTAAACGTCCAATTTACATTGAACACATTGTTTGTTTTTAGTATCTATTTTTCTAAAGAAGATAACTTTTTTTTTAATTTACTTGATAAGCTATTAAACCACGAACGTTCCTTACCTGAGGCTGGTAAAACTGCACCATATTCAATCATTTGGGATGGTGGTAAATCTACAATGTAAACCCATACTTGGGTTTCGTCCAGCTTAGATTTTCTAATTAAAATATCTCTTAAGTCCGCTATTAGTTTATCTTTTACTTTTTTAGATCTACCAGCTCTTATCTGCCCATGTAAAAAAAGAGATGGTTCTTTTACCTTTTTTCCACCCATAAAGTGATCAGTATTTTTTGTTTTATTAAATATTACTTGTGCAAAATAAGTATTCGCTCCTGTAACAACGTTATGAATTTTAGTAATGCCCTTTGCTAACTCATTTTTTTGCTTTGATTTCAAGCTAAAGTTTGAATTAATGACTGTGTATGTTGGCATAGGAATTTAAAATCTACTATCAATAATTTTAATTTTCAATTATATTATTAATAAGGGGTGTCATAATAGACTGAGAATATACCCTCAAAACCTGTCCGATAATTCAGAAAGGGAGACAATGGAGAGTTTAAATTTACTATCACAACAATCAGCCATACTATTAATTTTATCATTAAGTTTTATATTTGTATTTTTTGGAATAATTTATTCAAATAAATTTATAGGAATAAATAATTATCTTGTTGCTAATAGATCAGTAGGAACCTTTTCTTTATCGACAAGCTTGGTTGCCTCAGCTCTAGGTGCCTGGATTCTATTTGGCCCAGCCTCAGCTGCAACATGGGGAGGTATTGGAGCAGTAATTGGATATGCGTTAGGTACAGCTTTCCCTTTTTTCATATTGATTTATTTAGGTGAAAAATTTAGAAAAGTATATCCAGAAGGAAAAACTTTAACTCAAATTATAAGAATAAAGTTTGGTAAAAAATTATTTAAGTTGATTTTATTTTTATCAATTTTTTACATGACCATATTTTTAATAGCAGAACTAACTGCTGTTTCAATTTTAATAAAATATATTTCTGGAGTTGATTTATGGATTACAGCTTCGATTGTTATATCTAGTTCTCTGATTTATACATTACGTGGTGGATTAAGAGCATCAATTTTCACCGACAATATTCAGTTTATTATTATTGGGATATTATTGTTAATTGGATTTAGTTATTTAATTCAATTTAATTCTAATGAGTTTAATTTTGAATATATAAACATAAACAAACCTTATTTATTAGATACTAAATATTTACCAAACTTTACTGCAGGATTAACTTTTTTCATTGCAGTTGCTGCAACCAATTTATTCCACCAAGGTAATTGGCAGCGCGTCTATGCAGCGAAAGATAATAAAGTTTTGAAGAAAAGTTTAGTAATTTCATTTTTAATTACAATTCCAATTGTGTTTTTAATGGGCTTTACTGGTCTTATTGCAGCATCAAGTGACAGCAATGTTATTCCTGATTTAGCTTTCTTTTCTCTTTTACTTAATGAACAAACTATATCTCTATCAATTATAATTATTATTTTAGGAATATCTTTAACTATAAGCAGCATAGATACTCTTATAAATGCAATTTCAAGCTTAGTAGTAGTAGATGGTAAAAGTGTTTTTAATTCAAAAAGAGATTATTTAGTATTCTCTAAATATATTATCATTTTCCTCTCAATTCTAGCATTTATTGTTGCTTCAAATGGATTAAGTATTTTGTATCTTTTTTTACTTGCAGATCTTTTTTGTTGTTCAGCCGTCTTAACAATTTTTTATAGCTTTTATAATAAACAGATTAAGGAAAAAAATGCATATATTTCTATTATAGTTGGCCTTACTTCAGGATTGTTACTGTTTCCGAGTACAGATTTTTCAAATTCTATTTTAATTGGAATTTTACTTCCACATGACTTTTTTCCTGCATTTATGTCACAGTCTTTACTATTTATGTCATTTTTAGTCGCTACTTTTGTTCCATATCTAACTTGGAAAATTAAATAAAATGATTACAATTAAAATATATGCTTAATTTTATAATACCATTCATAGTATTAATATTGGTAGTGGTATTCATTCATGAATACGGCCATTACTATTTTGCTAAAAAATATGGAGTAGGAGTTACAGACTTTTCTATTGGTTTTGGTAAAGAAATTTTTGGTTGGAACGATAAGTCAGGTACGAGATGGAAAATATGTATGATTCCATTAGGAGGATATGTAAAGTTTTTTGGAGATAGAAATGTTTTTTCTCAGAGCGATCAAGAAGAATTAATTAAACAATATAATGAAAAAGATAGAGAAAAACTTTTTGTTCTAAAGCCACTTTATCAAAGATCTCTTATAGTTGCAGCAGGACCTATAGCAAATTTTATATTAGCAGCTGTAATTTTTTGTTTTATATATATGTTTGTAGGTAAAGATTTTACTCCAGCAGTTATAAGTGAAGTTCAAAAAGATAGTCCGGCAGAAATTTCTGGAATGAAAAATAACGATATAATACTTGAAATAGATAATACAAAAGTAAAAAGTATATTAGATGTTTCAAAACTTATTATGATGTCAACATCTGAAACTATTGATTTTAAAGTGATGCGTTACGATCAAAACATTTTGTTAAAAGTAAAACCAAATGTGATTGAAGCTGAAGATAATTTAGGCAATAAGGTTAAGAAAAGAATTATAGGTATTAAACTCGGCACAGAAAATACTCAAATAAATCATAAGAAACTTAATCCAATAATGGCAATTTATCATTCTATAAATGAAGTTTACTTTGTTTCTATTTCTTCATTAAAATATCTTGGATCTATGCTAACAGGTAAAGGAGATAGTTCTCAATTGGGCGGACCAATTAGAATAGCTAAAATAACTGGACAAGTAGCAGAATTTGGAATTGTACCTTTCCTTAGTATCATGGCATACATTTCAATAAGCTTGGGCTTAGTCAATTTATTTCCTATTCCATTGCTTGATGGCGGTCATTTAATGTTTTATGGATTTGAAAAAATATTAGGAAGACCATTAAGCCAAAAAACACAGGAAGGTTTTTTTCGAATCGGAATGTTTTTGTTGTTATCTTTGATGTTTTTTGCGACCTTTAACGATCTTAAAGATTTAGGTTTATTTTAAAGGGTTTTTAGGCATAAAAAAAACAAGTAAAATCAATGTTTTTTTTACACTATATATTGTGTGAAAAACTTACCCACATACTAAAAAAAAGCTTGAAAATTAAAGGATTTTGTTAACTATGAATATTAACCTTTAAAACCGGAGCTAAAATGAACAAAAAACAATTAGTGGCTAAATTGGCTGGTTCTTTAAATCAAAGTAAAGCTGACGCTGAGCGTACTTTTGATACTATAACCAACACAATACTGGATGCCCTAAAAGGGGACGACTCAGTGAAAATTGCTGGTTTTGGTACTTATAAAGTAGCCAAAAGAAAAGCAAGAATCGGACGTAATCCAAGAACTGGAGAGCAGATTCAAATAGCTGCATCGCAAAAAGTTAAGTTTTTGCCAGCTAAAGCACTTAAGGAAATATTCAACAAATAGGTTATTTCTCACAGCCTTTATTATAGTTTAAATATAATAAAGGCTGTAAGTGTATGCAAATATCGCATAACTAATTTATTCATTCAACATTAGTTTTTTAAAAGACCAAAATTTATAAGGGACTCTCTTAATTAAACATGAAGGGAGTTTATATGAAGAAACTTTTAAAGATGTTAACGGGCTTCTCACTTGGTTTGTTAATATTTTCAGTGCCAGCACAAGCAGCGACCACAGTTTCTGCTGAAGTTGGCTTTATTTTTAATACTTTCCTTTTTTTAGTTTGTGGATTTTTAGTCATGTTCATGGCAGCAGGATTCGCAATGCTAGAGTCAGGAATGGTAACATCAAAAAGTGTATCAGTTATTTGTGCTAAGAACATAGGATTGTTTTCTATAGCCGGAATTATGTTTTGGTTAGTTGGATATAATCTTGCTTATGGGATACCAGAGGGTGGATACATTGGTAAATTTATACCATGGTCAGACTCAAGTAAATTAGAGACAGGTTATTCTGCTGGATCTGATTGGTATTTCCAAATGGTTTTCTGTGCAACGACTGTTTCAATCGTATCAGGTACATTAGCTGAAAGAATTAAATTGTGGCCGTTCTTTTTATTTGCTGCAATTTTATCAGGAATAATTTATCCAATTGTCATGGGATGGCAGTGGGGTGGAGGCTGGTTAGCAGCTAGAGGCTTTTCAGACTTTGCTGGATCAACCCTTGTACACTCAACCGGAGGTGCTGCAGCATTAGCAGGAGCAATTCTTTTAGGACCTAGAATAGGCAGATTTAAAAAGAAAGGTGAACCTGCACCATTAAAACCTTTTGCCGCTTCATCAATTCCATTAGTCACAATCGGAGTATTTATTTTATGGCTAGGTTGGTTTGGATTTAACGGTGGATCACAATTAGCAATGGGAACTTTTGATGATGCAGTAGCTGTTTCAAAAATTTTCATCAATACTAATCTTGCAGCGTGTGGTGGAGTAATGGCTGCAGCAATTGTAACTAGATTAGCCGTTGGTAAAACAGATGTTGTGCAAATGTTAAATGGAGCTATTGGTGGTTTAGTAGCGATTACTGCGGAACCATTAATGCCATCTCCAATAGCAGCAATTTTAATAGGTGCTGTAGGTGGAGTAATTGTTGTTTATGGAACAAAATTACTTTTCGCTCTTTCAATTGACGATGTAGTTGGAGCAGTACCAGCTCACTTGTTTGCTGGAATTTGGGGAACACTTGCTGTGCCAATAACAAATTCAGGTGCAAAATTTGGAACACAACTTTTAGGAGTGATTTCAATAAATGTGTTTGTTTTTGTTGTAGCATTTATAGTGTGGGCAATTATGAAAAATACTTTTGGTATAAGGTTAAGTAAAGAGGCTGAACTTAAAGGTACAGACGTTACTGAAACCGGAGTAATTGCATACGCAATAAGAGATTAACATTAGTTAGTTAATATGGGGACCCTTTGTAACTCCTTTATGATGTCTAAAGAAGCTCATTAACAAAGGGTCCCCCTAAAATTTAAATTCGTTCTCCTCCCAAACTTTTTTCCAATCAAAATTAGGTGGCAATCCATAAACAGAATTAATATTTGTGCAATGCATTGAAATAGAGGGAATTGGAGATAAACAAGTCTCTTTTTCATATATTTCATGTAATTTTTTTTCCATTGGGTGATGCCTTTTTATAGACATTTCCTTCATTTGATCGATGTATTTTACGATCATCTCTTTACTTGTAAGGAAAGTTATCAAGGTTTCGTTTATTTGTCTCCAATGTCTCTGGTTACCAAAATAAACTGAAGTTTTATCAATATTTGAGTATAGATAAGGATAATCAGCAGGACATAAAAATAACTCCTTGTTTAATTGAGAAGATATTTTTTCGTACGTAAATAGCATTTCTGAAATAGCAATTTTTTCATGAACATAATCATCCTCTAAGAAATAAAATAAATCTGAATTTTCAGATTTAGCAATCTCTAACGATTTATAAATATTTCTCATATTTGATATCATGTTAGATGATATTTCTTTTCCATTTTCATCAATGGATTGAATTTCTCGATTAAATTCATCTTGTTTGATGTTAATAATTTCACTGTCTAATGTTGTTTGGCTTAAAATTTTATCTATTTTATTTAAATTTTCTGAATTTGACCTGTCATCAGAAATTATGATCTTAAATTTTATATCTTTAAAAAATTTTTTTGCATATTCGCAGGATTTAATTACTGAATTTATTGTTCTAAAAGTATATTCAGATTTTGGAAATTCAAAGATTCTTTGTTTATTTTGATCAAGCATAACTTGATTAGTCTCTTTATCACCAAAAGTATAAGATCTTATTATAATTGTTAAACTTTTAACTTTTCTTGTAATTGTGGTCTCACCTAAAGGGATAACAACTGATTTTATACCTGCTTCACTTAGATTTTCTTTTATGTATAAATCTTTATTTGAAAGTGTCAGATTTGATTGATCAACAAACTCGTAACCAATTTTTCTAATTATTTTGATTAGTATTTTTTTTAGAAAACTCTGATTTTTGGATATTTTATTTTTCATTATAATAATTAATTTAATTTTAACTTTTATTAATTATAATCATAAGTTATATTTATACTACAATGACTATAAAATCACCACAAACTCTTATTTCTGAAGCTCTAAAAGATGTTAAAACAATTACGCCTGATGAAGCTTTAAAACTTTCTAATGAAAATAAATGCAATCTAATTGACATAAGAGATGCAAACGAACTTCAGAAATTAGGACAAATTGAAAATTCTTATAATATTTCCAGAGGACTTTTAGAATTCTCCATTCATCCTGATAGTGCTTTAATACAAAGAGAAGAAATTGATCTTAATAAAGAATTAGTATTATTTTGTGCTGCTGGTGGAAGATCCGCGCTTGCTGCAAAAACATTAAAAGAAATGGGATTTAAAAATGTTTCTCATGTAGAGGGTGGGTTTGGCGCAATGGTTAATAGCGGATTTAAAATCAAAAAGTGATTAGTCGTATAGTGAAATTTTCTTAGCAACAAAGATTCTAAAAAGCCAATAAAAAAAAATTCCAAATGGTCCAATAAAATAAGTTATTACAATTGGAAGAATAACTAATGATCTTGACATTGAAATTTTTTGACTATCTCTAACAATCCACCCACCACAAAATAGGTTTATTGCTAAAAAATGAGTCCAGAAAAGCATTATAAATGATTTGCTAGAAAATAACTCTCTTAAATACTCCAAACCTAGATACAAATTAAAATTATCTAAAAAATTATAATCATTAGAGTAAAAAATATATAATAAATAAAAATACACACCTGTTAGAATGAAAATGGGAAAAATTGAAGTAACAAAAAAACCACAAACCTTAGAATTTGGAAAGAAAATTAATAAAAACCAAAAAGGTATTACACCAATATTTAGCCATAGATAAATCATCTCAATAGTAAAAAATGTTGAAATTTGCTCGAACATATGAATTTATAATATATTACATCATTGATGATTCCTATTAAAAATAGAAAAAAAAGTCTTGAAATAACAGTTGAGGAAATGAGAAATTTTTCTCTTTCTTACATTGAAAAATATTCACCATCAAAACAACAACTTAAAACTTACTTATTAAAAAAGTATTTAAAAATTAAAGTTCAAAATGTTAACAAAAAAAATGTAGTAGATTTAATTGATATTGTTTTAAAAGATCTAGAAAAATCAAAATTTATAAATGACAAATTTTATTCTAATTCAAAAGCAAAAAGTTTAATACAGAGAGGTAGTTCAATTAATAAAATAAGAAATTACTTATTCGTCAAAGGAATAAGAAATGAATTTATAAACGAAACCATTGACCAGATTAAAGAGAATAATGAAGATCAAGATTTTTTCTCAGCAATTAAACTATGCAAAAAAAGGAGAATTGGACCCTCAAGAGAAGAGAACAACAGACCATTATTTTATAAAAAAGACATAGGTGTGCTTGCAAGATCTGGATTTGACTTTGAAACTTCTAAAAGAGTAATGGATCTTAAAAAAGATGATTATCTAAAAATAATAAACTTATTATAATTTATTTTTTTTATTTTTTTCTTCTAAATAATAATCTAATTTTTTCCTGATAAAATTTTTAACAAAAACAAAAACAATCAAACCAAATATAGATACTGAAACAATTATAATTAAAATTATTCTTATAGTCTCATCCATATTTATAAATTTTTTGTTCTTTTTAAGATTATACTTGGATTCTTAAAATTTTTCTTTCCATATATTATTTCATTTCCTTCAAAATCTGTAATAGTACCTCCTGCATTTTTTAAAATTACATGTCCTGCAGCAATATCCCACTCTGAAGCTCTAGGTTCTGTAACATATAAATCGTACTCACCAGCAGCGACTACACAAAATTTTAGCGAACTTTTCATTTTTACAAATTTCTTTACACCAAATTTTTTATGAAATTCAGAAATGACTGGCTTAAGATCATTTGAATATGAAACTGCCTTAATACCTTCAAAGTCACTTCTTTTCTCTCCAGTCAGTCTTACTAGTTTATCATCAACAATTTCAAAACTTTGACCTGAGCTGTAAGAATAAAAAAGTCTATTTTTTGCTGGAGCAAAAATGATACCTAGCTCAGGTTTTTTATCGATAATTAAAGCAGCGTTTAAAGTAAATTCGTCTCCGTTATTAATATAATCATAAGTACCATCAATAGGATCGATTAACCAAAACATATTAAGATCTTCCCTAGATTTATTTGACGAACTTTCCTCAGACACAATTGGAATATCGGGTGTAAGACTTTTAATTTTTTCAGTAATTATTTTATTTACTTCAATATCTCCGTTAGTGACTGGGGTATTATCAGATTTAATTTCTTTTTTTAAACCTTTGTTTCGAAGATCAATTGATTCCTTTCCTGCAATAAGGAAGGTTTTGATCAATTCGTCATTAATTTTTTTTTTGTGATGATTATCCATTATGTATTTTTCTTAATTCAATCAAATTTGCATTAATTACTTTCTTTCCAACATTTTCAAAATTTACAGTTACTTTATTATCAATAATAGATTGGACTTGTCCGATACCCCAATCATTATTTGCTGGATTGAGCACTTTGTCTCCTGGTTCATAATCTAAAATCATTTAATTTATTTTATAATAGAAATAAGTATAAGTAACATCAATATGACAATTAAAACTAATTCTATTGGTTTAAACAAAGACCCAAAAGACACAACAGTTGTTGTTGCAATGTCGGGTGGAGTAGATTCATCTACTGTAGCAGGCATGATGAAAAGAGATGGGTATAAAGTTATAGGCATAACTTTAAAATTATATGATGATACAAAGGAAACATCTAGCTCTAAACAATGCTGTGCAGGCCAAGATATTATGGATGCAAAAAGAGTTGCTAACAAACTAAATATTGAACATAAAATTTTATACTATCAAAATAAATTCAAAGATGGTGTCATAAATAATTTTATAGATAGCTACCTAAAAGGAGAGACTCCAGTACCGTGTATTCAATGTAACAAAACAGTAAAATTTAATGATTTGTTTGAAGAGTCTAAAAATTTAAAGGCCGATGCATTAATTACAGGTCATTATGTAAAAAGTCTAACTAAAAATAATATTACAGAAATGTATAGAGCCATTGATGAGAATAGAGATCAAAGTTACTTTTTATTTAACACAACTAGAGAACAATTAAATTATTTAAGATTTCCCTTAGGTGGAATGTTAAAATCAGAAACAAGAGAAATTGCAAAAAATCTTGATTTAAATGTTGCAGATAAACCCGACAGCCAAGATATTTGTTTTGTCCCAAATGGCGACTATTCAACTGTTATTGCTAAATTAAAACCTGATGCATTTAAAAAAGGAAATATTAAAAATACAGAAGGTAAAGTACTAGGTGTTCATGATGGAATAGTTAATTTTACAATTGGACAGAGAAAAGGAATTAAAGTATCTGCAAAAGAACCGTTTTATGTCATAGACATTAAACCTGATAAAAACGAAATCATTATAGGATCAAAGGAAGAATTAAAAAAAAAAGAAATAATTTTAAAAGATTTAAATTTATTATCTGAAAAGAAAACTTTTGAAAATAATATTTTTGTTAAAGTTAGATCTACCGGAAGATTAATAAAATCCAAATTAAATTTAATAAATGGAAAGGCAAAATTGACTCTTTACGAGGATGAATATGGAATTTCTCCAGGGCAAGCATGTGTTTTTTATTTGAAAGATGAAAATGGTGATAAAGTTCTAGGTGGTGGCTGGATTGTTAAGAATTAATTTCTTTTCCACATTATAGAAGATAAAAAATAAAAAAGTAATAATAATAAAAAATAATTCCACTCTAAAATATAATCTACCTTTGGATCTAAATTGTAGACTGTTAATATAATTAGAATTATTAATGTTGAAAGACAAACTATAGTTACAAAACCAAGTTTCAGATATACAATTATATTATTTATATATTTTGATATTTCATTTCTTATTTTGTAAATCTCCTTAATTAAAAAAGCTTGAGCTAAAACTTCAAATAAAATAAAAAAAATAATATATGACCTTCTGAGTTTGGTTAGAAATTCACTTTCAAAAGTCCAACCTAAAAAAATAACATGAAGTAGTAAAAATATTGATGATAATAAACCAAAAATTAAAAAAATATTGGTTCTTCTTTTAATTAATATTTTGTTTAAAATTAAATTATAATATAGCCAGTAAACAATCATAAAAAATACACTCAAATACAATAATGGTTTAAAAATGAATTTAAGCGGGTATCTTTTTACAATGTTGCTAATTGAGCTTTCTCCGTAAATAATTGGATTTATTGTCTCGCTTGTACCAAGAGAGGTATTTTTATTATTTAGCAAATTAGCAATCTTTTCAAAGAAAAATGGAACAAAATTATAATATTTTAAAGTTTTTGGATAATTAAGAATGCAACTTTTTTCTAAATTGCTGGACACCTCTAAAGTCATAAAAACTTGTTGACTAAAGTTTTTGGTATTATCTAACATTTTATCTATTGCAAATTTTTTTCCAGGTATAGAAGAATATTGCAAATATAGATTGTATTTACTGCAATCAGTAAGTTTTTTGGAAACTATTTTATCATTACTACAAAATCCATTTTCCTCGGAGCATAATATTTTTATTTTTTTACCTGGAGTATAATCTTTAATTTTTATAATTTTAATTTTTTCATGGTGATTAAATTTAAAAGATACCAAAATGTTATGAAAAATCAGAGATCCTAAGAGTGCTATTGCTGGTGTTAAAAATAGTAACAATGATACTATTCGAAGAATTCGAATATTAGACATTACATGCATTATCACTTAATAATTATTTTTTCTTATTTTTTTTTCTAGCTCTTCTTTTTTTTGAGCCCATTTTTCTTCGGCCCCTATGCTTTTTTGGATATCCCATAATCTCCTTTGTTTTATAATTTTATTGACTTCTTTGTGGGATATAGCATTGTCGTTCTTACATATCAAATTTATTTATGGATAAATCATTTAAAACTTATCTTAAACATAGTTACAAAGACTATAAAATTCGTTCAGTAAATCCTCCATTAGTCAGAACGTCTACTGTAGTTTTTAAATCAATGAAGGATTTAAGGAATATTCAAAAGAAAAATTTAAAGAATCCTAGAGGAGGTCACTTTGAATATGGAAGACAAGGCACATCAACAACTTACGAACTTGAAAAAATTTTGAATAATATAGAGGAGTCATATCATACTTTTTTAACGCCAACAGGTTTTGGAGCAGTTTTTTTGACTTTATTTAGCATTTTAAGACCTGGCGATGAAATAATAATAGCTGACCCAGTTTATAGTCCTACAAGATTATTATCAGAAAATTATTTAAAAGAATTTAATATTAAAGCTAAATTTTATGATCCAAATAATCTTAATACTATTAAGAGCAACATTACAAAGAAAACTAAACTTATTTATGTAGAAAATCCAGGTAGTAATACGTTTGAATTTCAAGACTTGGGTAAAATCTTATCTTTGGCAAAAAGAAATAGTATTTGTACTGCAATTGATAACACATGGGGAACTCCATATTTTTTAAAACCAATAAAATTAGGCTTTGATTTATCAATTGTATCAGCTACTAAATATTATTCAGGTCATTCAGATGTAATGGGAGGAAGTTTAGCAGTTAGTAAAAAGGTATTTAAAAAAGTACTACAAGCACAAAATATGACAGGTTTAAGGTTAAGTCCTGATGATGCTTATTTTATAATGAGGGGTATACGTACGTTAGATGTAAGATTGGATAAACATCAACAAAATGCAAAACAAATAGCTAAATTTCTCTCAACAAAAAAAAATATTGAAGTTTTATATCCACTCAAGAAGAATACGAAAAACTATAAACTCTGGAATAAATATTATTCTGGTTCTTCTGGATTGATGGGAATAAAAATAACTTCTAAAAACAAAAAGTCTGTTGATAAATTTGTAAATTCTTTAAAACTATTTGGACATGGTTATAGCTGGGGAGGTTATGAAAGTTTAGCATTACATCAACAAATCAAAGAACAAGGGAATAGAAAGTTCCTTCAGTTAAAAAAAAATGAACATATTGTAAGATTACATATTGGATTAGAAGATCCAAAAGATCTTATCCAAGATTTAAGAAGATCAATTAAATTCATAAAATGAGTTCTGAAAAATTTATAAATAATAACGCTGCTTTATTTACTCTTATAGCCGCTTCGCTTGTTGTTTTTATCTCACTGAGTGTAAGGCAAGTTTTTGGAATGTTTTTTATGGATTTTAATAATGATTTAGGTATTTCAAATACAGAATTCGGGTTAGCAATTGGTATACAAATGTTAGGTTGGGGTTTATCTGGACCTATTTTTGGAGCCATAGCTGATAAGTATGGTGGTCATAAAGCCATAAGTATTGCTTTTATTTTTTACATTCTTGGTGTTTACTTTTTATACTCTGGACCAAACACAGGTCTTTATTTTCAGTTAAGTTTAGGTGTTCTCATAGGAATTGGATGCGGTGGAACTGCTATTAGTATCCCTATGTCTGTAGTTGGAAAACATTTTCCATTATCGAATAGAACAATAGCGATGAGCATCGTCACAGCTGTTGGATCTTTTGGGTACTTTCTATCTCCAATATTTACTAATTACTCCTTAGGTAGCAACGGTTGGATCGAAACACTATTCTTTTTTATGATTTTTCTTTTATTTGGATTTATTATTGCTTTTTTTGTTCGATCTCCAAGCTTAAATGAGTCAACAGATCAAAATATAGGCCAAACAACCGTAGAGGCATTAAAAGAAGCATTTCAAAATAAAAGTTATTTACTTTTAATTTCAGGTTTTTTTGTGTGTGGGTTTCATATTACACTAGTTGGAACGCATGTACCAAAATATGTAATAGACAGAGGGCTTGAAGACTGGACTGCAGCAATGATTTTATCATTGATAGGTTTTTTTAATATTATTGGATCACTGACTAGTGGGTATTTGTCTACCAAAAAAAGTAAAAAAATTATTTTAAGTTGCATATATTTTTTAAGAGGACTTTCTCTTTGCTTATTTATTTTCACGCCGCCAAGCACAATAACTTCGATCATATTTGGTGCTAGCTTTGGTATTTTATGGTTATCAACTGTTCCAGCAACGAGTGGCATTGTGGCACACATATTTGGGACGCGGTATCTCGGATTACTTTATGGTTTAGTATTTTTAAGTCACCAAATAGGATCATTTTTTGGCGCTTATTTAGGAGGATTATTTTATGATTTATATGGATCTTATGACTATGCGTGGTATTTGGCGATTGCATTATCTGTTTTTGCAGGTTTAATACACTTACCAATTAAAGAGAAAGCAATTGAAAGAACACAAGCAGCATAAATTAAAATTTAATTCTTTTTTAGAAAAAATTTATCAGTCGGACAAACCATTAATTATTTATAAAGTTAATAATGGCTATAATATATTTACAGATTTTTCTAAAAAAATTATTTTAAACAAAAATAATTTAGACAATTTTTTTAACAATTTTAAAAATAAATTATACAAAAAAGAGACGGATCTATTAATTGGGTTTTTTGGTTACGAAATATTATGCAATCTATTAAATATTAATATTAAAAAACAAAAAAAACTTAATTTTTATAAAGGAATTTTTTATAAACCAGAAACAATAATAAAAATCAGAAAAGATATAAAAGTTTTTTCTACAAAAAAAAATGTTTCATATAGAAAATACTTTAGCAAAACACAAATTTTAAGCCCATTTAAATTGAATATAAATTATAAAAAATACAATAAAATATTTAATAAATTTGCACAAAAAATTAAAGAAGGAGATACTTATCAAATTAAAATTTGCACAAAGTACAAAAATAGATCAACAATTGATCCAGTGAATTTTTTTTGGAAACTAATGAAGGTTAATTCATCACCAGAATCTTTTATGATTAGAGACAAAGATTTTTCGATAGTAAGCTGCTCACCAGAAACATTAATTGATAAAAAGGGTAAAAATATAATAACAAAGCCTATAGCTGGAACTTTGAAAAAAAATAGCAAAATAAAAAAAAAACATGCTTTAAAATTTTTTATGAATAACAACAAAGAAACAAAAGAACATAATATGATTGTTGATATGGAAAGAAGCGATTTATCACGAATTTGTTTACCTGGAACTGTTAAAATTTTAAAACAAAAATATGTTGAAGAATATAAGCATCTTTTTCATTATGTGACGTCAATTCAAGGAAAACTAAGAAAAAATGTTACTTTAAAACAGATTATTAAATCAATGATGCCTGGTGGATCAGTTATAGGGTGTCCTAAAATTAGAACCTTAGAACTTTTAAATGAACAAGAAGCTGAAGATAGAAATATTTTTACTGGAAGTTTTGGATATATTAAATTTAATCAAGATATGAGGTTTAATGTTATTATTAGATCAATACTTAATTTCAAAAATATTTCAGAAGTTTCGGCTGCTTCCGGTGTAGTTTTAGAAAGTACTGCTTCCAAAGAATTTAGAGAAAATTTTATAAAAGCAAAGTCGTTGTTGGAGTTATATAAATGATTTATATTATTGATCATCAAGACTCATTTACCTGGAATGTAGTTCATCAATTTTCTAAGTTTGATAAAGTTTATTGCTCTAATTATTTTGAAATAAATAATCAAAAAATTACTAAAGCAGATGCTATAGTCTTATCACCTGGACCCGGATCACCCAAAGACTACCCTTTAACATCAAAAATATATAAAGCTTTTAGGGGAAAAAAAAAAATTATAGGTATTTGTCTCGGTTACGAACAAATTTTATTTAATGAAAACGGCAAAATTGTTCAACAAAGGAATATTTTTCATGGCTATCAATCAAATGTAAAGGTAACAAATGAAAGTAAAATATTTAAAAAAAATAAAATATTTAAAGTAGGAAGATATCACTCATTAAAGCTTCATGAACCATTTCAGTCCCAAAATGTTAAAGTCACAATGAGATGCGCTAAAACGAACATTGCAATGGCTGTAGAAGACAGAGTAAGAAATGTTTATGGATTTCAATTTCATCCAGAATCTTTTTTAACAGAAAATGGCAACTTTATTATTAAAAAAATCTTATCGGCATAAAGATCTTAAAGAAATTCCATTTAAGGATCTATGGAGCTCTTATGGTATATTTACAACAATGAGAGTTGTTGGCAAACCATTAAAAATTATATTATTTAAAAATCATATAGATAATCTAATTAAATCTTTAAAAATTTATAAAATTTATAAAAAAGATTTAAAAAAAAAAATTCTTCACATTATTAAATTGAATTTGAATAAAAATAAAAAATACGACCACTTATTAAGAATTGCGTCTAATAAAAAAATGATATCTATTTCACTGAGAAAAAGACTTAAACCAAAAAGAAATTTTAATCTTCATCTTATAAATTATAAAAGAATTGAGCCTGAATATAAAAATTTAATGTATAAAAAAATATTAGGTATCCTAAAAAAGCTGGACACTACTAAAAATGATATTGCTCTTTATAAAGACAAGAAACTTTTAGAAAGTGGCACTTCTAACTTATTATTCGCAAAAAATAATAAAATTTATACACCAGTTAATGGATTTTATAAGGGGAATACATTTAATTTTATAAAAAAGAAAATTAAAATTTATAAAAGGAATATTTACCTTGATTCCCTTGACCAGTATGATGAAATAATTTTGCTTGGATCTGGAAAAGGTATTGCATCAGTTAGTGGTATTAAAAATAATAAATGGAGAAGAAAAAGCTTTAAAAGCTATAAGATTTTGGACAATTTTTACCAAAAAGCTGTTACTAAGTGTCCAAGATATTACAGTTGATCTATTAATTTATCTATACTACAAATTTAGTAACTTTTTAAATTGCGGAGGTTTTAAAAATGTTTTCAACAAACCCATTCTATGTTCTTTCAGAAAGCGTATCTCCAATATTTATGCAAATTTTTGTAATTTTGATGATTGCGCTGATAGTGATTGGTACAGTTATGGATATTATACACAAAAAAAATGTAAAATATTTTTTCGATAATGCAAAAAAAGCAAAAAAAAACGCTACCAAAAGTTTATCAGCAGGAGAGAGAATAAAAGTTCTTTCAAAAACATTGGTGAGTGATATTGCAACTACTTCAGAGTTAGGTGCTGGTAAAAGACGTATCGCCCACGTAATGGGAATGTACGGAACAATTTTGTTTTGGGTTTCAACAGTTGTGATGATTTTTATGTATACAGATCCATCCTCAACAACTCCAAACGTTTGGCCTATAGTATGGCATGCAGGTGGAATATTAACAGTTTTAGGTGGTTGTTGGTTTTGGTTTTTTCTTAGAGTTGATGTGTATTCTGAAGCTCAACCTTGGTACAGAATAATTAAAGCAGATTTATTTGTATTAGCATTAATTGCAACATCATTATTTGGATTAATTTGGTCTTATTTGCAAAACTTAGATTTAGGAAATAGATGGGATGACAAAGTCTTTTTTGTTTTTTATGTTGTTGCCAATCTGATTCTTTTTGGAGGTGTATATTGGTCTAAATTTGCACACATGTTTTATAAACCTGGAGCTGCTATCCAAAAAAATCTTGCAGAGGCTGATGGATCAAGAGACAATTTACCCCCTGAGGCTGATGCACCTGAGCAATTTGGCCTAGGTATAAAAAGAGAAGAGCCAAAACACTATTAATATGTTATGAAAATAAAAGGAGATTTATAAAATTATGTCAACATTTGTATATATGACTAGATGCGATGGCTGTGGACATTGCGTTGATATATGTCCCTCAGACATTATGCATATTGATGAAACAATAAGAAGAGCAAAAAATATAGAGCCAAATTTTTGTTGGGAATGTTACTCATGTGTTAAAGCATGCCCCAACCATGCAATTGATGTAAGAGGATATGCTGACTTTGCACCCATGGGTCATAGCGTAAGAGTAAGACGTGAAGAAGAAAAAGGAACTATTTCATGGAAAATAAAATTTAGAAACGGAACAACTAAAGATTTTGTTTCTCCGATAACAACCAAACCATGGGGAAAATTTATTCCTAAATTAGCTGATGGAGACAAACCTAACCAGGGTGAAATAAATTCTCAAATTCTTTATAATGAACCGCACGGTTTAAATACAAATAAAGATTTACCAAAAGTTGAAAAAAGCTCATTCAAAAAAGGTGTTTATTATTAATGGCTAAAAAAACCATAGTTGAAAATTGTGATGTTTTAGTAGTTGGTGGAGGTATGGCTGGAACAGGTGCTGCTTTTGAAGCTAGACACTGGGGAAGAGATTTAAAAATTATTTGTGTAGAAAAAGCAAACATTGATAGAAGCGGAGCTGTTGCTCAAGGTTTATATGCAATCAATTGTTATATGGGAATGCAATGGGGAGAGAATCAACCAGAAGATCATGTGAGGTACGCAAGAAATGATTTGATGGGACTTGTTAGAGAAGACCTTGGTTACGATATGGCTAGACATGTTGACTCAACTGTACACATGTTTGATGAGTGGGGTTTACCAATGATGAAAAATCCTAAAACTGGTCGTTACCAGAGAGAAGGGAAATGGCAGATAATGATTCATGGTGAAAGTTATAAACCAATTGTAGCCGAAGCAGCAAAAAAATCTGCAGATAAAATTTATAATAGAATAATGATTACTCATCTTTTAATGGATGAGGATAATGAAAATAGAGTTGGTGGTGCCGTTGGATTTAATATGAGAACTGGTGACTATTATGTTTTTAAAGCAAAGACTGTGATAGTAGCTGCAGGCGGAGCATCTCACATATTTAAGCCTAGGGCAGTTGGTGAAGGTATGGGTAGAACCTGGTACGCTCCTTGGAGTAATGGTTCAGCATATGCATTACCAATTGCAGCTGGTGCCAAAATGACTCAAATGGAAAATAGAATTGTATTATGTAGATTTAAAGATGGATATGGTCCTGTTGGTGCTTATTTTTTGCATCTTAAAACTTACACACAAAATGCTAATGGAGAAAACTACGAAAAAAAATGGTATAATCAAACTAAAGAGCTCGTTGGTGAATATATTGATCATCACCCAACTCCAACATGTTTAAGAAACCACGCATTTGTCCAAGAAGTTATGGCTGGCGGTGGTCCAATTCATATGGTTACAAAAGAAGCATTCCAGGATCCACATTTAGAAACTGTGGGATGGGAAAATTTTTTAGGTATGACTGTTGGTCAGGCAGTAGTTTGGGCATCTCAAAATATAGATCCAAAATATACTAACCCTGAATTAACTACTTCAGAACCTTATGTTATGGGATCACATGCAACTTGCTCAGGTGCTTGGGTAAGTGGCCCAGAAGATTTATCTCCTCCTGAATATTTTTGGGGATATAACAGAATGACAACAGTCCAAGGGTTATTTGGTGCAGGTGATACGGTGGGAGGTAGTGCGCACAAATTCTCTTCTGGTTCTTTTACAGAAGGACGCTTGGCTGCAAAAGCTGCTGTAAAATATATTGAGGAGAAAAAAGGTGATAATATAAAAGTTTCAGATAAGCAATGTGCTGATTTTAAAAAAATCATATATAAGCCATTGGAAAATTACACAGTTGGCAGAAATGAAATTACTGGTGGAACTGTTTCTCCAAGTTATATATCTCCAATTCAAGGGCTACAAAGACTTCAAAAAATCATGGATGAATATGTAGGTGGTATTTCAGTAAATTACATGACTAACGAAAATCTTTTAAAAAAGGGTCTAGAATTATTAGATTGGTTACAAGAAGATTTGGAGCATGTTGGAGCTGAAGATTATCATCAACTAATGCGAGCTTGGGAGCTTAAACACCGAGCATTAACATCCCAATGTGTTACAGAACACACACTTTTCAGGAAAGAAACTCGTTGGCCCGGATATTATTACAGGGGAGACCACATGAAATTAGATGATGAAAACTGGCATTGTTTAACAGTTTCAAGAAGAGATCCTAAAACAGGCAAGTTTTCTTTAGAGAAAATGCCTGTCTATCATATAATTGACGAAAAAGAGAAAAAAGAAGCTTCCTAGACACTTCAATGAGTCTTCTTGATAAGTCCGACAAAGATATTATTGAAATAGCTAACCCAATCTGGATTAACCTAATTAAGTCCTCAAATATGAAAGATTATGGAGGTTTTACTAAGGATTTCTCATCACAGATGCTTTATGGAGCCAACGAGGTTGAGTTAGGTAAGCAGTGGGCATCGAACGATCTAATCTCAAACCTATCAGAGGAGCGTTTTGAGGCATTTGGTTGTCTTAGAAGAGGCCTTTATGTGACTGTACTTTATAAACAAACTAGCACAAAACTACCTGGAGATTTTCTTGGTCGACTTGTTTTAGGGCTAGAGGGTGATCAGGTTAAAGTTTTTGGTGCAACTATTTTTTAATCAGTATTTAACAAATTAAGCTTGCAAATTTTATTCTTCAGGTGTATTTCCTGAGTATGCTTAATAAATTTTATAAAAATGCTAATGATATTATTAAGCTTCTTCCAATAAAAATTTTTAAAATAAGCGCAAAAACATTTACTTTAATTGGTCTTGGGATTTATTGGAGTGTAATAATTGTTGGTACTTTTCTCCAAATAAATTAAGCAAAATCACACTATCAAATTGTTGACTTTAATATTTTAGAGGAATAATTACTATTTATGGAATTTTTTCTTCCTATAGCAGAAGTATATGTAAGCCTACCTGTTATCTTCATACTCAGTTTAGTTGTTGGAATTTTGTCTGGACTTTTTGGTGTAGGCGGAGGTTTTTTAATGACACCTTTTTTAATTTTTTTGGGAATTCCTCCATCTTATGCAGTTGCAAATGAAGCAAACAATATATTAGGAACCTCAGTGTCTGGTTCAACTACCCATTGGTATAAAGGAACTTTAGATTACAAAATGGGATTTATGATTGTTATAGGAGGTGCTTGTGGAACAATTCTTGGAATTTTAACATTCACTTACTTCAAAGATATTGGTAAAATAAATATAGTTATTGCACTAGCGTATATGTATATTTTAGCAATAATTGGTACCTTTATGTTAGTTCAAGGTGTTACAGAGCTTGATAGAGCAAGAAAAAAAATAGTTTTAAGAAAAAAACTACATGTTCATTATTGGATTCATGGTTTACCGATAAGAATGAGATTTAAAAAATCTAAAGTGTATGAAAGCGCATTCACACCAATCACTATTGGTTTAATAGTTGGCTTCATTGCAGCAATTATGGGAATTGGAGGTGCTTTTATTTTGGTACCAGCCATGATTTATATAATAGGCATGCCGACCAAATTAGTCCCAGGTACATCTTTGTTTGTTACAGTCTTTGTAAGCGCTATAGTAACAATA
This sequence comes from uncultured Pelagibacteraceae bacterium, assembly GCA_902560625.1. GTDB lineage: Bacteria > Pseudomonadota > Alphaproteobacteria > Pelagibacterales > Pelagibacteraceae > Pelagibacter. The sequence continues at coordinate 161,197 of CACEMD010000001.1, forward strand.
CTTCATGCATTCAATTACGGTTCAATAGACTTAATTTTAGTTATAGTTTTAATATTGGGATCAATATTAGGTGTTCAAGTAGGTCAGAAATTGGGTGAAAAGGTTGATAGCTCTCAATTTAAAACAATATTAGCAATACTTTTATTGCTTGTTGGTATCGCTATGGCTTACGAAAGCTTTTTTAGAGAGTCTCAATCTACAATTAACAATTTATCATTAAACAAACCAGAGTTGACTGGCTTCTCGCAATTTATTTCAAATATGTCTAATGATTTCCCAATTGTCTACGGCGTGTTATCAATAATACTAGCAGTTACTCTTGCCATATTGGCAGCATTTGTGAGAAAACTATTCAGCGACTATCAAGATAAAAAGAAAAAACCAGCCTAATTAATAACTAAACTACCAAAAAATTCTATAGCACTTAAACTTACAATTCCAACTGTCAATAATGAAATAAAACCAACTATAAACGGTTTATATCCCATAGATCTCAGATCTTTTAAATTTGTTGACAATCCTATTGCACCCATTGCCATAGTCAAAAATACCTTTGCAGAAAATTTAATTACAGACACAAATTCTATCCAAACTTCTTTGTTTGAGTTATTAGAGTTTAAAAATATATAATCTCCTCCATTTCTAATAATAATAAAGGCTATAAATCCTAAAACGAAATAGGGAAAAATTTTAATAAGTGAATAATTTTTAGATTGCTTCTGCCCTCTATTATAGAGGTATGCAAACAAAGGTATCATAATTACCAAAAAAGTATTTCTAATTAATTTTGTAACTGTTGAAATATTTAAAGTTTCTGGGCTATTAAATTGTTGATCGTATATTAAACCAGCAGCTGCGACTTGTGCTGTTTCATGTATAGCAGTTCCTAAAAACAACCCTGAAAATAATGGATCACCTTCAAAATAATAATTTGCAAAATAGGGATAAAAAAGCATGGCTATAATTCCAAATACAGTCATATTAGCTACTGCATATGCAATTTCACTTTTTTTGGCCTTTATTATAGGACCAGTTGCCATTATAGCTGTTGTTCCACAAACTGTACTACCAATAGCAATTAAGTATGACATTCTTCTTGAAATTTTTAATTTCTTAATGAGAAGTTTAATGGCAATCAAAACACTTATAATGCAAATAATAATAAGTGGAATAGCAATTGTACCAAATTTTAAAAATTCGAAAGGTTTTAATTGAATACCTAAACATATTATACCTAACTTCAAAATATATTTTTGAGTAAAATCTAAGCCTATTAGAAAACCTTTTCTAATTTTGAAAATATTACTTAAGGTTAAACCTATAATAATTGCAAACATAGCTGTAGAGATCGGACTTTTTTCGTATCCAAAAATTGCAATAGAAATAAAGTTATTTATACCTTCTGATAAAGAATATAATATAAATGCTAGAAATATTCCTGGAATTAAATTTATAGGAAATTTTAATTTCAATTTAGAATTTTTTAGGCGCTTCTATATAGTTTGGTCATTACAAATTCTTTATGACCCAAGGCTTCTGCGCATGTTAATCTACCGTTAGCAACTCTTATTGTAGATTTGATTAATTCATCTCCTGCTTGATCTAAATTCATCTGTCGAGATAAAATTTTAGAAACATCAACATCAATATGTTCACTCATTGTTTTTACTGTTAAAGGATTAGCAGTTAGTTTTATAACCGGTTCAATGGGGTTTCCAATAATATTTCCTTGTCCAGTTGGAAATAAATGAATATTGAAGCCTCCCGCTGCTTGGAGTGTAACACATTCTGCAGCTGCAGATGATGTATCCATAAAATATAATCCTTTACCCTTAGTTGGTTCCTCTGCTGGTTCCAATACATCAATAAATTGTCTTGAACCTATTTTTTGAAAATTTCCGAAAGCTTTTTCCTCGATTGTAGTTAATCCTCCAGCGATATTGCCTGCTGTAGGTTGACTTTCTGAGAGATCGTCTGTTGCTTCTTTTAAAATAAAATCATTATAATCATTCCAAGTTTTCATGAATTTTTTTTGTGCTTCTGTTGTTTTTCCTCTTTTAGCACAGACTTTTTCAGCACCAGTTAATTCAGAAGTTTCACCAAAACATAAATGAACTCCAAGTGGTTCTAACTTATCCATTAAATTTCCCACTGTAGGATTTGATGCAAGTCCTGAAGTTGTATCAGACTCTCCACATTTTACAGAAATCCATAGATCACTAATTGGACATTCCTGTCTCTGCTTTTCTGAGGACCACATTGAAAACTCTTGAGCTTTTTTTGAAACTTTTGCAATTGTATCAATGTCACCAACTCCCTCAATACTAAATCCTTCAACAGGTTTTCCAGTCTTTGCAATTTCATCTACAATTCTTTTTGTCCATTTGGGTTCTATCCCAATTACAATTACTGCTGCAACGTTAGGATTCTTCCCAGTACCTATCATTGTTCTAAAATGCAATTCTAAGTCTGCACCAAATTGTAATCTTCCATAAGAATGAGGCAATGCAATTGTACCTTTAATGTTATTTGCAACTGCTTCGGCACATGCATTTGATATGTCATCTACAGGTAAAATTATTACATGGTTTCTGGTACCAGCTCTTCCATTTTCACGTTTATAACCTAAAAAGCTTTTTGGAATTTCCATTTTACCATTTCTTCGTTTTTACATTGTGAACGTGTACATGCTCACCTTTTTTAATAGATTTAACCACTTTTCCAATATCATGGCCGTACTTAATAATAGTGTCTCCTTCATTTAAATCTGTCATAGCGATTTTGTGACCTAATGGAATTTCATTTTTAGATTGAATTTTTGTAGAATCGTCATTTTCCATTATCCAGCAATCACAGTCCTGATTTGGTGTAATCTTTTCAATAACTACAACACCAACATTATCTTTTTTATCGTGAATAATTATATCTGTATTTACCATTGTGACGATTTCTTGTTTGAAATTCTTTCAATCTTATATATTAATCCAATTGTAATAAAATAAATTTTTTAAAAAGATATAAAATAATGACTAAAATGACAACAGAAGAAGCCTTTATAAAGGTTCTTCAAATGCATGGAATTGAGCACGCTTTTGGTATCATAGGTTCTGCGTTCATGCCAATTTCTGATTTATTTCCTAAAGCAGGTATTACATTTTGGGATGTTGCTCATGAGACTAACGGTGGATTAATTGCAGATGGGTACACAAGATCAACAGGAAAAATTTCAATGGTCATTGCACAAAATGGTCCAGGAATTACAGGGTTAGTCACTCCGATTAAAACAGCTTATTGGAATCATACTCCATTATTAGTTGTAACTCCTCAAGCAGCTAACAAAACTATGGGTCAAGGGGGATTTCAAGAAGTTGAACAAATGAATTTGTTTAAAGATATGGTTTGTTATCAAGAAGAAGTTAGAGATCCATCTAGAATGGCAGAAGTTTTAAATAGAGTAATCGAAAAAGCAGTTAGAGGATCTGCTCCTGCACAAATAAATGTACCAAGAGATTATTGGACTCAAGTTATAGATATTGATCTTCCACCGATTGTAAGATTTGAAAGACAAGGTGGAGGCAAAGAAGCAATTGAGAAGGCCGCAAAAATGTTATCAGATGCAAAATTTCCAGTAATATTATCAGGTGCTGGAGTAGTCATTGGTGATGCAATAAAAGAATGCAAGGATCTAGCAGAAAAATTAGATGCTCCAGTTTGTAATGGTTACCAGCATAATGATAGCTTTCCAGGAAGCCACCCATTAGCTGTTGGACCTCTTGGTTACAATGGCTCAAAAGCAGCAATGCAATTAATTTCAAAAGCAGACGTTGTTTTAGCACTTGGCACAAGACTAAATCCTTTCTCAACATTACCTGGCTATGGAATTGACTATTGGCCAAAAAAAGCAAATATCATTCAAGTAGACATGAACCCAGATAGAATTGGACTTACTAAAAAAGTAACAGTTGGAATAGCTGGTGATGCAAAACAAGTAGCAAAGCAAATATTGGATAAATTATCTTCAAATGCAGGAGATAAAGGAAGAGACGAGAGAAAAAATTTAATTCATCAAACAAAATCAGCGTGGTTACAAACTTTAACAAGTCTTGACCACGAGGATGATGATCCAGGAACAGTTTGGAACAAAGAGGCCAGAGAAAGAGACAAAGATAGAATGTCACCAAGACAGGCTTGGAGAGCAATTCAAGCAGCGATGCCTGAGGATGCTATTATTTCAAGCGATATAGGAAACAATTGTGCAATTGGTAATGCATACCCAACTTTTGAAAAACCAAGAAAATATTTAGCACCTGGATTATTTGGACCTTGTGGTTATGGTTTTCCGTCAATCTTAGGTGCAAAAATTGGTTGTCCAAACACACCAGTAATCGGTTTTGCAGGTGACGGAGCTTTTGGGATAAGTATGAATGAGATGAGTTCATGTGCCAGAGAAGAATGGCCAGCAATTACAATGGTAATATTTAGAAATTATCAGTGGGGTGCAGAAAAAAGAAATTCAATATTATGGTTTGATGATAACTTTGTTGGTACAGAACTTGATCCGGAATTAAGCTATGCAAAAGTTGCTAATGCATGCGGTTTAAAAGGAGTTACAGTCAAAACTATGGAGGAAACAACAAAAGCTATTAAACAATCCTGTGAAGATCAAAAAAAAGGCATCACAACATTTATAGAAGTAATTTTAAATCAAGAACTTGGTGAACCATTTAGAAGAGATGCAATGAAAAAACCTGTTCAAGTTGCTGGCATTAGCAAAGAGGATATGAAACCTCAAAAACCATTAGTTTAAATATTATTTATTTCTTCAAATACAGATTTAGCATGATCTTTAACTCTTACATTTAACCATATTTTGTGAACTTTACCCTTAGAATTTATTAAAAAAGTAGACCTTATAATTCCTTTAAATTTTTTACCTAAAAAGGATTTCATACCCCAAACTCCGTATTTTTTAATAACCACAAGTTTTTCATCAGATAATAAATCGAATTTCAATTTATATTTTTTTTTAAATTTTAAATGACTTTCAATACTGTCCTTTGAAATGCCAAAGACAATTGTCTTTTTCTTATTAATCATAGAATTTAGTTTATTAAAGTCCTTAGACTCTAACGTACAACCAGGTGTATCGTCTTTCGGATAGAAATAAAGAATTATATTTTTATTTTTAATTTGATTTAATTCGACAATTCTACCGTCTGTACTGGGTAATTTAAAATTAGGTGCTTTTAAATTTTCTTTTAATTTCATGAGTTTTAAATACACTAAAGATGGTTTGTGTCAATGAGGCTCTTTGTGATTTAAATTTTAGATGGTATTAATTTTAAATGAGAAGAAAATTTTTAAAATTCATAAATCTTTCAATCATATCATTTATAATATTACCTTATAAATTTTTATATTCTCAAACCAAAAAAATTATCAACAAAAGCCTCACTAAAGAGCAAAAGAACATTTTATTTAATGAAGGTACTGAAAAACCATTTTCAAGCGCACTTTTACATGAAAAAAGAAAAGGCTTTTATCATTGTGCAAATTGTGGGAATAAATTGTTTAGCTCTGACTCAAAATTTGATAGTGGAACTGGATGGCCGTCTTTTTCTGAAGCGTTGCCTGGAGCTTTTAAAACAAAAATAGATTATTCTTTTGGAATGAAAAGAATAGAGTATCATTGTGCCGTATGTGGCGCGCATCATGGACATGTTTTTGATGATGGTCCTAGTGAAACAGGTAAAAGATTCTGTAATAACGGTCTATGTTTGATATTTAAACCCACAAAATAATATTTATACTAAACAATGCATGTCCAAAAATTTTTATTTTTTACTATTCATAATTATTGCATCTTTACTGTTATACTTTACTCAGTCAAAGTATGGAAAAGTTAGCCTCAATAAAACTATTTCTGCATGTGTAATTGCACAAATGAAAAAAAATAATAATTTACCTAAAATTGATGCAGAGGCATATTGTAAAAAAGAAATTACAAAAAATATAAATGATTAATCATTTTTCGAATGTATCATTGTATTGACTGGAAACTCTTACGAATGTAGTACATTTGCTTAATTGTTTTAATGAGGGAGCGCCCACGTAGGTGCAACTACTTCTAATTCCACCCAGTATATTAGATATAGTATCATTAATTTTACCTCGATATTTTACTCTTACTGTTCTTCCTTCACTACTTCTGTAGTTAGATAAGCCACCATAATGTTTTTTATTTGCTGTATCGGAACTAGAACCATAAAATTCTATATATTTAGATCCATTTGATTTTACTATTTTTCCTTTGCCTTCATCGTGTCCAGCAAACATTCCTCCCAGCATTACAAAATCTGCACCACCTCCAAATCCTTTAGACACGTCACCTGGACAAGTACATCCACCATCAGCAATTATATGAGATCCTAAACCATGAGCAGCATCTGCACATTCCATTACAGCACTTAATTGAGGATAACCTACACCAGTCTGTATTCTTGTTGTACAAACACTACCAGGACCAATCCCAACTTTCACGATATCTGCGCCACTTAAAATTAATTCTTGTGTCATATCAGCTGTAACTACATTGCCAGCAATAATAGTTTTCGTTGGATACTTATCTCTTACTGATTTTATAAAATTACTAAAATGTTCTGAATAGCCGTTAGCTACATCTATACAAATAAATTTGAAAAAACTAAATTCTTTTAAGATTTTATCTAGTCTATCAAAATCTTCTTTCTTAATTCCTATACTTAAAGAAATATTATTATAAATATTTTTTATTTTTTTAAATTTAGTAATTTTTTTAACATCATGCTGTTTTGTAAGACAAGTTATCATTCCATACTCTGATAGTTTTTCTGCAATTTCTAGTTCACCAACACCATCCATGTTAGCAGCCATTATAGGTATACCTGACCATTGATTATTGCTATATTTAAACCGATACGTTCTTTTTAAATTAACATCTTTCCTACTTGAAAGAGTACTTCTTTTTGGTCTAAATAATACATCTGAATAATCTAACTTTAGATCTTCTTCAATTCTCATATGATCAAAGTTAGCTAATCAAAAATATTTTGCAAACTAATTATTAAGGTATTTTATGGTTTTTTTTATAATTTGTATTTTAATTAAATTTTAATACTAATATAACTTGTAATATGAAAAAAATAGTGATTACAGGGGGACTTGGGTATATAGGCACAGAGTTATGTAAAATCTATTCTGGCTATAGTTGGAACGATAAGATTACTGTAATTGATAATAGATTTATATCTGAAAGAGTTAATCAAATAAGAAATTGGAATATGAATTTTGTTCATGGGGACATTTTAGATAAAGATTTAATTAAGAAATATTGTCATGATGCAGATATCGTTCACCACTTAGCAGGGATCACCTCAGTACCAAGAGTTAGTAGTGAAGCTAATTCTGATAAAGAAAAGTTAATTGAAGAGGTTGCAGTAGATGGAACTCGAAATATCTTAGAAGTTATTAGCGATAATTGTAAAATTATTTTACCATCAAGTCATGTAGTTTATGAAAGCATGAATGAAGTAAAAAAAAATATTAATGAAAATGAGGAAACTTGCCCACGACTCTCATATGGAAAATCAAAAGACTATAATGAAAAACAACTGAAAAATTCAGGTAAAAATTATATCATTTTAAGACTAGGTTCTGTTTATGGTTATTCATCAGACGCAACTAGATTAGACATTATGACAAATTTATTTTCAAAAATAACATCTCAAAACGGAACATTAAAACTTTATGCAGGTGGCAGACAAATTAAAAGCCTCGTACCGGTAATTGATGTTGCAAGGTGTTTTAAGTTTATGGAAGAAAGAGAAAATATATCTAAAGAACTTTTTAATGTTACCAAAGATACTATTGCAGTTAAAGATGTTGCTGAAATATGCAAAAAATATAATCCAAAAGTTCAATTGAAAGAGACAAATGACGAGGTTCCTAACCTAGGTTTTTCATTATCTAATCAAAAATTACTAAGAACAGGATTTAAATTTCTTTATGCATTAGACGAAAGTATTAATGAAATGATATTTAAGTGGTCAAAACAAAATTTAATTAAAGATTTAGAATATGTACGCGACGGCACAGATGAGTTTAAAGACAGTAGAGGCAAAATAAGTAATTTTCAACTAACAGAACCAATTAATATGGTTGGTTTGATAGATTCTAAGAGAGGAACTATAAGAGCCAATCACTATCATCCTCAACAAGAGCAAAAATGTCTTTTTACTAAAGGACAAATAATTGAAATCTTTCAAGATATAATTAACCCTAACTCACCAAAGATTACGCAGGTTGTAAATGCTGGTCAAATTTCTGTTATAAAACCAAATGTTGCGCATACAATGGTATTTACAAAAGATACAACCTTTTTAAACTTGGTAAGAGGAGAGAGAGAACATGATAATTATGGAATTACTCACACAATAAAACATGTTTTCGTTGACGAAAATGAAAAAAATCTTTTATTAAGTTGTTATAAATATGAATGTAGATCCTGTGGAAATGAAAATTTAAAAAGAGTAGTTTCATTAGGATATCAGCCACTTGCAAACAATCTACTTAAAAAGAAAGACGAAAAAACAGAATTATATCCATTAGAATTAAATTATTGTGGTAAATGCCATAACTGTCAGTTGTCTGTTGCAGTAGATCCAAAAAAGATGTTTTTAAATTATTTGTATACATCCTCTACATCTAAAGTTTTTAGAGATCATTTCGTTGCTGCTTCAAAGAAATATATTAAAGAACTAAAGCTTAAGCCTCAGAAATCATATATAATTGATATTGGCAGTAATGATGGTGTAGCATTAAAACCTTTTAAAGATCAAAAATTTAAAAATCTATTAGGTATTGAACCAGCGAAAAATTTAGCAAAACTTGCAAATAAAAATAAAATAAAAACATTTAACGGTTTTTTAGAAAAGAAAAATATCAAAAGAATAAAAAAAAATGCTGACTTAATACTAGCATCTAATGTTTTTGCGCACTCTGATAATTTAAAAGAAATGGCACAATGTATGATAGATGTTTTACATCCTAAAGGAACTATAATAATAGAAGTACAATATCTTATGAATACTTTGAAAGATTTAACGTTTGATAATATTTACCATGAGCATTATAATTATTGGTCACTAACTTCCTTAATAAACTTCTTCAAACAGTTTGATGCAATTATTTACAAAGCAGAAAAAATTGATACACATGGTGGATCTATTAGAATTTATTTAAAAAAAGGTAAAAAATTTCAAATTGAAAGAAGTGTGAATAATTTAGTTAAAGAAGAAAATGAATTCGGCATTAAAAATTTTAAAACCTATCAAGATTTTGGTCAAAAAATTTATAAAATTAGAGAGAATACAATTAAAAATATCAACAAATTAAAAAAAGATAATAAAAAAATTGTTGGTTATGGATCTCCAGCTAAAGCTACAACTGCATTAAATTTTTTTGGAATATCGAAAGAAATTGATTTTGTGATAGAGGACAATGCACTGAAACATGGTAAATTTATTCCAGGTGTTAATATCCCAATAAAGTCCAAAAAGAAAATCACTGGGAAAATTGATAATCTAATAGTTTTAGCATGGAATTTTTTTGAGGATATAAAAAAAAACAACAGTCATTTAGCTAAAAATATTTTGAGTATTAAAGATTTAGAAAATAAATAAAATTAAAGAATATTTTTAATTTACTTATATGGAAAAAATTAAAATTATTATTATTACACCATCTTATAGAGTTCAAAACCTACCCAAAATATTTCAAAGTATAAATTTCGATTATATATTTAAATGGTTAATAATATATGATGGATCCAAAATATCACCAAATTTTAAACAATTTCAAGGTAATCAAAAAATTGTAGAATTAGTTTATAAATCTCTTGAGGGCGAAATACAAGGAAACGCTCAAAGAAATAAAGGACTTGATTATCTTAGTAAAAACTTTTCTGACCAAAACATTTTTGTATATTTTTTAGATGACGACAATATAATAAATCCAAATTTTTATAAATTATTGAGTGAAATAAAAATTAATCATTTTTATACTTTTGACCAACAAAGAAATAGGTACGTTTTCTGCGGTGAAAATCCTAAAGTTTATCACATAGATTTAGGCATGTTTCTTTTTGATTTTAAATTAGTTAGCAATATTAGATTTAGACTGGATAAATATGAAGCTGACGGTATGTATGTCGAAGAATGTTGCAACACAGATATAAAAAAACATATTTATGTTCCAAAAATTTATAATTATTATAATTATTTAGGAAGAAATCTGTTAAGAAGAAGTTATTATAGACTTTTTTGGTTCATTAGACATTTTTTTTCAAATAAGCTTAAATTATTTAAAATCATAAAACAAAAAAAACCATGATTAAATATTTGAAAGAAAAAATACATAGTAGTATATATCAGTGTGAATTTAATGGCGGGGTAGCTCAGTTGGTTAGAGCGCGGGACTCATAAGCCCGAGGTCAGTGGTTCGATCCCACTTCCCGCTACCATTTTATGAGGATATTTATTGTAATTGTATAAACTTAATAAATGAAAAAATATTTTTTTACAATAACCGCAGGAAGAACAGGATCGAATTGGTTAGCAAATTTTATGTCTGCAAACCTTAAAACAAAAAGTATTCATGAGCCTTTGGAAATAAATGACTTTGGTCTAAAAATGCCTGATATTAAAATAATGCGCACATTTAATGATATTGGAAATAATATTTTAATTAAGAATTTTTGGAATAACAAATTAAAATTGATTGAAAATGAAAATATTTATGTAGAAACTAATCATACTTTATCAAAATGCGGTTTAGTTGAAAATTTAGCAAATTCTAATATGTCGGAAAACAGTATACTTATTCTATTAAATAGAAATATTGTTGACCAATGTGTCAGTTATTTAACAAGACATGATTTTACAAATATTACAATTGTATGGCAATGGTACTTACATACAAGTTATAAAAAAAAGATTGTAAATCCAGTACCTTTTGAAAAATTTGGAAATGCAGGGTTAGCTTTGTGGTATTGTTATGAAATGTTAGCTAGACAAGCTTATTACAAAAAACTTTTTAGTAAAAAAATTAAAATGATAGAGATAGATCTTGAGGATCTAAATTCAGAAAAGGGTGCAGAAAATTTTTTAAAAAACATAGGTATAATGAATAAATGTATTATTCCAAAAAAAACAAATCAAAACAAAAGAGTATTTTCCCAAAAACTATATGATGATATTGCTAAACTAGTGTCATCAGTTAAATTTAATGCAGAAGATATAGTAAATACAGCTTTGCAAAATGGGTTTACATTTGAAGAAAGCCAAAACGAATTATAATAATCTGTAATAAAAACTGTTTAAAGCAGTATTGTTTATTGGATCAGAAATAAAAAGTATCATATATCATTACAAATTAGTTTGCGGGGTAGCTCAGTTGGTTAGAGCGCGGGACTCATAAGCCCGAGGTCAGTGGTTCGATCCCACTTCCCGCTACCAAGATTTTATAAAATAATCTTTTTTAAATAATTTGAATACTCGCAATTCCCATAAAATTTTATAGAATTTAAAATATCTTTTTTCCCAATCCATTTATTGTTAAAGGCTATTTCTTCCAAGCAAGCTATTTTAAGTCCTTGTCGTTTTTCAATATTTGAAACAAAAGCAGAAGTATTATAAAAATCTTCAATTGAGCCTGTATCTAACCACGCGCCACCTCTTCCAATGAATTCAGCACTTAGTTTATTTTTTTTTCTATATTTATTCAATAAGTCGGTTATTTCTAACTCACCTCTTTTTGATGGCTTAAGTTTCTTTGAGTATTTGACAACATTTTTATCAAAAAAATAAAACCCTGTAATTGCTAAATCAGAAAAAAATTTTTTTGGTTTTTCTTTAATACTTAAGATTTTATTTTTATTTTTAATTTTGGCAACACCGAATAATTCTGGTTTAGAAACTTTATGCAGAATTACTTTAGCCCCATTTTTAATATTGATACAATTTTTTAGTGTATTTGACAAAGATTGACCATAAAAAAAATTATCCCCTAAAATTAATGCAACATTGTTTTTATTAATAAATTTTTCACCAAGAAGGAAAGCATCAGGTAATCCCTTTGGATATAATTGTTCCTTATATGCAATATTAATTCCCAAATTTTTTCCATCTGGTAATAATTTTTTGTACTGATTAAGTTGACCTTTATTTACAATAATAAGAATATCTTTAATTTTTGCCAGCATAAGAATTGATAGAGGATAATAAATAAGAGGTTTGTCATAGATAGGTAAAAGCTGTTTATTAACTGCCTTAGTTATTGGACTCATTCTTGTACCCATTCCACCAGATAAAATAATTGCTTTTTTAATCAAATTTTACTCCCAACCTTTTAACAATATTTTTTTTTGGAATTTTATTATAATAACCAATATTATTTAAATACCATAAAAAAGTATTTTTTAATCCAACTTTAAAAGAAGTTTTAGGTTTCCAGTAGAGTTTTTTCTTAATTTTTTTGCTGTTAAGAGCATATCTTAAATCATGACCAGGTCTATCTTTAACAAATTTGATTTTTACTTTTGAGCCTATCTTTATAATTGATTTTGATATTTTCAATAATTCTTTTGTAATTTGTAAATTATTCAAATTTTTATTAGATCCAATGTTGTAAAACTCGCCAACTTTGCCTTTTTCAAAAACTTTAATTAATGCTTCACAGTGATCGTCTACATATATCCATTCTCTTGAGTTTTTTCCATTACCATAAATCGGCAAAGGTTTATTATTTATAATATTATAAATCAATTTGGGTATTAATTTTTCAGGATGTTGTCGTGGTCCGAAATTATTAGAACAATTAGTTACTATGGAATCGATTTTATAAGTTCTTAAATATGAACTTACCAAGTGATCTGAGGAAGCTTTCGATGCTGCATATGGCGAGCTCGGTTTATATTTAGAATTTTCATTACTTCTTCCAAACAAAACATCACCATAAACTTCATCGGTTGAAATATGAATTAACTTTATATTTTTTTTGATCTTAGAGTATTTTCTTAAGGCTTCTAATAAATTAAAAACATCTATAATATTATTATCTATAAAAGCCTTTGGACCATCAATTGATCGATCAACATGAGTTTCTGCAGCAAGATTAAAAATAGCATTAGGTCTATATTTCTTCAATACAGATAATATTTTATTATAATTTCCAATACTTAATTTAATGTATTTATAATTTTTATTGTTACTAAATTCCTTGGTATTATAAAAATTCGAAGCATACGTTGCTTTATCAATATTGATGACATAATATTTTTTTTTTAATAATAGTTTAATTAGATTACTACCAATAAAACCTAGTCCACCTGTTACAATAACTTTATTCATTTATTTTTTTTTAATATAATTTAAAAAGAAGTATATAGTTAATTAAGACTAAATTATGGATAAAAAACTATCAGATTTAACAATCATTATTGTAACTTTTAGAACAAATATTTCTATTTTAAAAGATTGCTTAAAATCAATTGACCCATCTGTAAAAGTTTTAATAGTAGAGAATTCAGATAATTTTATTAATTCAGAGGAAATTAAAAAAAATTTTAATAATGTAAATATTTTATGTACAGGATCAAATTTAGGAATGGGGGGTGGAAATAATTTTGGATTAGAAAAAGTTAAAACGAATTTTTCTTTAATTTTAAACCCAGATATAATATGTGAAAAAAATTTTTTTGAAAATATAATACAATACCTTAATGATGAATTTGAGTACTCTATAATAGGCTCTCAATATCTTGATAATACAATTTGGAAACCAGCTGGATTCTTTTCAAAAAAAAAAAATATTGATATTAAATTTGATAAACATTTAACCAAAGTAGATTGGGTAGTTGGTTGCTCGATGTTGATTAATTTGAAAAAATTTAAAACTAAAAAAATTTTTGATGAAAATTTTTTCTTATTTTTTGAAGAATTTGATCTATGCAAAAGAACTTTAATCAATGGGAATTTAATTTATTCTTCAAACAAACTTCTAGTTAAACATCTTGGATTTAAAGGATCATTTGCATCAGATGCAAAATATGAAATTGATGCATTAAAGTTAAAAAACTGGCATTATATGTGGTCTCAATTTTATTTTAATAAGAAATACGAAGGAATTTTTATTTCTTATATCAAAGGACTGGCAAGTTTATTAAAAAATTCTATTAAAATATTATTTAATGTTATTACAAATAATAAATTAGAGACTATAAAATATAAATTTAGATTCTCTGGATTATTAAGCTCTATGCTTTCAAAAAAATCTTCTTTTAGAATTAATTTTTAATGACCAGGAAAATCCATTAAATTTTCTACTTTGTATCCTTTTTCAATTAATTTATTGCAACCACCAAGATCAAATAAATTAATTACAAAAATAAAAGCTGATACATTTCCATTCGATATTTCCACAAGTTTTGCAGCTGCTTCAGCTGTTCCGCCAGTAGCTATTAAATCATCTATAATTAAAATATTATCATTTTTCTTTATTGAATCTTTGTGAATCTCAATTGTTGCTGTTCCGTATTCTAATTCAAAATTTACACTGTGTGTATCCGCAGGAAGTTTATTTTTTTTCCTTAGCATTATGAATGGTTTCTTTAAAATGTATGAGACAGCGGATGCAAACACAAAACCACGAGACTCAATTGCTGCAATTTTATCAATTTCAAATTTTTCAGACTTTTTTACAATCAAATCAATTGTTTTTGAAAATGCTTTTTCATCTTTAATAAGCGTTGTTATATCTCTAAACAAAATTCCCTTTTTTGGATAGTCGGGTATTGATCTAATATATTCTTTTAAATCCATAAATATTTGAGTTATAAATAATTAAATCATTTTAAATAATATGACAAATAAATTAGCTATTATAGGTGGAAGCGGTTTGTATGACGTTGAAGAATTTAAAAATAGAGAATTTTTGGATATTAGTACACCATGGGGAAAACCATCAGATCAAATTTTAAAGACAAATTTCAATAAAAAAGAAGTTTTCTTTCTACCTAGACACGGAAAAGGTCACTTTATTTCTCCTACAAATATTAATTTTAGAGCAAATATTGATGCGCTAAAACAACTAGGCGTTACAGACATTGTCTCTATTTCTGCAGTTGGTTCTTTAAAAGAAAAATTAAGTCCAGGAAAATTCGTTATTATTGATCAATTTATCGATCGAACATTTGCAAGGATTAAAACATTTTTCGATGATGAAATTATAGCACATGTATCTATGGCTCATCCAACATCAAATGGATTAATGAATGCTTGCGAGGAAGCAATTAAAAAAGAAAAAATTGAATATCAAAGAAATGGAACTTATGTTGTTATGGAAGGACCACAATTCTCTACTTTAGCAGAGTCAAATTTATATAGGTCTTGGAAAGCAGATGTAATTGGCATGACAAATATGCCTGAGGCAAAACTAGCAAGAGAAGCAGAAATTAGATATGCTTCAGTTTCAATGGTAACAGATTATGATTGTTGGCACCCAGATCATGAAAATGTTGATGTACAAAAAGTTATTAAAGTACTTTTAGGAAATGCTGCTAAAGCAAAAAATGTTATTAAAAATTTAATAGAAAATTTTGAAAAACATATTGAACCAAATGATCCAACAAATAATTGTTTAGATGTAGCAATTATCACTTCACCAGAAAAAAGAACACAAAAAACAAAAGATAAATTAAAAACAATCGCTGGTAGAGTTTTAAATAAATGAAAATTGAAGGTAAAGAATATAGTACTATTTGGTTTGAAAATAATATTGTAAAAATTATTGATCAAACAAAACTTCCACATCAATTTGTTATTAAAGATCTTAAAACAGTTAAAGATGTAATAAATGCAATTAAAGCAATGGAGGTAAGAGGTGCTCCACTAATAGGAGCCACGGCTGCTTATGGTTTGGTTCTTTCAATTATTGAAAATAACGATCAATCTTTTCTAAATAAATCTGCAAATAATTTAATTAATTCAAGGCCAACAGCAATTAACTTAAAATGGGCAGTGGATAGAATGATAAAAAAACTGTCAGGTGTAAATAGTGAAAAAATTTTACACATTGCTTTAAACGAAGCGAATAGCATTTGTGAAGAAGATGTAAATTTTTGTAAAAATATCGGATTAAATGGCCTTAAGATAATTGAGGAAATTTATAATAAAAAAAAAGATACAGTTAATATTTTAACTCATTGCAATGCTGGATGGCTTGCAACAATAAATTGGGGTACAGCAACCTCACCTATTTATCATGCACATAAAAAAGGTATCCCAGTTCATATTTGGGCTGATGAAACAAGACCAAGAAACCAAGGTGCTAATCTTACATCTTATGAGTTAAACGAAGAGGGAATTAAAAATACGATTATTGCTGACAACACTGGTGGAATTTTAATGCAAAGAGGGGAGGTTGATATGTGCATTGTTGGGACAGACAGAACGTTAGCTAGTGGAGATGTTTGTAATAAAGTTGGAACCTATTTAAAAGCTTTAGCTGCCCATGATAATAATATTCCTTTTTATGTTGCGCTACCTAGTTCAACAATTGATTGGAATATAAAAAAAGCTAAAGATATTCCTATAGAAGAAAGAAATTCTGAAGAGTTATCACAAATAGAAGGAATGGATGAAAATGGAAATTTTAAAAAAGTGAAAATTTATCCAAAAAAAAGTAAATCTTTAAATTTAGCTTTTGATGTAACTCCAGCTAAATATATAACCGCTTTAATTACAGAAAAAGGAATTTGCAACGCATCAGAAGAGGAGTTAAGTAAATTATTTAAATGAATCCACTAATTTTATCTTTAATTTGTTTAATTTTAGTTGCTATATCAGCAAATTTTTTAAATCTAATAAAAGAAAACAGAACCTTGTTGTACATTTCAACTATTCCATGCATTTATATTATTATTTATGGAGTTTATTTAATTTTAGGTCCAGTAGATTTATATGAGGACGGTACCACAAATTTTTTTAATAAAAATCCTAAGGAAAAAGATTTACCTATGGTGTTTATTATTCTTAAATTTTATCAGTATATTTTGATTTTAGTTGGAATTATATTTGGTTATATTTTTTACAAAAAAAGTAAAAAAAATTAATGACAGAAGCAGAGCAAATAATTAAATATGCAAATATGTTGAATAGTGAAAAACTTTCAACATTAAGATCTGGTAATGTGTCCCTTAGGTATAAAAATGGTTTTTTAATTACACCGTCAGGTGTTAAATACTCATTATTGAAGGTAGATGATATAGTTTTTGTATCTTTAGATGGAAAATTTGATGAAACAAAAAACAAACCATCATCTGAATGGAGATTTCACAAAGATATATATTCATCCAATAATGAAGCTAATGCAATAGTTCATGCACATTCGACTCACGCTACTGCTGTGTCTGCACACAATAAAGATGTACCTGCATTTCACTACATGGTTGCCTTAGCAGGTGGAAATGATTTGAAATGTGCAAAGTATGCAACTTTTGGAACACAAGAATTGTCAGATAATATTATTAATGCTCTTAAAAATAGAAAAGCATGCTTAATGTCAAATCACGGCCAAGTAGCATTTGGAGATAACTTGGAACAAGCCTTTGAACTTGCTCAAGAAGTTGAAAATATTTGCCATCAATACATAAATGCAATAAAAATAGGAGAACCTAAGATTCTTTCATCAAGTGAAATGGATGTGATCCTAGAAAAAGTTAAAAATTATAAAAAAGGTTAACTTTTATGATTAAAGTTGGTGAACATATTACCCTTGATTTAATAGGCACAGAGAAAGAATATGAACCAAAATTTTTCGAAAAACTAGTATATAAAATTGCAAAAAAAGCAAAGGTAACTGTTCTTGAAATTTCAAAATATAAATTTGAACCTCAAGGTTTTACTTTAGTAGCGTTATTGGCTGAATCTCATATAAGTTTCCATACTTTTCCTGAAAAAGGAATTATAAGTTTTGATTTTTTTACATGTGGAAAGGTTAACCCCAATGTTGCATTAGATATTTTAAAAAAAGATATTAAGCATTCAAGAATTGTTAAAAAAGAATTTAATAGAGATACAGTTGATTATTATGACGATATATACAGTTCTCCAGGATTAAAAAAATTTTATATTGTGAAAAATGTTCTTGAAGATTTTACATCTAAGGTTGGTCAACATATACAAATATTAGACTTAGAACAATTTGGTAAATCTCTATTTATTGACAGTGAGCTTCAAGTTGCAGAAAAAGATGAGCATCTTTACAGCTCAACGTTCGTAAACTCCGGATTGAAATTAAACCCAGAAAAAATTAACGCAGCAATTATCGGTGGAGGAGACGGTGGAGTTGCTAGAGAATGTATAAGTAAAGAATTTAATTATATTGATTGGTATGAACTAGACCCCCAGGTTGTTGAGGTCTGTGAAAAATATTTAAGCAAAGTGGGGCAGAAAGCGACTAAGAAAAATTCAATTAAATGTATTTGGGGAGATGCTTTTGAAAGTATTAAAAAGGTTGAAGATAATAGATATGATAAAATTTTTGTAGACCTTAATGATGATCAATATTGTATAGATTTAGCAGCAAAAAATATTAATTCTTTAAAGAGAATTCTAAAATCAAATGGAACAATAACAGCTCAAGTAGGAAGTCAGGATAAAAAACCAAAACAGGTAAAAAAATGGCTTAATTTGTTCGAAAAAAACTTTGGGAATACATCTTTAGATAGAATTTATATTCCTAGCTTTGATTGTTCTTGGAATTTTGCATCATCACTAAATAAATAATTACTTTTTAAATCTTTAGTTTTGTGAAATACTTCTTAAAAAAATATTGGAGGGTAAATGAATATTATTAAAAAATTCAGCTTAGGAATATTGATATCTTTATTTTTAACAATATCTGCTAATGCTGATAAAATTAAAATCGGAACAGAAGGTGCTTATCCACCTTGGAATTCTAAAGACGCTTCAGGTAAGCTTATAGGTTTTGAAGTAGAGTTAGCATGGACACTTTGCAGATACATCGGTGAACAGTGCGAGATAGTTGAACAAGATTGGGATGGAATGATACCTGCGCTAATTATGAGAAAATTTGATGCAATAATGGCAGGTATGTCAATTACTGCTGAAAGACAAAAAGCAATTAGTTTTTCACAAGGTTATGCTGATGAGGTTGCTTCTCTAGCTGTTATGAAAGGTTCAAGTCTTGAAGGTATGGATACACCAGCTGGAATAAACTTAACTAAGCCAAACACTGCAGCAAAAAAAGCATTAAAAACTCTTACTACAGCCTTAGCTGGAAAAACAGTTTGTGTACAGACAGCTACAATTCACCAAAACTTTTTAGACTCTGGTGATGTAGGAAAAGTAAATGTAAGAACTTACAAAACTCAGGATGAAGTTAATTTAGATCTTGCATCAGGTAGATGTGATGCTGCATTAGCTGCTGCAGTAGCGTTCAGTGATTATGCAGAAAAATCTGGTAAACCAGTCGTTTTAGTCGGACCAACTTTTTCAGGTGGTGCGTTTGGTAATGGCGTGGGTGTAGGTATCAGAAAAGATGATACAGAACTTTTAAATGCCTTTAACAAAGCAATCGATAAAGCGAGAAAGAACGGAGACATTAGTAGAATTGCTACTAAATGGTTTGGTTTTGACGCATCTATGTAATTAATTTTAGATTTGGCGACTATAATATATAGTCGCCAGTCTGTATGGAACTTCTAGCATTTGGAAAAACTGGTTGGGGTGATGAATTATTTATTGCCACTCTAATGACTGTAGCTGTTTCAATAACAGCAATGTTTATAGGTTTTCTTTTTGCACTTATATTTACTCCACTTAAACTCTCTAAAAATAAATTTTTTAATCTTATAGGTAATTCTTACACAACAATAATAAGAGGAGTGCCAGAATTATTAGTAATTTATTTATTTTTTTTTGGTGGAAGTGGAGCAGTTATGTATGTTGCTTCTATATTTGGGTATAATGAATATATTGAAATTAATGCATTTATAACAGGATCTTTTGCTATTGGCATTATATCTGGTGCTTATTCAACAGAAGTTTTTAGAGGAGCAATTCAATCAATAGACAAAGGTCAATTTGAAGCATCTCAGGTTTTAGGACTTAAAAGATTTGTTTATTTTTTTAGAGTAATCATGCCTCAAATGTTAAGATTAGCAATTCCAAATTTAAGTAATGTTTGGCAAATAACTTTGAAAGATACATCACTTATTTCCGTAACAGGCTTGGTTGAAATAATGAGGCAATCTTACATTGCAGCTGGATCAACAAGAGATCCACTGTTTTTTTATTCTTTTGCTGCAGTTTTATATTTATTGCTAACATATTTAAGCATGAAATTGATTAACAGATTAGAAATTAAATATAGTAGGGGTTTTTAATGGATTTTGAATTAATGGTTAACAGTTTTCCAAAATTACTTAATGCAACAGCTATCACATTAAAATTATTATCTGCATCATTATTTTTTGGATTATTAATTGGACTTCTATTTGCAGTTTTAAGAATTAGCAAAAATCCAATAATAAATAAATTTGCTTATGGCTACTCCTACGTATTTAGAGGAACACCTCTTTTGGTACAAATTTTTATAATTTATTTTGGATTAGGTCAGATAGAATATTTAAGAACAACAGTATTGTGGGTGATATTAAAAGAACCATACTGGTGCGCCATAATTGCCTTCGCACTTAACACTGGCGCTTACACTTCTGAAATTTTACGATCTGCGTTTCAAACAATAAAACCAGGTTTTATTGAGGCAGGAAAAAGTCTTGGTATTTCAAATAAAATAATTTTTTATAGAATTCAAATACCAATAGCAATCAGACAATCTTTGCCAGCGTATGGAAATGAGATAATTTTAATGCTTAAAGGCACATCCTTGGCAAGTACAGTGACATTAATGGATTTAACAGGTGTTGCAAAATATATTATATCAACAACATTTAAACCTATCGAGGTATTTATTGTAGCCGGAAGTATTTATTTATTTATGACTTTTTTAATACACAATTTAATAAAATTTTTGGAAAAAAAATATAGTTTTTAATATTTTGTATATTCTTTAATTTCTTTAATTTTTGAGCCTGTATGATTATTTATTTCTAATTTAATTTTTCCTCTCTCATCATTTAAAAAATGAATATCTCTTGAGGTTTTGATGAATTTTTCTCCAAAGTCTAAATTTTTTTCACACAATCTTTTTTCATTTTCAATGTTCCAAAGTTTAGCGTTTATTTCCTTTAAAGATTTGAAAAGATTCTCAATTTTATCATCAATTTGCACATTTTTTTCAAATTCATTCTTTAAAATGACATATTCGTCATTTATAAATTTAATTTTATCAAGATCTTTAATGTTATTTTTTTTAATTTCTAAAATAGATATTTTATCTAAAAGCTCACCTACAGATACTTCAACAAGAATTTTATTCATAAAAATATATAGTATGTTAAATTGTTAAAAATATGTCCAACATTTTAATTATTAAACATGGTTCTCTAGGTGATATTGCCCAAGCTTGTGGTGCAATTCAAGATATTTCTGAGAATCACAAAAATGATGAAATCTATTTAATGACAACCAAACCTTTTGTAGATCTCTTTAAAAAAAACCCCTTAATTAAGGAGGTAATTTTAGACAAAAGACTATCAAGATTTAATGTTTTTTATTTATATTCATTGATGCGCAAACTAAAGAAATTAAAATTTTCAAAAGTTTATGATTTACAAAATTCGTCTAGAACTAACTTTTATAAGAAAATATTATTTCCAAATTCTGATTGTAACACCTGGTCTTCGTCTATAACAACATTACCTATTGAAAACTCAAAGAAAGAATTTGATAAACAACCAGTACTAGATAGATTTGATCACCAACTTAAAACATCCGGCGTTAATACTAAAAATACTTTATCACCAGATTTTACTTGGAGTTGTGAAAATATTGAAAGTATAATTAGGGAGTTTAACTTAAAAAAATATATTCTTTTATTTCCTTTTTGTTCACCACATCTAACTGCAAAAAAGTGGCCTTATTTTAATGAATTGATAAAAATTATTAAAAATAAACATAATGATAATTATAAAATTTTAATTGCTCCTGGACCAAATGAAATTAGAGAGTCTAAACAAATAGATGCTCTCTGCATTTTAAATGATGGAAGAGCATTGAATATTTCAGAATTATCTTCGTTAATTAAAAATAGCTCTTTTGTGATCGCAAACGATACTGGCCCAGCGCATATGGCAGCTCACCTAGGTGCCAAAGGAATTACTTTATTTGGATCTCATACAACTGCACATAAGGTAAGTATTGAGAGAAAAGATTTCAAACCAATACAAGTAAATGATTTATCTAAGTTAAGTGCAGAAAAAGTGTTTGAAAAAATAAAAATCGATTAAATATAAATTTTATCAGCTAAACCGTAACATAAAATAGCACTAAGTATTGTAAATACTAAAGGTGCGATAACACCCTCGTTAGAGTCAGTTTTCATTCCAGTTTTATCTATTTTAATAGAATAAGTATTTACAAGAAATATACAAAGGTTTTGTATGAATACTAGATTGAAAAACCCCCAAGTACCTTCAACACCATTAGGTCTTACAAGCATTATATAAATTGCCATTAATACTGCACCAAGGAATAGAGCTCCAGCCATTCTCATGATGGTAGAGGCGGTTTCATCAATTTGAAACCTTTCTCTAAATTTTTTTGTTCCTACGATTAATTGAAAAGCATAAACACCAGTTCCAATAAAGTGAACTAAAAATATTATTAAATAAAAAATTCCATTAAATTTTTCAATCATCAAAAAACTTTACAAGATTCTTTTATAATCTTCAATAATCTTATTCCAATGAAACCTTTGTGAATTTTCTTTGGCGGTTTTACCGAGCTCTTTATACTTGTCATTTTGCAAAAGTTGATTAATTGACGCATAAATACTTTCAAGATTATTTCCATCACATATAAGTCCTGTTTTTTCATGGATTATTGCATCTGATGCTCCACCGTCTTTACCACCAATAGATGGAATTCCATATTGTGCAGCTTCAACAAATGCTATTCCAAATCCTTCTACTGAATTTTTATGTATAACTGATGGCATTATAAAAATATTAGATTTAGCCACTAATGCATTTTTTAGGTCATTTGAAATATTTTTTAAAAACAACACATGCTTATTTAACTTTAATTCTTTAACTAATCTTTTTAGATTTTCCTCCTCTTCACCATATCCGATACAAATATAAATAATATCAGGATAAATTTCCTTGAGATTTCTAAGAGCCATTATCACTTTCTCATGATTTTTTCGTTTATCAAACCTTGATACAGTAATTAATCTCTTGGATTTATGTTTTAATAATTTTTCAGCTTCATCAAAATACTTATTCGGTATTTTGCTTATTGGATCTACTCCAGGATTAATAACTATTATTTTATCTTCTTTAACACCAAGATTAGTAGCTAATTTTTTTGTAAATCTTGAATTTGATATAACAAAATCAACATTGTTTAAAACTTTAAGTACTCTTTTATTCATTATTGAGCTTATGGGATGATTAATTTCTTTAGAATGAATTAAACAGATTTTTTTTTTTTCTGATTTAATTAATTCTAAACTTTTCCAATGATCTCCGATAATACAACTAATATTTTTATTTTCTTTTATGTATTCATTCACTAAATACGATTTTCTATATTTTCTAATTATTTTTGGTCCATCTATTCTTTGTATTGTAAAGTTAACCTTTTCATCAAAATCAATATGTTTTTCGTGGTACTCAGCAAAAACTTTAACAATGTCTAATGTTGCTAATGATTTAGTTAAACCCCACATTAGATTCTGCATGCCACCTATCTCAGGAGGAAATGATCTTGTAATTACTAAATACATTAGTTTTCAATCCATTTAATATTACAACCCATGCTTGGAATTTGATCTTTTGGACCCATTCCAGATTTAGAAATTTCTAACATAGCTTTCATTAAATCACTTTCACCATTTTTAATCGGGTTTAAATCTTTTAATTCTCTAATTCTACCTCGATATTGAAGTTCGAGATTACCATTATACCCAAAAAAATCTGGAGTGCACACAGCACCAAATCTTTTTGCAATTTCTTGTGTTTCATCATGTAGATATGGAAAAGTGAATTCATTTTCATTTGAAAATTTGATCATTTTTTCAAATGAGTCCTCTGGATAGTTAATTACATCATTAGAACAAATTGCAACGGAATTAACACCTTTTTTTTTTAAATTATTGCAATCTTCAACAATATTTTTGATAACTGCTTTTACATAAGGACAATGATTACAAATGAACATGATTATTGTTCCATTTTCGCCCTTAACATCGTCTAAACTTAAAATTTTGTTATCAGTTGATTTAAGTTTAAAATTTTCAGCTTTTTTACCAAAATCGCATATTGGTGTTTTTGTAAGTGACATGTTAAAACAATATATAAATTATGTTTTATGATTTAAAAGATAAAAAACCAAAAAACTCTGGCGAAAATTGGGTAGCTCCAAACGCAGTTATTATTGGAGACGTAACATTAGAAAAAAATACAAGTATTTGGTTTAATGCTACACTTAGAGGAGATATAGAGAATATTCATATTGGAGAAGGTTCAAATGTTCAGGATAGTAGTGTTTTACATACTGATCCTGGTTGTCCTTTGAAAGTTGGAAAAAATGTAACAGTTGGACACATGGTTATGTTACATGGTTGCACAATAGGTGATAATAGTTTGATTGGAATTGGCGCAGTGATTCTCAATAACGCCAAAATAGGAAAAAATTGTATAGTAGGAGCAAAAGCCCTGGTTACTGAAAATAAAGTAATACCTGACAATTCTTTAGTGATAGGTTCACCCGGAAAAATTGTTAGAGAAATTACTGAAGATGAAAAAAAAGCTATAATTGAAAACACTAAACGTTACCAAGATAATTGGAAAAAATACTCACAATCAGTATACTAAAAAATGAAAAAAATATTTATTATTGTAACTACAATTTTACTCTTAACAAATGTATCTATAGCTAATGAAAGATTTATCCCTTTAGAATTGTTCACAGGTGGCGATATTAGAAACGATCAAGAAATTAGATATACTCCTGCAGATACAATTTTTGGTGAAAAACGCAGAAAGAAAATTGTAGGCCCAATAGACTGGAAATATCCAGGTACTGATGAAATTATTAAAGTTTATAAGAGAACACAAAAAAATAAATCTGGAAAAGTAAAAAAAACACAATTATTTACGGTTACAAATGATGGTCAGTGTATGGGAAGAGTTTATGACCAAAGAAAATCAGGAACTAAATATATTAAAAATGGATGTAAATTTCCTTTAGGTTTATGGAAAAAAGGCGAAACTAGAACCTTCTCGGTTACAGATCGTGGTTCAAGAACTGTAGAATTGAAAATATTGAAGTTAGGAAAAAAACCAACAAGTTGTGTTAAATATAACTGGAAATTATTTAATACGAGTGGAAAAAAATTAGCAGACAATGATTATAAGTTTTGTAAAAAAAGAGCTATGACCAGTTTATTAATCAGAAAAATTAAAGATTAAGGAACTAACCAAGAATTTTTATTAGCTTCCAAATCAAACTTTGCTCTTCGATGTCCTTTAGCTGCAAGATATAGCCATTCTATAGATTTAATTTTACATTTAATAACAGTAAAATTTTTATAACCCTCTTCGCTTTGTTCCATTGTATAATCAAAATCTTCTAGTTTAGATATCATCCCAGATGTTGGATTTTCAGATATAGTCCCAGGAGGACTATCAGTTAAATAACATCTTCTACTTATATGTTGAGTTTTTTTCCATGAATCTTCTGTTATTGAATTTTGATTGTTAACCTGACACTCAACCTTAACTCTTAATTGTATCTTTTCATCTTTATCATAAAAAAGTAATGATGCTTTGTTATTTTTGTTAATTATATCTACCTTTGGAGATCTTAAATCAGTATGAAATTGTAATAGATTATTCTCTCTATCTGACTTGCGTAAAACAATTATTCTGCCATCAATTTCATTTTGATGAGCACAAATAAAAACCGGAATTCTAAATGGTGAAGCTCTATTAGTCACAGCATCATCTAGCATAGACCAATACTTATTTTGAATTTCTATTAAATCCTCATAGTATGCTGGTTGCATCCATTACTTTCTAAATCTTTTAATTAAGCTAGATGTATCCCATCTATTTCCACCCATGCCTTGAACTTCTCCATAAAATTTATCTACAAGTTCAGTAACAGGTAATAATGAGCCATTATTTTTAGCCTCTTCCATTGCAATTTTTAAATCTTTTCTCATCCAATCTACTGCAAATCCGAAATCAAATTTATCATCAATCATTGTTTTATATCTGTTTTCCATTTGCCAAGATTGAGCTGCACCTTTTGAAATAACCTCAATTACATCTTCCATTTTCAATCCTGCTTTCATTCCAAAGTTAATTCCCTCAGATAATCCTTGTACTAATCCTGCAATGCAAATTTGATTGACCATCTTTGCTAATTGACCACTACCTGTTGGGCCTAACAATTTCATTTTTTTGCTATAACAATCAATTTTATCTTTAGCTTTTTCAAAGTCTGTTTGATCTCCACCAATCATTACTGTTAGCGCCCCATTTTCTGCACCTGCTTGACCTCCTGAAACTGGTGCATCTAATGATCCAAAACCATTTTTATGTGCGTAATCGTAAATCTCTCTTGCAATAGTTGCTGAAGCTGTTGTGTTATCAATATAAACTGCATCTTTTTTAATTGTTTTAAAAATACCGTACTCCCCAAAAGTTACTTCTCTTAAATCGTTATCGTTCCCAACACATGTAAATATATAATCAGCACCTGCAGCGGCTTTCGCTGGAGTATCAGCTTTAGTACCTTTATATTCAGAAATCCACTTGTCAGCTTTTGAAGTAGTTCTATTAAAAACAGTTACATTGTGCCCACCTTTTGATATATAACCTGCCATTGGATAACCCATGACACCAAGACCGATAAAAGCAACATTACAAGACATAATTTTATATGTTTAAGAGTTTAAGTATTAAAGTAATTCTATTTGGATTTATATTTACATTTTTTTCTAGTTTTGGACAGAGTTTTTTTTTAGGTTTATTTAATTCTAGTATTAGAGAAACGCTTTCCATTACACATGGACAATTTGGCTCAATTTATGCGTCTGCAACCTTACTTAGTAGCTTTATCTTAATCTGGTTTGGAAAAAAAATAGATGATATAAATATTTCTAAATTTTCGTTTTTAGTCATTATTTTATTAGCTTTCTCGTGCTTTCTCTTTTCTAAAATTTCATCAATTATATTTTTATTTTTTGCAATACTTTTAATGAGATTTTCAGGACAAGGCATGATGTCCCACACAGCAACAACAACTATTTCAAGATATTTTACAAAATCAAGAGGAAAGGCGCTTAGCACAGGCTGGCTTGGTCTATCAACAGCAGAATTTATTTTACCAGTTTTAATTATTTATCTTTTGGCACTTTACGACTGGAGACTTATTTGGATAAGTATTTCTTTGATTGTAGTATTTTTCATGCCTTTAACTTCTTATTTTCTTGTAAAAAATCTAAAACTTGACTCTAGAGAGGCCGTAGATAATAAAAATTTTTCAAATCAAAAAATTAAAGATTGGAAAAGAATTGAGGTTATAAAAGACTATAGATTTTATATTATTTGTGCAAATATGCTCGCTATGCCATGGATAGCTACAGGCACATTTGTCTATCAATCATTTATTTTAGAATCTAAAAACTGGGGTCCATTTATTATTGCTCAATCTTTCATGGTTTATTCTATAATGTCAGTAATTACTTTATTTATATCAGGTTTTTTAATTGATAAATTTACTAGTAGAAAAATTCTTATTTATATGAATATTCCACTTTTATTATCAACTATTGTAATTATTTATTTTAATCATCCTGTTGTGTCATTTATTTTTCTTGGATTAATAGGAATTTCTAATGGTTTTGCAAATGTTCTAGGATCTTCAACATGGGCAGAGATTTATGGTGTAAAGCATATTGGATCAATAAAGGCTCTAACAACAGCATTAATGGTTTTTGCAACAGCCTTTGGAACTGCTTTTTTTGGGGTTCTTATTGACAAGGGATATTCTATTGAACAAATTGCTATAATTTCAGGAATTTATATAGCAATATCATTAATATTACTTTTCATTGTTAAATCAAAACTCAACCCAGTTAAAATTTAGAAAAAACTTGATTTTATTTTGAACCAGGTATAAATACCTCGCATGGCAAGAGTTACTGTAGAAGATTGTATTGATAAAGTTGATAGCCCATATGAACTAGTTCTTGTAGCAAAAGAAAGAGCTACACAATTAAATTCTGGCATAGAACCGACATTAGAAAAAGATAATGACAAAAATACTGTTATTGCATTAAGAGAAATAGCTTCTGAAAAAATTAAAGTTTCAGATTTAACAGATAGCGCCGTTTATAAGTTAAGAAGACATGTAGAACAAGTTGATGACTCGGCTGAGGATGATGAAGAAATAGGTGATGACTTTGAAAATTTATATAAAGGTGAGATTTCAAAAAGTGGAGTTCCAATATTGCCATCAAAAAGAGCTAGAAAAATTCCTGAGAAAATTCAAGTTTCAAAAGAAGACTTGCAAGAACTGACATCTGCTAGTGAGGAAAACGTTCCCCAAGAAACACCTTCAGAAGACAGTGAGGAAGATGCAGATGTTTCTTTAGATGAGATTAAAGATCAAGAAACGTCCTCAGAAAATGAAACTGAGACAGAAAATCAATAATTAATTAAATTCCTTTAAAATTTTTTCTCTATGTTCATCCAAATCGGGAATATTGCCTCTTTTTTTATCATCTTTATATGAGGACATCTTAATTGGATTACCAGCCAATTTAAATTCACCTATAATTTTATGATAAGATTTTACAATCATGTTCCTAGCTTCAACTTGCGGATTTTCTACAGCCTGTTTTATATTAAAAATTGGACCACAAGGTATTTTTAGTTCTTCCATACCTTTTATCCATTCATCAGTATTTTTCACAATTAATTTATCTTCAATTATTTTTTTTAAGTGATCCATGTTTTCACATCTCATCGAGTTAGTTTTAAAGCGATGATCACTAATGCACTCTTTTATATTTAAATGCTCACATAATTTTTCGAATAACTTATCATTACCAGCGGCAATAATAATGTAACTATCTTTTGTCTTAAAAGCTTCAAATGGTGCAATAGACGGATGTCTGGATCCCATTGGTTTAGGAATTTCATTTTTGGATAAGTATCTAGCAATAGCATTTTCCAAAATTGCTATCTGTGAATCTAACATTGAAACATCAATAAACATTCCTTTCCCAGTTTTTTCTCTATCGTAAAGAGCAGAATTGATTCCTATAGCTGTAAATAAACCTGCCGTAATATCTCCGATAGAAGTCCCAACTCTTGTTGGTTCGGAGTTTGGTTGACCTGTAACGCTCATTAAACCACCCATACCTTGAACAACCATATCGTATGCAGGTAAATCTTTTAATGGTCCCGTTTGACCAAAGCCTGAGGCGGATGCATAAATTAACTTTGGATATTTTTTACAAACATCTTTCCATCCATAACCCCATTTTTCTAAAGTTCCTGGCTTAAAATTTTCTACTAATATATCTGCCCTTGATAAAATTTTTTCAAAAATCTTTTTGTCTTCCTCATTTTTTAAATTAAGTGCTATACTTTCTTTCCCTCTATTTAAAGACATAAAGTAAGCGGATTGATCTTTAACAAAAGGGCCAAATTTTCTTGAGTCATCTCCTGTTTCAGGTGCTTCTATCTTTATTACCCTTGCACCAAGATCTGATAGTATCATTGTACAATAGGGACCAACTAATACCCTTGTTAAATCCACAACTAGAAGGTTTTTTAAAGGTCCATCCATATAATTTTATATAATTTGAGTTTTTGTCGACTTGACTCTTATTAATAACTTCATTTTAATTGAATTATTAAAAATAACAATAGAGGGAAATAATAATGTTAAAAAAAATATCTTTATATTTTACTTCATTAGTTTTTGTTTTAACTACTATTGGTTCTGCTTACGCTGTTACGCTAAAAGCAAGTCACCAATGGCCTGGTACACCAAGAGCTGATGGATCTTATGATCCACGTCATGAAATGGTTCAAATCATTGCAGACGAGGTAAAAAAAGCAAATGTTGGAATAGATATTAGAATTTATCCAGCTAAATCATTATACAAACCAAAAGAACAGTGGAAACCAATGACGACAGGTCAATTGGATATTTCTGCTTTTCCATTAGCATATGCATCTAAATTCCATCCAGAGTTTGATGCAACTTTAATGCCAGGTACAGTTAAAAATCATGATCATGCATTGAGATTTAATAAAGGACCAATGATGACTGAGATAAAAAAAATTATTAACGATGCTGGTGTAGTAGTTTTATCAGATGCATGGTTAGGTGGTGGTTTTGCTTCAAAAACAAAATGTATAAAAAACCCTAGTGATGCAAAAGGACAGGTTATGAGAGCTGCTGGTAAAGCATTTAACCAAATGTTAGAGGCGGCAGGCGCTGGTATTCAAAGTATGCCATCATCAGAGATATATACTGGTTTACAAACTGGTGTATTGACAGGTGCCAATACTAGTTCAGGAAGCTTTGTAAGTTACAAAATTTATGAGCAAGTTTCTTGTGCGACTCCTCCAGGAAAATTTGGCCTATGGTTTATGTATGAACCAATTTTGATGTCAAAAATGAGTTTTGATAAATTAAACTCAAAACAACAAGATGCATTAATGAAAGCAGGAAAAGTTGCTGAAAAATATATGACTGCTCAAGTCGAAAATTTAGATAAAAAATTTGAAGACGCTTACAAAGCAGCAGGAGTAAAATTAGTGTATATGAATGCAAAAGATCATGCAGCTTGGGTTGAGATTGCTAAAAAATCTTCACACAAGGCATTTGCTGAGAAAGTTCCAGGCGGAGATAAGCTGATGGAAATGGCTTTATCAGTTAAGTAAAAAAATATATAAAGAACCCCTATTTATTTTTTAAATAGGGGTTTTTTTTATGAAAAAAAAATATTTACAGATTTGTGACTTTATAGCTAAAGCATGTGGTGCTTTTGCTGTTTTAGCCTTACTATTATCTATTTTAGTTATAGTTGAATTAGTTTTTGAGAGATATTTCTTTCAAAGAGCTATTACTTGGCAAACAGAGCTAGTTACAATGCTTTTAGTTGCCTCTACGTTTATTGGTAGTGCCTATGTTCTAAGTGAAAAGGCTCATGTTAGCATGGAATGGATATATGATTTTTTATCTAGTAAAAATATAATTAGATTAAAAATTTTTACCTCATTACTTAGCTTATTATTTTTTTTAATTTTATTTTATTTTGGTTTCTTAATGGTAGAGGAAGCTTTTACAAAGAATTATTCAACAGGTACAGTTTGGGATCCACCTCTTTGGATACCTTATTCTTCGATGATGATAGGAGCTGTATTAATGATACTGCAGTATATAGCTGAAATTATAAAATTGTTTGATGAGAAGGATTACAATTAATGGATCCACTTATTATAGCTATAATAGTTGCAGTATTTACTTTAATAGTACTTTTTTCTGGAATTCCAATTGCTTTTGGTTTGAGTTTTGTATCAATAGCACTTTTAGTAGCATTTGAAGGTTTTCAAATGTTAGATGTTTTTGCTGAAACATTTTATGCAGGTCTTAACTCATTCGTTTTACTTTCAATACCAATGTTTATCTTAATGGGAATGGCTGTAGCTAATTCTCCAGCAGGAAAAGATTTATATACGGGTTTGGATAGATGGTTATGGAGAGTTCCAGGAGGTTTAGTAATCTCTAATATAGGTGCTTGTTCAATTTTTGCAGCTTTAAGTGGATCAAGCCCTGCAACTTGTGCTGCAATCGGAACTATGGGGATTCCTGAAATGAGAAAAAGAGGATACTCTGATCAAATAGCTACAGGTACTATTGCTGCAGGAGGTACATTAGGAGTTTTAATTCCACCTAGTATTGTTTTAATTGTTTATGGAATTGCAACAGGCACTTCAATTGGTAGATTATTCTTATGTGGTCTTGTCCCTGGCTTCATGTTAGCAGGAATGTTTGCTATTTGGGCTCTTATACACAGCTATTTCATTGATAAAGACTCTGCAAAAGCTTTAAAAAACAGAACACCACCAACATTAAAAGAAAAACTTGAAGTACTACCAAGAATATTTCCTTTTTTAGCGATTATTGCAGGTGTCTTATATGTTTTATATGGAGGTGTAGCAACACCATCAGAAGCTTCAGGAGTAGGAGCTTTCCTAGTTTTTGTTTTGATCGCTGTTGTTTATAAAATTTATCAACCAAAAAAGATTTGGAATATTGTTAAAGTTTCAATGAAGGAAAGTGTAATGATTATGTTCATTATTGCTGCATCTTATCTTTTTGCATTTACTCTTTCACAACTTTATGTAACTCAGTCTTTAGCTCAGAGCATGGTTGAATTAAGCTCTAACAAATGGGTAGTATTCATATTAATAAACATATTCCTTTTAATAGCTGGTTTCTTTTTGCCACCGGTTGCTGTAATTGTAATGACTTCAGCTATTTTATTGCCAGTTATAACAACACTAGGTTTTGATCCATATTGGTTTGCAATAGTATTTACTATTAACATGGAAATTGGATTAATAACTCCTCCAGTAGGGCTAAATTTATATATAATAAAAGGAATTACTCCAGACGTTAGTCTGTCAGAGATTTTAAAAGGATCTATACCGTTTATGATAATAATGGCTTTAGCTATATTAATCTTGTGTATTTTTCCTGAAATTGTTACATGGTTACCTGATAAAATAATGGGCAAAGCCTTAGGATATTAAAATATAAAATAAATGCTTAATATTAGAAAAATTTTTGAAACAATTGCTGATGCTGGCCAAAGAATATTAGAGAAAAAACCTTTATCTAATATTAAAAAAAAGAGTCTCATTGAACTATGTGACGATCTTTTGTCATCTAAGGGAGCTGCTTTTGGAATAACTTTAGCTAGAGATATATTATTTAGATATCACAATCTATCAGCAGATGAAAAACTTAAATTTTTAAAATCAATAAATGATATTTATAAACCAGATAATAAAGAAATAGATAATGCAATTCAAAATTATAATAAGAATAAAAATGGTTTGTCAGCATTAAATTTGTCAAGAGTGGCATCAGGAAGAAGAAAAGAATTATTTATTAGATTGAATATGGCACCCCAAGGAACATCTGAAATTGTTTCACTTAGGGAAGATTTGTTAATGTTTTTGAGGACAAACTCAGAACTTAAATCATTAGATTATGATTTAATAGATATTTTTAAAAACTGGTTTAATCCAGGTTTTTTAAAACTTAGAAAAATAACATGGGATACAAAAGCAGCAATTTTAGAAAAAATTTTAAAATATGAAAAAGTTCACTCAATGAAGGATATGAATGAATTAAAATCTAGACTTGGCAAAGATCGAAAATTCTTTGCTTATTTTCACCCTGCACTTGATGACGAACCTATAATCTTTGTAGAAATTGCACTTACAAAAGGACTTGGAAGATCGATTCAAGAATTAACAAAACCAACTGTAGGTAACGGAAAAGACAATGATACTGCAACATTTTATTCAATCAGTAACTGTCAAGAGGGCTTATCTAGAGTTACTCTTGGAAACTTTTTGATAAAAAGGGTTGTCTATGAATTGCAAGAAGAAGTCCCTCATATCAAATACTTTGGAACATTATCTCCAATGCCAGGTTTTGCAGATTGGCTTTTATCTGAAAAAGACGAAAGTGTTACAAAAATTATTGGTGAAAAAAATATGAATAACATCAAATTTTTGAAATCTACTGATCTAAAGATTGGTGATAAAAGAATTTTAGAAAATAAAGACAATATGAGCAAATTAGCTATTCATTATCTTACAAATGTTAAAAATAATTTAGGTTTTCCTATAAATGATGTTTGCAGGTTCCATTTAAAAAATGGAGCTAAGATTGATGATGTTATTGTAAATGCGAATATATCAGAGGTAGGTTTCAAAAGATCTTTTGGGGTTATGGTCAATTATAGTTATGAGCTAGAAACAATTGAACAAAACCATCAGGACTATGTTAATAAAAAAAAGATTGCGACTTCTAAAAAAATAAAAAAATATGCGTAAAGTAAATAGAACTGTATCAGTAGCTCCTATGATGGATTGCACTGATAGACATGATAGATTCTTTATGAGATTAATGAGTAAAAATGTCATGTTATACACAGAAATGGTAGCAACCAAATCAGCTATTCACGGCGATCGAAAAAAAATATTAGGTTTTAGAAATGATGAAAAACCTTTAGCTCTACAAGTTGGAGGATCAGACAAGAAAGAATTGTCAGAAGTAGCTAAAATAGCTGAAGATTTGGGTTACGATGAAATTAATCTTAACTTGGGATGCCCAAGTAAAAAGGTGCAAAAAAACTCTTTTGGAGCGTGCTTAATGAAGGAACCAAGCCTTGTAGCGGAATGCATTTTTGAAATGAAAAAGTCATGTATTATTCCGGTTACAGCAAAAACCAGAATTGGATTTGATGATACTGAAGATTTTGACTATCTAAATAATTTTATAGATCAAATTAAAAATGCAGGTTGCAAAACTATTATTCTTCATGCAAGAAAAGCAATTTTGAAAGGATTAACACCTAAACAAAATTTAAACATTCCAAAGTTAAACTATCAAATGGTTTACGATATTAAAAATGCGAATCCTGAATTAGAAATAGTAATTAATGGAGGTATAACAAATATTGAAGATATTACTTTACATTTAAATAAATGTGATGGTGTAATGATTGGTCGAGCAATTTACCAAAATCCATATTTTTTAACAGATATAGAAAAAAATATTTTTAATAACTCAAATATTCCTACAAGAAGTGAAGTAGCAAAAGAAACTCTTAAATATTTAGAGGAAGAGGTCAAACTTGGAACAAAAGTAAATCACATAATGAGACATACTGTTGGTTTATATCATGGACAAGTAGGATCTAAAGACTGGAAAAGATACTTAAGCGATAATATGATGGCAAGAGACTCTGATTTTCAAAAAGCCAAACACATAATGACTGTTATTCAGAATAATGAAAAATCTAATCAGACAATTGCCTAATGGATATAACAACTTCAGGTGAAATAATTAATTTACTAATAGTTTTATCAATAGCAGCTACTGTTGCCGGATTTATGGCTGGTCTACTTGGTGTAGGTGGAGGAATTATTATGGTTCCTGCTTTATACTATGCTTTTTCAGTTTTAGATTTTGATATTACAACTAGAATGCATTTATCTGTTGGTACATCACTGGCAATAATAATACCTACATCAATAATTTCAACAAAAACTCATTCTGAATATAATGCAGTTGATTTCAAAATGGTTAAATCTTTTGGTCTTTTTATACTTTGTGGTGTTATTGCAGGTACATTTCTTGCAGTTAATCTTAAAACACCGGCTTTAGTTTTATTTTTTGCTTTTTTTGCTTTTCTTGTTGGTTTATTTTTTATTTTCCTAAGAGAAAATTTAATGAACAATCCTAAAACAATCTCTGATGTAATTAAGAAGACAACTGGAATTATTATTGGATTTATATCTGTACCTTTGGGTATAGGAGGAGGGTCATTGATGGTTCCTTTCATGAGAACTTTTGGTTATGATATAAGAAAATCTATCGGTACCGCCGCCGCTGTTGGTTTCTTAATTGCAGTAAGTGGAGCAATCACAATGTCTATAAGCGGAAAGATAATAGGTAATGTTAATGCACCGTATAGTTTTGGCTATATTAACTTAATGGGATTTTTAGTTTTTGTTCCTGTAACTACAGTTATGGCTAGAATAGGCGCTAAAGCAGTTCATAAGATTGACAAAAAGCTCTTAAGTAAAATCTTTGGCATTTTTTTAATATGTGTCTCTATTAGATCTTTTTTAGAATATTTAAATATAAGTTAGAATTTATAGGGTTTAACCAGTTCCCCATTTAATTTTGTTCCATATTCTTTCATGAAAATAATAGAAAAATAATGGTATAATAGAGCCAACCCCTAATATTCCTGCACCAGTAAAAGTACCTGTATAAATATATCCAAAAATAACCCAATAAACGAATATAAAAAATCTCCAAGAAAAAGTTTTAGCAACTGAACGAATTTTTTTATCTGCCATAAAAAAAATGAGGTGATTTCAGTCTCCCTCCATCACCCCACAAATAATATTATTCGATTCGCTGTTAAATATTGAACACTTAATAGTTGAATATTTAATTTATTTTAAACTAAATTTTTTGGTCGTAATCTCCAATTTTTCCACTATTTTGAAGCAGTCTATCTATGAAATAAAAAATCTCTTTTTTTCTAGAGTCTGAAGTTGGACTTTCTGTAACTATAACTAAAGATGGTTTATTTGAAGATGCTCTGATAAGACCCCATGATTCATCTTCAAGTGTAAATCTTATACCATTAACAGTAAGAATATTTTTAATTTTTAATCCATCGATTGTTTCATCAGCATCTTTAATCTTTTTAATTTTTAAAATTAAATCATCAATTAGTTTGTATTTTTCCTCATCTTTGCAATAAGGTCCCATCGTTGGACTTTGAAATGTTTTGGGAATTTCATTAATAAGTTCTACGATTTTTTTATTTTCATTATCTAAAAGGTGACATACTTGAATAGCTGAATTGATTCCATCATCAAAACCGTATCCTAGAGGTTTGTTAAAAAAGAAATGACCACTTTTTTCAAATCCTGCTATTGCTGACTCTTCATTAACTTTTCTTTTGATATAAGAGTGACCAGTTTTCCAATATATAGTTTTACAATTATTTTCTTTTAAAACCTTATCTATTTCAAACAATCCTGTCGATTTTACATCAACAATAAATTTTGAATTTTTATTAGATTTTGAAATATGTCTTGCTATTAAAAGACCTATCTTATCAGCAAAAATTTCGTTCCCTTTATTATCTATTACTCCTACACGATCCCCATCTCCATCAAACCCAAATCCAACGTCTGCACTATTATTTTTTACACATTTTGATATTTCATGTAACATTTTCATATCTTCTGGATTGGGATTATATTTTGGAAATGTATAATCTAGATTACAATCTAATTCAATTACTTCACAGCCTATAGATTTTAAAATTACTGGAGCGAATATTCCAGCTGTTCCATTTCCACAAGCTACAACTACTTTTATTTTATTCTTAATTTTATTTTTGGACAATTCACTTATATAAATTTTATTAAAATCTTTTATTTCTTTTCTAGATCCCTCTCCTAAATTAAATTTTTGTTTCAAAACTATTTCTTTAAGCTCTGTCATTTCTTCTTTGCAATGAGTTAAACCTTTTTGAATGCCCATTTTGATTCCTGTCCATCCATTTTCGTTATGACTTGCTGTAACCATTGCTACGGCATCGGTATTTAGTTTAAATTGTGAGAAATATATTGTTGGCGAAAGACACAAACCAATGTCTTCAACATTACATCCAGTTGATATCAAGCCCTCAATAAAGCTTTTTTTAATCTTTTCACTGTAAGATCTATAATCGTGTCCCACAGTAACTCTTGGATTTTTTATTTTATTGGTTATTTGGGTTCCAAAACCTTTTCCGACATCTTTTATCCCCTCTAAGTTTATTTTCTCTGGATACAACCATCTCGCGTCATATTCCCTGAAACCAAGAGGGTCAATTTTTATTGAATTAGACATGTGAATATATGTACATTTTTTTTCATTTTTTTATTGATATTTTTTATTAATGTTCTACAAATGTTCTATTGATTTATAATTTATATAGTATATTTAGAAGATCTACATACAACATATAGTTGTTTTACAAAGAAAGCTATTAAAAGGAGTTAAATGAATAAAGTCTTATCTCAGGCCATAAAGAAAGCTGTCTCTGAATTTTCACCATCTATAAAGGAGAAAAGCATTGATAAACGGCCAGATTTATTCTCACTAAATAATGATACTGAGCTTTTTCAGAACTCGAAGGGCATAACAATCAAAATTGATAGAAGTAGAGATTCTAATTTAACTGATTTCGGTAAAGCAACTCTAAGCGACAGATATCTTGGAGAAAACGAATCTTACCAAGATTTATTTGCTAGAGTAGCAAGTCATTATTCTGATGATAATCTTCATGGCCAAAGAATTTATAACTACATAAGCAACTTATGGTTTATGCCTGCTACCCCAGTTTTGTCGAATGGAGGAACAAGCAGAGGACTCCCTATATCATGTTTCTTAAATGAAGCTGGTGACAGCTTAAATGGAATTTTAGATTTATGGAGTGAAAATGTTTGGCTTGCTGCAAGAGGAGGAGGCATTGGAAGTTATTGGGGCAATCTCAGATCTATAGGTGAAAAGATAGGAAGAGTCGGAAAGACTTCAGGAATAATTCCATTCATTAAGGTTATGGATTCATTAACAATGGCGATAAGCCAAGGTTCTCTTAGAAGAGGTTCTGCAGCATGCTATCTACCAATTGATCATCCTGAAATTGAGGAGTTCATTGAAATGAGAAGACCAACTGGAGGGGATCCAAACAGAAAAGCTTTAAACCTCCACCATGGAGTTTTAGTTTCAGATGCTTTTATGAGAGCTGTTGAAATGGATGAACAATGGGCTTTAAAAAGCCCTAAGGATAAAGCAGTGCAAGGAACTGTTTCAGCAAGAAATTTGTGGATTAGACTATTAACTGCAAGAATAGAAACAGGTGAACCATATATAATATTTATTGATACTGTTAATAGAATGATTCCACAACATCACAAACTTGCTGGTTTAACAGTTAAAACTTCTAATTTATGTAGTGAAATAACTTTACCAACTGGAGTGGATAAAGAAGGTAGAGATAGAACAGCAGTTTGTTGTTTATCTTCTTTAAATGTTGAAAAGTATGATGAATGGAAAGATGATGAAAATTTCATACCAGATGTAATGAGATTTTTAGATAACGTCTTATCTGATTTTATAGAAAATGCTCCAGAAGAATTTTCAGATGCTACTTATTCAGCAATAAAAGAAAGAAGCGTTGGTCTTGGAGTTATGGGTTTACATTCTTATTTTCAAAAGAAAATGATTCCACTTGAATCAGTAATGAGCAAAGTATGGAACCAAAAAATATTTAAACATATTCATAAGAATGTTGATCAGGCTTCAAAAGATTTAGCTGAAGAAAGAGGTCCATGCCCAGATGCAGCAGACTATGGTATTCAAGAACGATTTTCTAATAAAACAGCAATTGCTCCAACAGCATCTATTTCAATAATTTGTGGTGGTACATCACCAGGTGTTGAACCTATTGCAGCAAATAGTTATACGCACAAAACACTTTCTGGATCTTTTAATGTAAGAAATAAATACCTTAAAAAATTATTGGAAAAGTACAATAAGGATAATGATGAGATTTGGTCAACCATTACTACAAATCAGGGATCAGTTTCGCATTTAGATTTCTTAACTCAAGAAGAAAAAGATGTTTTCAAAACAGCTTTTGAACTAGACCAAAGATGGCTTGTTGATTTAAGTGCTGATAGAACACCACATATTTCACAGGCACAATCAATTAACTTATTTTTACCAGCAGATGTTCATAAAAGAGATCTACATCAAATCCATTTCCAGGCTTGGAAGAAGGGTTTGAAGAGTCTTTATTATTGCAGGTCTAAATCAATACAGAGGGCTGAAAATATAAATGATGCGAATTCAACCGATATTATGTCCAATGTTTATAAATCTAATAAAAATCAAACTAACGAAACAGAATACGAGGAGTGTTTATCATGTCAGTAGCAAAAAAAATTAATTCAGAAATAATTCAACCTAAAAAAATGGGATTACTTGTAGAGAACCCAGTTTACAAACCTTTCAGGTACCCATGGTGTTATGATGCTTGGTTAACCCAACAAAGAATTCATTGGTTACCAGAAGAGGTTCCACTTGGAGATGATGTAAGAGATTGGCAAAAAAACTTAACACAATCCGAAAAAAACCTATTAACTCAAATTTTTAGATTTTTTACTCAAGCTGATGTTGAAGTTAATAATTGTTATTTAAGACATTATACGACTGTATTCAAACCAACAGAAGTATTAATGATGATGACAGCTTTTGCTGCAATGGAGACGGTTCACATTGCTGCATATTCTCATTTATTAGATACAATAGGAATGCCAGAGTCTGAATATTCAGCTTTTATGAAGTACAAAGAAATGAAAGATAAATATGATTACATGCAAAATTTTAATGTTAATTCGAAAGAAGATATAGCAAAAACTGTTGCGGTGTTTAGCGCCTTCACAGAAGGCCTCCAATTATTTGCAAGCTTTGCAATTTTACTAAACTTCCCAAGACATAATAAAATGAAAGGTATGGGCCAGATAGTAACTTGGTCCGTTAGAGATGAAACTTTGCATTGTAATTCTATGATTAGATTGTTTAAAGATTTTATTAAGGAAAATCCTGAAATCTGGACTCCAAAACTAAAGAAAGAACTTTATGATGCTTGCAGAACAATTATTGAGCATGAGGATGCCTTTATAGATCTTGCTTTTGAAATGGGACCTATGGAAGGTTTAACTGGTAAAGAAGTAAAAGAATATATAAGATTTATTGCAAATAGACGTTTAACACAATTAGGTTTAGAACCAATATACAATGTTCAAAAAAACCCATTAACTTGGTTAGATACGATGTTAAATGCTGTTGAACATATGAATTTCTTTGAAGGTAGAGCAACTGAATACTCAAAAGCATCAACACAAGGCTCTTGGACTGAAGCGTTTAGTTAATTTGATCTAGTATCAAATGAAAAAATTTGGTTTGGTAGTTTTAGGTGCACACACAACAAACCATACTAGAGATGAAATTGAGAAATTTAGAGAAAAACCGATTTTATTAATTGAACCTGTGCCAGCTAATGTTAATGCAATTAAAGAGAATTTAAAAGATTTTACAAATGTTATAATTGAACCAATAGCAGTTGCCAATAAGACAGAAAAAAGAAATTTTTATTTTGTAAAAAGTGAGTCTATCTCTAAATTAGGGAAACATTGGGCAAGCGGCATAGGTTCATTTGATAAAAACCACCTCTTAAATCATAAATCAAAAAGATTTAAAATTGAGGAAGTTGATATTGAAATCATTCAAATAGACTGCTTAACTTTTGAAGATATTATAAAAAAACACAAAATATCTGAAATTGAAAAGATGATTATTGATATAGAGGGTAGTGAATATGAAATTTTAAAAGATATTAACCTACAAAAAATTAAAATTTCTAATATTTTATTTGAATATAAGCATTTTGATGGAGTATTTCAGACAGGAGATAAACTTAAAGAAATAATAAATAAATTCGAAAAAAATAGCTATAAAATCTCAAAAATTGATGAGGAAAATATGTTAGCAGTAAAAAAATAGACCTTATCTCTTAGAAATTTCAGAAACTTTTCGGTAAGAACTTCCATTATAAGCAGCAAGCGGCCTAATCAATTTATTAGTAGAAAGTTGCTCTATTACATGAGCAGACCAGCCGGTGATTCTTGATATAACAAATATTGGCGTAAAAAAATCAGTATCAAAGCCCATTAAATGGTAAGTAGGTCCTGTTGGATAATCTACATTTGGATGTATATTTTTTCTATCGATCATTACTTTTTCTACAATGTCATAAATTTTTTCAAATTTTTTATCTTTTTTAATTTCTGCTACTTTTCCAAAATATTTTCTCATAGTAGGGACTCTTGAGTCTCCACTTTTGTAAACTCTATGCCCAAAACCCATAACAACATCTTTATTATCTAGAGCTTTATTTATCCATTTAAGAGCATTCTCGGGTTTCTTTATTTTGTTCATCATATGCATTACTTCTTCATTTGCACCACCGTGTAGTGGCCCCTTTAAACTAGCAATAGCACCTGTAATAGCACCATGAATATCTGACAAACTACTGGTTATAGTTCTTGCTGTAAATGTAGATACATTAAAACTATGCTCTGCATACAAAATTAAAGAAACATCAAAAGCTTTTACTATGTCTTTATTTGGAACTTTACCAAAGCACATATGAAAGAAATTTTCTGAGAATGAAAGCTTATTCTTTGGGGGAATAATTTTTTTTCCTTTTCTTGATCTATAAAAAGCAGCTAAGGCTACAGGAGTTTTTGCAAAAATTCTCATAACTTTTCTCATATTTGCTTTTGGTGAATTATTTTTCGTCTCTTTATCTTCAAGACCCATTATACTCACTGCTGTTCTCGCAACATCCATAGGGTGAGCTTTTTTTGGAAAATTTTTTATATCCTGTAATAAAGTTTTAGATAGTTTTCTCTCATTTCTTTCTTGTTTTTCAAATTCTTTTAATTGTTTTTTATTTGGCAGTTCACCGTTTAATATTAAATATGCAACTTCTTCAAATTTACATTTTGCACAAAGATCTTGTGCAGCATAACCTCTATAAGTTAGTGAATTAATTTCAGGCATGACTTTAGAAATTCCTGTTTCATCAACAGTAACGCCCATTAGTCCTTTTTTAATATCCTCACTCATTATTATTCATGACCCTCTGTACTAAAATTATAAATTTTTTCATCTAGAGCATTGTATTTTTCATACTCAACTATTTCGTACAATCTTTTTCGAGTTTGCATCTTATCTATAATATTATTTTGGTGTCCATCCTTAAAAATGTCTCTCAATCCATCTTCTACACTTTTCATAGCCAATCTTTGTGTAGTAACAGGATAAATTACTATATTATAACCTAAATTTTCTAGATCTTTGTAATTTAGTAATTTTGTCTTTCCAAACTCTGTCATATTAGCTAACAAATAAGAATTTAGAGCTTTTCTAACGGTTTCAAATTCTTTCTCATTTTCTAAAGCTTCTGGAAAAATTATTTCGGCACCGGCATCTATATACGCTTTACACCTATCTATCATTTTCTCTATACCTTCAACAGCCTTAGCATCTGATCTAGCAATAATTTTAAAATTTTCATCTTTTTTTGCCAAAACACATTCTTTGATTTTTTTTACCATTTCATCTGTGGAAATTAATTCTTTATTACCTAAGTGACCACATCTTTTCCGTTCAATTTGATCTTCTAGGTGAACAGCTGCAACTCCAAACTCTTCAAAAGTCTGTATAGTTTTTTCACAGGATTTAAAACCAGTATCTATGTCAACTATGGTAGGTAAATTAGTTACT
Source organism: uncultured Pelagibacteraceae bacterium (assembly GCA_902560625.1). Classification (GTDB taxonomy): domain Bacteria; phylum Pseudomonadota; class Alphaproteobacteria; order Pelagibacterales; family Pelagibacteraceae; genus Pelagibacter. The sequence continues at coordinate 204,708 of CACEMD010000001.1, forward strand.
CGAGAAATTAAATATGATCTTGTGCTTACATCTTCTAATGTTGTTAAACCAATATCTGGAAATCCTAAATCATTCGCCATAACGCCACCTGAAACATAAACAGCATCATATCCAATTTCTTCAATTACTTTCGCAGTTAATGGATTATAAGCACCAGGTACTCTTAAAATTTTATTAGATTTTAATTTTTGAACAAGAGATACTCTTTTTTCTTTAGGTTCTTTTTGTATAAAATGCATTAAAAAATTCCCTTTTTATTATTTTTAAATAATTTTGATTTATTTATATCAATATTTAATTTATTTAATTGTCCCGGCTTAAGTTTAAACAAGTTTTGTACACTGTTTAAAAATCTATCGCTCTCTTTTTTTGATATGATTTTATCTGTAAGAGTTAAAAACTTTTTTATATAATTTGCTCTTTTAAAGGGTCTTGAACCATATGGATGTGCATCAGCTCTATCTAACTGTTCTATAACTTTTCTTCCATTTTTAAGTGTAACAATAACTTTTGCTCCAAAAGATTTATTTTTAGGATTTGGATCATGATACTTTTTAGTCCATTTTCTATCTTCATGCGTTTTAATTGAATTCCATATTTTAATTGTACTTTTTTTATTTGCTCTCTTCTTGGTGTAAGATTTCTCATGATGCCAATCCGCATCTTCTAATGCAACTGCAAAAATATACATAATTGAATGGTCTAGTGTTTCTCTACTTGCATTAGGATCCATTTTTTGTGGATCATTAGCTCCAGTTCCAATTACATAATGAGTATGATGACTTGTGTAAATGTCAATTTTTTTAATTTCATTTAAATTATATATTTTCTTATGTAATTTTTTTGCAATATCTATAAGTGCTTGAGCTTGATATTCTGCAGAATATTCTTTTGTATACGTTTCTAGAATGGCTTTTTTTTCCTCACCTTTTTTTGGTAAAGGAATTTTATATAAGGCTTTTTTTCCACCTAAAATTCTAGCTATGATACTATCTTCGCCTTCGTAAATTGGACTAGGTGCACCTTCTCCTCTCATTGCTCTATCTACTGCTTCAATTGCTAACTTACCAGCGTGTGCAGGTGCAAAAGCTTTCCAGCTTGATATTTCACCTTTTCTGGATTGCCTTGTAGAAATCGTAGTATGTAATGCTTGTTGAACCGCTTGATAAATTGTTTCAGTTTTTAATTTTAGCATTGTGCCAATCCCTGCTGCAACACTTGGGCCAAGGTGAGCTATATGATCTATCTTATGTTTATGAAGACAAATACCTTTAACAAGGCTAACTTGAACTTCGTAAGCTGTTAAAATTCCTTTTATAAGATTAATACCACTTATCTTTTTCTGTTGAGCTACAGCTAATAGGGGAGGAATATTATCTCCTGGATGACTGTAATCTGCTGCTAAAAACGTATCATGAAAATCCAATTCTCTTACAGCAGTTCCATTTGACCAGGCGGCCCATTCACAATCAACTTTAATTTTTTTATTAACTCCAAATAAATTAGCACCATTTTTTCTAAAATGTTTTAAAGCCATCTCTCTTGATGAAATTACAGCTTTTCTATTCAACGACGCTATAGCTACAGAGGCGTTATCAATTATCCTGTTAATCACCATATCCACAGATTTTTTGTTAAGTTTTGAGTTGTCGCTAGAAATTTCAGCTATTTTCCATGCCAGTTGATTTTTTTTTGGCAAATTTATTTTTGATGGATAAACTTTTACTTTATGAATAATCAAAACATCTCCTAAAAAATATTCTTACTGTAATACAATAATAATTGCAGTTATCAAAAGTAAAATTGCTAAAAAATACTCAATTAGAGCTTTTATCTTATTATTCTTAACAATATTTCTTATTGCTGATCCAAAAGCAGCCCATGGTGATATAGACAATGGACATATTATTAGTGCAACAATTGATATGAATATAATTGAGACTATAAGATTTCCATCTTTAGGTAAAAAACCAGATGCAGCCATACTTGATATAGTCCAAGCTTTAGGGTTCACAATTTGAAATAACGCAGCTTCATAAAATTTAAGAGGTCTACCATCGTCAACTTTTATTTTACTAAATGATCCTATTATTTGATATCCAAGATATAAAAGATACAAGCTACAAAGAATTTTTAAAATATTCTGAAGTTGAGGAAAAATTTGAAATATTTTTCCAAGACCAAAACAAACAAGAATAAGTTGTAAAACATGACCTATTGTAATTCCAGACATATGTGGAATTGATTTAAAAAAACCAAATTTAATTCCTGAAGTTAAAACCATAGCATTATTAGGTCCTGGCGTGACGTACATAACAAAATAAAAACTAATTAGTGCAAATAAAATATCAAAGTTAATCATTTAAGTATGATGAAACAATTTTTTCAATTCCAATAAAATCCTTTATTAAATGATCGTGAGGAATATCGCTAACTTTCTTTTCCGTATATCCATCCTCTAGTAGAATAAAAGGAATTCCAGCATTTTTAGCAGTATCTGAATCTGTTTCACTATCACCAATCATAATGCATTTTTTAATGTTACCTTGCATAATGTCGACAACATTTGTCAAGTGTCTTGCATCTGGTTTGCAGTAATCAAAAGTATTACTGCCAGCTACATACTCAAAATAATTATATACATTTATTTTTTTCAACAGATCAACAGCTAGATAGTCTTGTTTATTTGTACAGATACCCATTGATATGTTTTCTTTTTTACACCACTCTAAAAACTCCAAAACTCCATTAATTAATTTACTTTCATTAGCAATGTTATTTGCATAATATTTGATAAACTCACTTGTCATTTCTTTTTTCGTTTGGTCATTATTAACTTTACCAAATTCTTTTTTTGCTTGTCCCCAAACAGATCTACCAATTAATGATCCAGCACCCTTACCAACCAAATTTCTAATATCTTTTGTTGTTTTTGTTTCGTATCCAAATTTTCTCATTACAAAATTATGAGCATTCATAAGATCAGGCGCTGTATCTATTAAAGTTCCATCTAAATCGAATATAATCGTAAATTTTTGATTCATTTTAAAAGTATTAATAAGAAATAATTTGTGACTTAAAGATCATTATTACTTAACTATAAGAAATCTTAATAAATGAAACAATTAAATTTACAAGTTAATTTAAGAAAAAAATTTACAAAAAAAGGAGTTAAGATGCTTGCTCCTGAAACTGTTTTTTTTTCTAAGGATACAAAAATAGGAAAAAATGTGACTATAGATCCATATGTAGTGATTGGTGAAAAGGTTAAAATTCAAAATAATGTAAAGATTCATTCTTTTTCTCATTTAGAAAAAGTTAAGATTGAAAATAATGTCAGTATTGGTCCTTATGCAAGACTAAGACCAGGAGCAATTCTTAAATCTGGATCTAGAGTAGGAAATTTTGTTGAGGTAAAAAAAAGTACTATTGGAAGAAATTCTAAAGTAAATCATCTATCATATATAGGTGACTCAAGTCTAGGTGAAAAAGTAAATATAGGTGCAGGTACAATTACTTGTAATTATGATGGAAGAAAGAAAAATAGAACAAAAATAAAAAATAAAGTTTTTATAGGCTCTAATTCATCATTAGTTGCACCATTAACAATTAATGAAAATAGTATAATCGGGGCTGGTTCAGTTATAACAAAAAATGTTAAAAAAAAATCTTTAGCCTTAACTAGATCAGAGCAAGTAGAGATAAAAAATTATAAGAGAAAAAAATAATGTGCGGAATTGTAGGAATTGTCAGTAATAAGTCAGTATCAGCGAGTATTATAAGTGCATTAAAGAAATTAGAATATCGTGGCTACGACTCAGCTGGAATTTCAACTTTAATCAAAGGTCAAATTAAAGAACAAAAATGCTCGGGTAGGGTAGATAATCTTGAAAAGATTCTTTTTCAAAATCCATCCCCAGGAGATCTTGGGATTGGTCATGTTAGGTGGGCAACTCATGGGGTTCCCAATCAAGTCAATGCTCATCCACATTCATCAGAAGTTGTTTCAGTAGTTCATAATGGAATAATTGAAAATTCGGACGCTTTGAGGAAAGAATATCAAGAAAAAGGATATTCATTTAAATCACAAACAGACACTGAAGTAATAACAATTATGCTAACAGATTTTTTAAAGCAAAATGACTTGATAAACTGTATTCATAAAACTTTAAAAAAATTAGAAGGTAGTTTTGCTTTAGGTATTATCTTCAAGGACTATAATAATTTAGTAGTTGGAGCAAGAAGAGGAAGCCCTCTTGCTGTTGGTTATGGACACAATGAAAATTTTATTGGTTCTGATTCTTATGCACTTAAATCTATGACTAATAAAATATCTTATCTTGATGATGGTAATTTTTGTATTCTATACAAAGAGAAAGTTGAATTTTATAATTCAGATAAAAAAAAAATTAATAAAGAAATTTTTGAATTATCTTATGAAGATAATACTGCTGAAAAAGGTGATTTTAGAGATTTTATGTCCAAAGAAATCAATGAACAATCACACACAACAAAAAAATGTATTAATGAATATTTAAATACATCTAAAAATGAAATTAATATTTTAAACTTACCTTTAGAAGCTAAAAAAATACGAAAAATTAGATTAATAGGCTGCGGTACAGCTTATCATTCGTGTCTAATGGCTAAATATTGGATAGAGGAATTTACATCATTAGATGTAGATGCAGATATCGCATCAGAATTTAGATATAGAAAAATAAAATTAGATCCTAATGATCTTTATATTTTTGTATCTCAATCTGGAGAAACTGCAGACACGCTTGCTGCTTTAGAAAAATGCAAAAAAAATAATTTAAAAACATGTGGAATAGTTAATGTATTAGAAAGTTCAATAGCAAGAAATTCTGACCTTGTTTTACCTATACACGCAGGCCCAGAAATAGGAGTTGCTTCTACAAAAGCATTTATTGGACAATTAACTGTTCTATATTTGTTAACTCTAAAAATCGCAATTGATAGAAAAGATATATCATCTGAAGAATATTCAAAATTAATTTTAGATTTAAGAAATATTCCTGATTTAATTGAAGAAACACTCAATAAACAAAAAGATATTCAAGAAATAGCAAGGGATTTTATAAAAGCAAAAGGAACTATGTATTTAGGTAGAGGTTTATCTTTCCCTATAGCGATGGAAGGTGCTCTTAAATTAAAAGAGTTATCATATATACACGCAGAAGGTTACGCTGCTGGAGAAATGAAACATGGACCTCTAGCTCTAATAGAGGATGGTATGCCAGTTATTGTTCTTGCTCCTAAAGATAGATTTTATGAAAAAACTATTTCCAATATGCAAGAAGTTATTGCTAGAGGTGGTAAGGTTTTAATGATCACAGATGATACTTCTGAAACAATGAGTGAAAATATCAGATTTAAATTTCAAATACCAAAAACAAATTTCTCAATTAATTCATTTCTTTTAACAATACCTATACAGTTTTTGGCTTATCATGTTGCTTTATTAAAGAATTGCGACATCGATAAACCAAGAAATTTGGCAAAATCTGTTACTGTTGAATAATCAAAAAAGTCTGTTAGAACACTCTTAAGTTGTATATGAAAAATTGGAAAACAAATAGTTGGAGAAAGTACCCTGTTAAACACATCCCAAGTTACGATGATGAAAAACAGTTAAACATGGTTTTGAATAAATTAAAATCATCTCCACCTTTAGTATTTGCTGGAGAAACGAGACATCTAAAAGAACAATTAGCAAATGTGGTTGATGGAAAAGCTTTCTTGTTACAAGGAGGAGATTGTGCAGAGAGTTTTGCTGAATTTCATCCTGATAATATAAGAGATACATTTAAAGTAATTTTACAAATGTCACTTGTGTTAACGTACTCTGCATCATTACCTGTAGTTAAACTTGGTAGAATTGCTGGCCAATTTTCTAAACCTAGAAGTGCGCCTACTGAAAAACAAGGTGACAAAGAACTTCCAAGCTATCTAGGTGATAATATTAATGCTATTGAGTTTGACGAAAAATCTAGAAGACCAGATCCAAAAAGATTATTTAGAGCATATTCTCAATCTGCATCAACATTAAATTTATTAAGAGCTTTTTCAAATGGAGGTTTTGCAGATCTAAAAAAAGTACATTTATGGAATTTGGGATATATTAAAACTAGCCCGCAAGCAAAAAAGTTCAAAGAGCTAGAAGATAAAATTGCTGATGCTTTAGCATTTATGGAGGCATGTGGAATAACACCTGAATTTAATAGAAGATTATATACCGTAAACTTTTGGACTTCACACGAAGCCCTTCATCTTCCTTTTGAGGAAAGCATGACAAGAGTAGACTCTACTACTGGCGAATATCATGATACCTCAGCCCATTTTGTGTGGATAGGAGATAGAACAAGACAAATTGATGGTGGTCATGTTGAATTTTGTAGAGGTATTGAAAATCCAATTGGCATAAAATGTGGACCAACTTCTAAAGCTGATGAAATTGCAAGAATTTGTGAAAAAATTAACCCTAAAAATGAAAAAGGTAAGATTACTTTGATCTCAAGATATGGGCACGATAAAGTCGATAAGTTTTTACCCAAATTAATAAGAGGTATCAAAAAAGAGGGTATCAATGTTTTGTGGTCATGTGATCCAATGCATGGAAATACTCTAGTTTCAACAACAGGTTTTAAAACTAGACCTTTTAATAATGTTGTTAAGGAAGTCAAAAATGTATTTGAAGTACATCAAAGTGAAGGTTCTTATGCCGGAGGTTTACATATTGAAATGACCGGTCAAAATGTGACAGAATGCACAGGTGGTGCTAAAAATATTTCTGAGGCAGATCTTTCAAGTAGATACCATACTCATTGCGACCCAAGATTAAATGCTGACCAAGCTCTAGAGCTTGCGTTTTTAATTTCTGATGAGATTAAAAAGAACTCTAATTATGCTAAAAACGGAATTAGGGCGGCATCTTAAGCAATTGAAAAATTAATTGTTATAATTAAATAATTTAATATGGATTCGAGTGAAAAAGTAAAACACATAAGCAAGTGGATATTGAATTATGTAAATTCAATGCCTGTTAAGGCTAAATCTTTAGTAATTGGTATTTCTGGTGGAATAGACTCCTCAGTTTCTAGTACACTTTGTGCTCTTACAGGCATGAAAACTATAGTTTTATCAATGCCAATAAAGCAAAAATCTACTCAACATGATTTGAGTTTAAAACACCAAGAATGGTTGAAAAAAAACTTTCAAAATGTCCAAGGTCATACTATTGAATTAGACTCATTATTTACTTCATTTAAAAGCTCTTTATCAGAATTTGATAACGAGCATGGAATGGCTAACTCTAGAGCAAGACTTAGAATGACAACCTTGTATCAAGTTGCTGCAGCAAATCATGGTATTGTTGTAGGAACTGGTAATAAAGTTGAAGATTTTGGAGTTGGATTTTATACTAAATATGGTGATGGAGGTGTAGATATTTCTCCAATAGCGGACTGTAACAAAACAGAAGTTTGGGAACTTGGTAAGGAATTAAAAATTCTAAAAGAAATTATTGACGCTCCACCAACCGATGGACTTTGGGATGATGGTAGGACAGATGAAGGTCAATTAGGACTTTCATATAAAGAACTAGAAGAAGCAATGATTAATGAAAACTCATCTAATAGAGATAAATATTTACAAATAAGAAAAGCAAATTTGCATAAAATGGAACCCATTCCAGTATGCAAGATTCCCAACTAATCAATTCGATTCACAAATCTGTAATTAAGGTATATTCCTAGAATAATGAATAAAGATATATTTTTATCAAATACCCTCGGTGGTAAAAAGGAAAAATTTGTTCCAATGAATGAAGGTAAAATTGGAATGTATGTATGTGGTCCCACTGTATATGATGACCCACATATTGGAAATGCAAGACCACTGGTTGTATTCGATTTATTATTCAAAGTTCTAAAATGTAAATACGGAAAAAAGTCTGTAACTTATGTTAGAAATATTACTGATGTTGACGATAAAATAATTAAAGCCTCGGTAGAAAAGAAAATTTCTATATCAGATTTAACGAATAAAATTTCAAAAAATTTTCACGATGATTGTGCTTATTTAAATTGTGAAGCCCCAACACATGAACCAAGAGCTACTGAAAATATAAACCTAATGATTGAAATGATAAAGGAATTATTAAAAAATGGTTTTGCTTACGAAAATGAAAAAAATATTTACTTTAAGGTTAGAGAATACAAAGAGTACGGAAAACTATCAAATAAAAATTTAGAAGATTTAATAGCAGGCTCAAGAGTAGAAGTTTCAGAAAATAAATCAAATCCAGAGGATTTTGTATTATGGAAACCATCGAACAACGACGAACCTTCCTGGGATTCACCGTGGGGTAAAGGGAGACCTGGTTGGCATTTAGAATGTTCGGTTATGGCAAAAAAATATTTAGGTAATACTTTTGATATACATGGTGGAGGCAGAGATTTAATGTTTCCACATCACGAAAATGAAATTGCTCAATCAGTATGTGCTAATAAAACCAAAAACTTTGCAAATTATTGGATACATAATGGATTCATAACTATATCAAAAGAAAAAATGGCAAAATCCCAAGGAAATATTTTAAAAATAAAAGATTTTAAAAAAAAATTTAATGGACAAGTTTTGAGACTTGCTTTGATAAGTGCTCATTACAGCCAACCACTAGACTGGAATGATAAACTAATGGATGAGTGTTATAAAACGCTCGATAAATGGTATGGTAGTTATGTATCTGTAAATAAAAAAATATTAATTAAAGATGATGATCTAAAACCATTATATGACGATTTAAATACACCAGGATATATTGCAGTATTACATAAGCTTTATGAAAAAGCTAAAGACGGAGACACATCTGATAAGGAAATTTTTACAACAGCATGTAATTTTATTGGATTGCTAAATGAAACTAAAGATCAATGGAATAGTTTTAAAAAAGAAAAGTTAATTTTAACCGATGAAGAAATTTTACAAATGATAGATAAGAGGAATAAAGCAAGGGAAGAAAAGAATTATAAATTAGCTGATGAAATACGAAATGAATTATTAGATAAAGGTGTTTTAATTGAAGATAAAGATGGTAAAACAATTTGGAAAATTAAATGAGCAAAGAAAAACTGTATATATTCGATACTACACTTAGAGATGGAGCCCAAACCCAAGGTGTACATTTTTCATTAGATGAAAAGATCAAGATTGCTCATGCATTAGATAATCTGGGGGTAGATTATATCGAAGGAGGTTGGCCAGGTGCAAATCCAACAGATACACAATTTTTTCAAAAAAAACTTAAACTTAAAAATTCAAGCTTCACAGCATTTGGTATGACCAAAAAATCAGGACGAAGTGCTGAAAATGATCCAGGCTTATCTGCAATTTTAAATTCTAATACTAATTCCGTTTGTTTAGTTGGTAAATCTTGGGATTTTCATGTTGACGTAGCTTTAGGAATTACAAATGAAGAAAACTTAGAAAATATAAGTGAAACAACCAAACATTTTGTCAAAAATAAAAAAGAATTTATGTTTGATGCAGAACATTTTTTTGATGGTTATAAAGCAAATCCAAAATACGCATTGAAGTGTATAAAGGCAGCCTATGATAATGGAGCGAGATGGATTATTTTATGCGACACTAATGGTGGAACTTTACCACATGAGGTTTCAAAAATTGTAAAAGAAGTTTCAGAACATGTACCTGGGAATAATTTAGGAATTCATGCACACAATGATACAGGTAATGCGGTTGCTAACTCTATTGCAGCAGTTTTATCTGGAGCTAGACAAGTTCAAGGAACAATTAATGGACTAGGAGAGAGATGTGGAAATGCTAATTTGATGTCATTAATACCAACATTTTATCTTAAAAAAGAATTTCATGACTCATTCGAAATTAGCATAAAAGAAAAAAACATTAAAAATATAACTCAATGCTCTAGGTTGTTAGATGAAATCCTAAATAGAAAACCAAACAAACATCTGCCTTATGTTGGAGCAGCTGCTTTTTCTCACAAAGGGGGCTTACATGTGTCAGCTGTGCAAAAAGATCCAAAAACCTATGAACATATTAATCCAGCAGAGGTTGGTAATACAAGAAATATTGTTGTTTCGGATCAGTCAGGTAGATCAAATATTTTATCAAGACTTAAGACTATAGGAATCGAAATTCAAGAAAACGATGAAAAAATTAAAAAACTTTTAGAGGAAGTTAAGGATAGAGAATTCATTGGTTATAGTTATGATGGTGCTGACGCATCATTTGAATTATTAGCTAGAAGAGCAATGGGTGAAATTCCAAGATATATTTCAATTAAAGAATACGATGTTTCAGTTACTAAGGATGATAAAGAAAATATTATATCAAGAGCAAAAGCAAATCTAGAGGTTGACGGTGAAAAAATTGTCTGTGAAGGAGAGGGAAATGGACCCGTACATGCTTTAGACAATGCAATAAGAAAAAATGTAGACAAAATTGGCAAATACTCCAAATATTTAAAAGACTTAAAATTGGTAGATTATAAAGTAAGAATTTTAAATACAGGAACAGAGGCAGTTACGAGAGTGTCAATTGAAAGCACTGACTCAGAGGGTAAAAATTGGTTTACAATTGGGGTGTCAGCAAACATTATTGATGCATCATTTAAAGCTTTAATAGATAGTTTGGACTATAAACTATTTAAGGATAATGCTCCTGCGAGTAGTTAATGTCTTTCTCAAATATTTCATTTATTCTAAACAAACCACAACTATCTGAAAATATAGGAGCTTGTGCTAGAGCTATTAAAAATTTTAATTTTAATAAATTATTAGTAATTAATCCAAAACCTGTATTTCCAAATGATAAAATTATTGCAACATCTGTTGGAGCTAATGAAATTATTAAAAATTGTAAAGTTTTTGAAAATTTAGAGTCCTCAATTAAAAAAATTGATTATCTTGTCGCTACATCAGCAAGATTTCGCAACAAAAATATTAAACATATTGACTTAAGTGATTTATCTAAATTAGATTTTAACAGGAGAATAGGTTTTCTTTTTGGATCAGAAGCATCTGGTCTTTCAAATAGTGAAATAATATATGCTAACTGCACTATGCAAATACCCTCAAATCCCAATTTTAAGTCGCTTAATTTATCACATAGTGTAATTATTGTAGCTCATATAGTTTCGAGTTTAATTAAATTAAAAAAAATAAGATATAAAAAATCAAAAAAAGTCAGATCAGCTTCAAAGAAAGAAATCCAGTCCATGGTAAATTTATGTATACAGAAATTAGAAAGTAAAAATTTTTTTGGACAAAGTGAAAAGAAACCCATTATGTTAGAAAATCTTAAAAACATTTTTTATAAAATGGAACTTTCAGAAAAAGAAACGCGCATATTATCAAGTGTATTTGCAAATCTTGCAAAAAAAGGTTGATTGACAAAATTATGCTTAAGTTTATAAAACGAATTATTAAATGACAAAAAGATTAAACTCTAAACATAAAGTTGATAGAAGACTTAAGGTAAACCTTTGGGGAAGACCCAAAAGTCCTTTTAACACTAGAGCTTATCCACCAGGACAGCACGGCGCATCAAAATCTTCTAAACCTTCTGACTATGGAATTCAATTGCAAGCAAAACAAAAATTAAAGTCATATTATGGAAATATGAATGAGAGACAATTTAGAAATACATATAAAAAAGCTATAATGAAAAAAGGTGATACAGCTGAAAATTTAATAGGTCTGTTAGAAAGAAGATTAGATGCAGTTATTTATAGAGCTAAACTTTCAAATACTATTTTTTCATCTAGACAGTTAATAAATCATGGACATGTAAAAGTTAATGGAAAAAAAGTAAATATATCTAGTTACCAACTTAAAGAGGAAGATACAGTTGAGATCAGAGATAAATCAAAACAATTGCCTTTAATAGATATAGCTTTAGCAAATAAAGAAAGAGAAATCCCGGAATACATCCAGCTAGATGAAAAAAATAAGAAAGTTAAATTTGTAAGAATTCCAAAATTTGAGGAAGTTCCTTACCCAGTTGTTATGGAACCAAATCTAGTTATTGAGTATTATTCAAGATAAGTCGTTTTAATAATTATAAAAAAATGTAAAATAGTGCCATGCATAACCGCATAAACATTATTTTTTATACTTTACTTACAGTATATTTATTTGTCGGAATAATTCTTTCTATCAACACTGCTATTTCGTTTGATGAATTTCATGAACAAAGGACATGGGAAGTAAATATAAAAGCAATAAAAAGTTTTTTCGTTGATAATAATGGATATGAAGAATTGCTTGTTTATAAAGATAGATATTTTGGTATTGCATTTCATTTATTAACTCAGCCAATTCAATTTTTAACTTTTGATTTTGTTGGCGAAATAAACAAAATATCAGATGAATATGCATATTTAGTATCTAGACATATATCTTTTTTTTTGATTTTTACTTTGTCTGGAATTTTTTTTTATAAAATTTGTTTTAAAATTTCAAACAATTATTATTTTTCTATTTTAGGATCAACTATTTATCTATTATATCCATATCTTTTTGGCCATGCTCTTATGAATACAAAAGATATTCCATTATTATCTTTATGGTTAATTTGTACCTATTTATCTTTATCTATTTTTGAAAATTATTTAGAAAATGAAAAATTTGATATCAAAAAAATTATTTTATTATCCTTTTTAACATGTTTTTTAATAAGTATAAGATTAGTAGGGGCTTTAATATTTATACAGTACCTAATCTCATTATTCATAACTCTTGACTTAAAAAAAATAAATTTATCGCAATTCTTGCTTAAAAATTTTAAAATATTAGCACTATTTTCGAGTTTGTTTTTTTTATTTTTATATTCCTTAAATCCAATTTTATGGAAAAATCCTCTAGAACTAATAAATGGTTTTTTATGGTTTAGTAAATATAAATTTGCTGTGTGTACACTTACTTTGGGGGACTGTATGTACTCGTTAAATATAACATATAAATACTATTTTATTTGGCTATTTTTTAAATTGCCTATTCTAATATTACTTGGTTTTATACTTTTTCCTTTCTTAGAAAATAAATTATTTGCCGATAAAAAAACAAAGTTGTATTACCTAAGTCTTTTAATCACTTTTTTATCTATACTGTTACTATTAATTCTTATGAGAGTAGCAATTTATGATGAATTGAGACATATAATGTTTCTAATTCCATTAATATTTATTATTTCTTTATTTAATATTTATAAATTTAATAACAAATTTTTTTATATTATATCTTCTTTTGTAATATTTATTTTTGTTGCAGAAAATTTTAAATTAAATCCCTATCAATATACTTGGTTAAATAATTTTGCACGTTTTACAAATATACAAAAAAACTTCGAATTGGATTATTGGGGACTAAGTAGAAAAAACTTAGAAAATAATATTTTAAAAATATCTAAAGAGAAAAAAATAGACCCCTCAATATGTGTTTATGGAAGTATTTATAATGGCGCATATCTTAAAGAGTATGGTTTCACATGCTTTAAAGGGTATTCGTCAATAGATGAACCTGTAGACAGACCATATTTTGCTTATCAAAATACTAGAAATCTAAAAAGA
>CACEMD010000002.1 GCA_902560625.1 uncultured Pelagibacteraceae bacterium
GATGGTGTTGGAAAAGTAACTATGGAAAAATCTTTAGGATGTCTTAAAATGAGAGGAACGTTTGTATCTTTTGGAAATGCATCTGGAAAACTTGATCCATTAGATGTTGGAAAATTAATTGCACCGAAAGGTTTATTTTTAACTCGTCCAAGCATTGCCCATTATACTGCTACTAGAAAAGAGCTAGATGAAGCTGCAAACAAACTTTTTGATATGGTCAAAACACAAAAAGTAAAAATTAATATATTTAAAAAATATTCACTTAAAGATGTTGTAACTGCTCACCAAGATTTAGAAGGAAGAAAAATTATTGGGCCAGCAATAATAGTGCCAGATTAATCTATTTTTACATCCATATCAGACATATGAAGATTTAATGCATTAGTTGATATTTGTATTTCTCTTATGAAGAATATTATCGATATAATCATTGATAAGCAACAAGACCCAAAAATTACTCTTGCTAAAAATAATTTATCTAAATACAGAGCAAATACTGTCAACAAATTGAATAAAAAACCAAAAGCTCCAAACATTATTGTCCATCTCAAAATAGATATACGATTACTTAAATTTAAAAACTGTTTTTTCCACTCTGGAGGGACATGCTTTTCATACACGTGCTCATCATGAAGCTCACGAATTAATTTACTTAGAGTATGAAACCTATTGCTATAGACTCCCATTAGTAGTGGAATAGCAGGAAACATGAGTGCTGTTACAGTATAATCAATATTCATACGAATCAGTTTGATTATGATTCTACCCTTTGCTATTTACAAGTAAATTTTAATGGAAAAAATAAATCACTTTATTGATCTTACTAGAGCAAAAAAACCTATTGGTTTTATGCTTTTATTTTGGCCATGTCTTTGGGGGTTAACAATAGGTTTCGATTTTTCAGAAGATATACGGATTTTTTTTAAATATGCATTTCTTTTTTTTTGTGGTTCTGTGTTAATGAGGTCCGCAGGTTGTATAATTAATGATATAGTAGATAAAGATATTGATGCAAAAGTAGATAGAACAAAAATAAGACCTATAGCATCGGGAAAAATTTCAGTAAAACTTGGTTTGGCATACTCAGTAATATTATGTCTAGTTGCTTTTTGTGTATTGCTTCAATTTAACTTTTTTACAATAGTATTGGCTCTGTGCTCAATGCCTCTTGCATTTTCTTATCCTTTTATGAAAAGGTTTACTTACTGGCCGCAATTATTTCTCGGTATAACATTTAATTATGGAATTTTTCTTGGCTGGACTTCTGTAAACGAAAATCTAAATTTTGCACCTTTAATATTGTATATTGGGGCCATATTTTGGACACTTGGATACGACACAGTATATGGATTTCAAGATATAAATGATGATGAAATTATAGGGGTAAAATCAACTTCAATTAAATTTAAAAAAAATGCTAAACTTTTTTTATCTTTTTGTTACTCAGTCTTTACTCTATCGCTTTTAATTCTAGGTAATTACATGAATTTAAATTACTTATTTTTTTCTTTTTTAATAATTCCGACCTTACATTTTATTATTATGCAAATTAATAAATTTGATAAATCAAATGGAACAGTTTGTTTGTCAATTTTTAAGAGTAATAACTTATTAGGTTTTTTGATTTTTATAAATTTATTATTAGGAAAATTATAATGAATTATAACGATAATATAACTGTTTTAAAAAGATTATTTAAAACATATACAAAAAAACATCTTAAAAAAATTTTATTATCTGTTTTTTTTTCAGTGATACTAGCAGGTAGTACTGCGTCTATTGCTTGGCTTCTTGATCCTGCAGTTGAAAAAATTTTTATAAATAAAGATAAAACTTTAATTTTATTAATTCCTGTTTTTATTATATTAGCTTTCATAGCTAAAGGTGGATCTCTTTATCTGGCTAAAATCACAATGATAAAAGTTGGTAAATTAGTAAAGGAAGATCTTCAAATAGATTTGGTGAAGACTCTTATAAAATCAGATACTGAAACAATTGATCAAAAACATAGTGGAAAATTTGTTTCTAATCTAACTTTTGATGCGGCATTAATTGAAAATTTATGTTCTGTTGGAATTTTAAATTTATTTAAAGACTTTTTAACTTTGATTGCACTTATGTCGGTAATGTTTTATCAGAATTGGAAATTATCAATATTCGCAATTATAATGATTCCACTTGCGTCTTTAGCTGCCAAAAGTCTTGGAAAAAGAATTAGTAAAGTTTCTACAGAAGCCCAAGAGAAATCTGGAGTGCTTAATTCATATTTGATAGAATTATTATCAAATCATAAATTAATTAAAGTATTTCAAAAAGAAGATTACGAAACTAAAAGATCATCAAAATTTATAAAAGACTTAGCAGATAGAATGATGAAGACTGGAATAATTTTTGTAAGAGCTTCACCTATTATGGAAACACTTACTGGTATTATGATAGCAGGAATTATTTATTATTCAGGAAGTTTAATTATTTCTGGAGAGTTAGGTATAAATAATTTTTTTTCTTTTCTTGCGGCAATGATGCTTGCTTATCAACCTGTTAGATCATTGGCAACTTTAAATATAACTATTAATACAGGCCTTGCTGCAGCAAGAAGAATCCTTCCTATTATTGATAAAAAAAATAAAATAAAGGAGATATCAAATCCATTGAATTTGAATGTAAATAAAGCTGAAATTAAAATTATAAATTTGAAATTTCAATACAATAAAGCCGAAGACTTGGTTTTAGACAACATTAATATAGATTTCGAAGGTGGAAAAATGACAGCATTAGTCGGTCATAGTGGGGCTGGAAAATCTACTATTATGAATATGATACCTAGATTTTTCGACCCTGAAAAAGGTGATATTCTTATCGATGATCAGTCAATTTATAATTCTAAGCTTTACGATTTAAGATCAAATATTTCTTTAGTTAGCCAAGAAACAACTCTTTTTGACGATACAGTGAAAAATAATATTATTTATGCAAATTTGAGCGCCTCTGATGAGGAAATAAACGAAGCAATAAAAAATTCTTTTGCAGAGGAATTTATAAACAAGTTGCCAGATAAATTAGATACTATTATTGGAGAAAATGGAGTTAGGCTGTCGGGAGGAGAGAAACAAAGATTATCAATTGCTAGAGCAATACTAAAAAAAAGTAAAATTATTTTACTTGATGAAGCTACTTCTTCCTTAGATGCTGATACTGAAAAAAAAATACAAGACGCAATTAATTTCTTAACACAAAATAAAACTACAATTGTAATAGCTCATAGATTATCGACCATACTTAATTCTAATAAAATTTATGTTATAAATAAAGGAAAAGTAATTGGATCAGGAAATCATGAGGAATTGCTAAAAAATTCCGATATATATAAAAATTTTTACTATAATCAGATAAAAAAAAGTTAATGTATTTATACTTATATAGATTAATAACTTATATAGTTTTGATAGCATCTCCAATTATTTTAATTTTTAGAATAGTTAAAAAGAAAGAGGACATTATTAGATTTAAAGAAAAATTTTCAATAATTAATTTAGAAAGAAAGAAAGGTAAACTTATTTGGTTTCACGGGGCAAGTGTAGGCGAAATTTCTAGTGTTATGCCTTTAGTTGAAAAATTAAATAAAAGAAAAGACATTAAACAAATTTTAATTACAAGCTCAACCTTAAGTTCCTCAAAAATAATTAAAAAATTTAGATTTACAAAAGTAGTACATCAATTTTATCCTTTAGATATTAATTTTATTACTCAAAATTTTTTAAACTATTGGACGCCAGACTTAGCTATTTTTATAGACTCTGAAGTATGGCCTAATATGTTAATAAATTTAAAAAAAAGATCTATAAAAAGTTTATTGTTAAACGCTAGAATATCAAAAAAAACTTTTTTTCGTTGGAAAATTTTAGAAAATTTTGCAAAAGAAATTTTAGGAAACTTTTATTTAGTGTTTGTATCTAATTCTGAAACAAAAAAATATCTTAGCTATTTTGGTATCAAAAAAATTTTTTTTTTGGGTAATATTAAATATGCAGAAACTACAAAAAAAGTTGAAAAATTAAACTATAATTTAAATAAATTTCTTAAATCTAAAGTTTATTGGTGTGCATCAAGTACACATCCCGGAGAGGAAGAAATCTGTTTAAATGTTCATTTAATTTTGAAACATAAATTTAAAAATCTTGTAACTATAATTATACCAAGACACGTAGAGAGAAAATCAGAAATAATCGATTTAATAAATAAAAAAAAATTAAATTATCATTGTCATAGCTGGAATAAAAAAATTAAAGATAATATAAATATATATTTAGTAGATACTTATGGAGAAACAAAAAAATTTTTTAGGAAAGTAGATAATGTATTTCTAGGTGGCTCTTTAATAAGTCATGGAGGTCAAAACCCTTTGGAACCAGCTAGATATGGTAGTAAAATAATTCACGGGCCAAATGTAGACAATTTTAAGGAGATCTTTGGTACTTTAGAAAAACTAAATATTTCAAAAAAAGTTAACAACCAAAAACAAATGATAAGTTTTTTAAAAAACAATATTAATCATAAACCGATGTCGAAAAAATACGTTAGGAAAATAAACAAGTTAGGTAAAAGTATTTTAAACATTACGTATAAAAAGATTGAAAACTTAATTTAAATAATGAAGCTTTTAAAACCTAAATTTTGGGACTATTCAGGAATTTCTTTGTGGTCAATTTTACTACTTCCATTATCAATTACCTATTTATTTGTAATTTGGATAATTAGAATTTTATCAGTTCTAAAAAAATATGAAAAAAAACCATATCCTATAATATGTGTGGGCAATATTTATCTAGGAGGAACTGGAAAAACTCCACTAGCTATTGAGATATTTAATATTGTAACTTCACTAGGTAACAACCCTGTGTTTGTTAAAAAGTATTACGATTATTTAAAAGATGAAATAGAAATGTTGAAAGAAACTGGGTCAATTTTTGCAACATCAGCTAGAGAAGATGGCATAGCCCAATCTATTAAGTATAATCACGATGTTATAATCTTAGATGATGGATTTCAAGATTTCACGATCAGACCAAACTTTTCAATTTTATGTTTTAATTCGAAGCAATTGATTGGAAATGGTTTTGTAATTCCCTCTGGACCATTAAGAGAACCTTTAAGCGCTGTATTTAGAGCAGATTGTATTTTTATTAATGGTGAAAAAAATAAGAAAACCTTAGAATTTGAAGAAAAAATTTTAAGAAACATTAGAAAAAAAAAATTACATTTATTTTATTCAAAATATAAAATTAAAAATATTGAAAAATTTAAAGATAAAAATATTACAGCATTTGCAGGAATTGGAAATCCAAAAAACTTCTTTGATTTATTAATAGAAAATAAATTGAAACTAAAAAAAACATATTCATTTCCTGATCATCACAATTATTCACAAAAAGATTTCGACAAAATTTTTGGAGATAAATCTACAAAAATTGTTACAACTAAAAAAGATTACTATAGAATGAACAGTGAACAAAAAAAATATTGTGATTATATAGATGTTGATCTAGAGATTGAAAATAAAAAAGAGTTTGAGAGATTAATAAAAGAATATATATGAAGTTAATAAAATATTTTTTTGAATTCTTATTTTTTATATCTTTATTTATATTATTTAGATTTTTAGGATTAAAAATTTCATCAAGCATAAGTAGTTTTTTATTTTTTTCTTTTGGACCTCTATTTAGAAAAAAAAAGATTATAGCTGAAAATATTAAACTTGCATTTCCAGATATAGAAAATAAAAAATTAGAAAAGTTAATAGAGTCTATGTGGAACAACTATGGTAAAATATTTGCTGAATATGTATTTTTGAAAAAATTTAGAAAAAGGTTTGATCAAACGTATGTAGAGATTGAAGGTTTGAAAATTTTAAAAAAAATTAAAGAACAAGATAGACCAGTTATTTTTGTATCAGGTCACTTTAATAATTTTGAATTAATGGCAATGGAAATTGAAAAAAATGGAGTAAAATTGGCTGCAATTTACAGACCGCTTAATAATTTTTTTTTAAATAAGATTATGGTTTATTTGAGAAAAAATTATATTTGTAGAAATCAAGTAGTAAAAGGAATTTCTGGAGTAAGAGACTCTTTTAAATTATTTAAAAAAGGTTTTTCTTTAGCGCTCATGATAGATCAAAGACTTTCAGAAGGAATTAAGGTCAATTTTTTTGGCAAAAGTGCTTCTACTACTACACTTCCTGCACAATTCGTAAAAAAATTTAATGCCGAAATTGTACCAGTACATATATTTAGAGATAAAGATTTTAAGTTTAAAATGAAAATAAGCGAACCTTTAGAATTTGATAAAAGTGAAAATATTGAGACTATTACTATTAAACTTAATAATTGGATTGAAAAAGAAATTATTAAATATCCTGAACAGTGGATATGGTCACACAATCGCTGGAAAATTTAGTTAATTTCTTATGATTTTTTCAAATTTTTCTGCAGCTTCTTTATAAGAAAAGTATGGCTCTTGGAGATCTACATTCCAATAATTCAACTTATCTAAATTAATCTTTTTTCCAGAGACAGCACATATTACATGATCACCTGGCTCCAGAATTTCGAAATTATTAGGTAAATATTTTAGTTTTGCTAATTTATTATTCATTTATATTATATGATAGGAATATATATGATAGTTGGAATTATTGGAAGTGGAGGCAGAGAACACGCAATATGCCAAAAAATTTATCAATCTAAAAAAACTAAAAAAATTTACTGTTTCCCAGGAAATGGTGGAACTGCAAAGATAGCTCAAAATACAAATATATCATGGAATAATACTGCTAAGTTAAAAAGATATATTTTATCAAAAAAAATCGACCTGGTCATCATTGGTCCAGAACAGCCCTTAGTGAATGGTATGGTTGATGATTTGATAAAAGATAATATTAAAGTTTTTGGTCCTTCAAAAATTGCATCTCAACTTGAGGGATCAAAAATTTTTACTAAAAATATATGTAAAAAATATAATATACCAACTGCTAATTTTGGTATCTTTATAAACAAAAATGATGCAATTGATTTTATTAAAAAAGCGAAACTCCCTATTGTAGTAAAAGCTGATGGATTAGCTGCCGGTAAAGGTGTTTATATTTGTGAAAATGTAAAAAGCGCTAAGAGCTCAATAAATGAAATATTTAATGGTAAATTTGGAAAAGCAAAAAATATTCTGATAGAAGAATTTCTTAAAGGTGAAGAGATGAGTTATTTTATTATAAGTGATGGCAAAACAATAAAGCGATTTCAAACTGCTCAAGATCATAAAAGAGTTTTTGAAGGTGATAAAGGTCCAAATACAGGTGGTATGGGTTGTTATTCACCATCAAGACTTATTAACAAAGAAATGGACAGCAAAATATTGAAAAGAATAATTAATCCTACCTTAAGGGCTTTAAAAGATTTGGGAACTGATTACAGAGGGTTTCTTTATGCTGGTTTAATGATAGTAAAAAATAACCCTTATCTTATTGAATATAATGTACGGATGGGTGATCCCGAATGCCAGACTATTTTGCCTTTGCTTGAAAATGATTTTTTAGGTTTAATTGAGTCTTGTTGTAAAAAAAAATTATCAAAAATATCTATTAAATGGAAAGAAAAAAAAAGCCTTTGTATTGTTTTATGTTCTAATGGATATCCTGGTAAGTACAAAAATAATATATTAATAAATAATACTAATGTGAATTCTACTAATAATAACGATTTTTTATTTCATGCTGGAACTAAAGTAGTTAAAAAAAAAATTTTTTCTGATGGTGGAAGGGTGCTAAATTTTGTTAATCTTTCTAGAAATTTCAAAGAATCTAGAAAAAATATATTAAACAATATTAAAAAATTAAATTGGAAGAATGGTTTTTTTAGAAAAGATATAGGTTACAAGGTAATTGACAAATGAGAATCGTGTCAGGTTTATATAAAGGAAGAAAAATACTACAACCATTGGATAAAGAAACTAGACCCTTAAAAGATTTAGTTAAAGAGTCAATTTTTAATATTTTAGAGCATTCTAATTTATCAAAGAAAAAAATATTGAAATCAACTGTCCTAGATTTATTCTCTGGATGTGGTTCATTTGGACTAGAATGTATCTCGAGAGGAGCTTTAAAAGTAATATTTGTTGAAAATTATTCTAAAGTATTAACAATTTTAAAAAAAAATATTGAAAAATTAAATTGTGTTGAAAAGACCAAAATAATTAATTTGGATATTTATAAACAACAAAAGTCCTTTGCTTTAAATGAAGATTTTGATTTTATATTTATAGATCCACCCTTTAAGGACAAAAACTTTTTAAAATTTATAATCAATTTAAAAAAAAATAATATTATAAATGAAAAAACTGTTTTAATTATTCATAGACATAAAAATTCTTTCGATGATATCTCTAGCGAAATTAAGGTATTGAAAGAAAGTGCCTATGGAAAGTCAAAAATTATTTTTGCTTGTTTGTATTAAAAATTTTTTTTGTTTGTTTCTTTATCAACTCTACAGATGGCTGATCAAATGGATTTACATTTAAAGCTCTGCCTAAAAGTATAGTTTCCAAAATAAAAAAACTAAATAATTCTCCAAGGGTTTTTTCTGATCTATTTTTTATCTCGAAGCTTCTATATGGAATTTTTTTTATATCAAAAATATTTTCAGTTGCTCGTTTTTGGGTATAAATAACTTCGCTCAACTTTTTATTTTTTAAATAGATAAAATCCTTTAAAAGACTATAGTTTGTAATTTTATCAGACACTTTATCAAATACATAGAAAAACGTAAAAAAATTTATTTTTGGACCATCGAGATAATATTGCATCAAGCTATGATTATCTTTTGGCATTAAAGAAATCATTGGCAAAATTCCATTAGATTTTTTTCCAAGACTTTCTGAAATAAGCTGTTGATACCATTCGAATAACTTTATAGATCTAGAATCATAGTTTAAAATTATAGAATTAAATCTTTTATTTTTTAGTAATCTTATTGTTCTTTCGACAGAATCAACTAAAGATTTAGTAAAATTTTTTGATTTAATTAATTCGTTTATATTTTTAAATTTTTGAGTATTAAGACCCATTAGCTCTGCTGGGACCATTCCTACCTCAGATAATACAGAGTACCTACCTCCAATAAAATTTTTGTGTTCAATAATCTCTGATTTTAAATCCGCGACTATAGAGTTTAAATAATTTTTTCTATTTTCTGTAATTATTAAATTTTTATCATTTTTTTTTATAATTAAATTTATATTTGCAGCAACTTCTAATGTATTTCCAGATTTAGAAATAATTATATTACAAGTTTTTTTTTTATCTATTTTTTTAAAATTATCTAAATTATTAAAGAAATTAATCTTTTTTTTTACTTTATGTTTTAAGAAGGAATACATTGATTCAGTTCCTAAAATTGAACCACCCATACCTATTAAGTTAAATTCTTTGAATTTTTTATATTTAAATAAAAATTTTTTTTTATAGCTATACTTATAGTTTTTGCTTAATGTGCTTAATAAGTTTTTATTATTTTTAACTTCTTTATAAATATTTTTTTTTATAAATATACCTGTTTTGGTTTTACTATTTTTTACTTTAAAATTCGTAAAGTTGATATTTTTTGATAACATTAATTTTTATTTATTTTTTCCAAAATTGACTGCTCTAAACTCTCAGAAGTTTTAGATGAGTTTTTTTTTTCTTTTGAAATATTATTAAGTAGTTTTTTTACCTCTACTATCTCTTGTTTTTCAATCATATCTTCGTCTTCAGGATTAGGCAATTCATCAAAATCTGGAGGGAGTGTTAAAGGTTTTTTTTTTATTACTAAAAATTCACTTCCAGTCTTTTTTTTCTTTCCTGCGACCGCTTCTTTAAAAGAAGTGCAAGAATTTAAAAGCATAAAGACAATCAAAAAGATTGAAAAATTTTTTTTAAACATTTATCTATTTTTTTTATTTAAAATAATTTCATCAAAAATAAGGCAAATAATACCTATTGTTATAAATATATCAGCAATATTAAACACAAACCAATGAAACCCTTTATAGTTTAAATCAATAAAGTCTGGAACAGCCGAGTAATAAAGTCTGTCAAATAGATTACCTAAGGACCCTCCTAATATTATAACTAAATAGTATGGTTTCATACCTTTATTTATAAGAATTAAGTAAATAATTAATAAATTAATCATGAAAATTAACAATGTAATAAAATTATAAATATTTGCTTGCTCAAAAGAAAAAAGGCCAAAACCAATACCGGTGTTCCAAATTAAAATTATATTTATAAAGTTATTAATAAACATGTCCACGTTACCATTTATTTCTGCAATATTAATAATGTAGATCTTTGATATCCTGTCTAATGAAAATATTACAACCGTGATTAATAAATATAATATTAATTTTTTGTTTAAAAATTGCATCATTTTAAGTTACATATTGGATGTCTTTCGCAATCTCTTTCAGATATTTTCCAGCATACTGAACATTTTTTTCCTTTTGCCTTAGAAGTTTCGACTTCAATATCACTTGTGTTACTTTTCTCAACTATTGCTGATGATGTAATGCATAATTCTGAAAAATCTATGTCCTTTGTTAACTTGCTCATTTTTTCATCCAATTTAATTATTAAACTTGCTTCAAGACTTGAACCAATATCTTTTTTTGCTCTTTTCTCTTCAATACTTACATTGCAAACATCTCTTATTTTTTTTAACTCAGTCCATTTTTTATTTAGTTTCTCATTTGAAAAATTTTTAGGTAAATTCATAAATCTTTCTAAATGAATGCTTTTCTTATCCTTACAAATTAATGAAAAAATTTCTTCTGTAGTAAAAGAAAGTATTGGAGCAAACCACTTGATTAATGTTTCCAAAATAATTTTTAACACTAGTGTACAATTATTTCTTTTTTTTGAATTCTTTGGATCGCAATATAAAGTATCCTTTCTAATATCGAAGTAAAAGGCTGATAAATCGACAGTACAAAAGTTTAGAAGTTCTTTATAAAGATTGTGGAAATCATACTTTTTAAAGTAATTTTTAAAATTTTCATTTAAAGTATATAATTTATGTAACATATATTGTTCAAGCTCTGGCAGTTCTGTAATATTTATTTTTTCAAGATTAAAAGATTGAAATTCATCATTAAGATTTCCAAGCAAGTATCTAAATGTATTTCTTATTTTCCTATAAGACTCTGCATGTTGAGCAATAATTGATTGATCAATTCTTAAATCTTCCTCATAATTAGAAGAAGCAACCCAAATTCTCAATATATCTGCTCCATATTTTTTAAGAATATCCTCTGGTGCTATAATATTCCCTAATGACTTAGACATTTTAAGTCCCTTGCCATCAACTACAAACCCATGGGATAAAACAGATTCATACGGGGCTCTGCCTCTAGTTCCACATGATTCTAATAAAGATGAGTGGAACCATCCCCTGTGTTGGTCTGACCCCTCAAGATACATTGATGCTGGCCATTCAAGTTCCTCCCTTTTTTCTAATACAAATGAATGAGTAGATCCGCTGTCAAACCATACTTCAACAATATCATTTGATTTTTCGTAATCATCAATATTATAACCATCTACCAAAAACTTTTGAGGATCGTCAGAAAACCAACAATCTGAGCCCTCTTTTTCGTATATTGAAGCAATGTTCTCAATTACTTTATCATCTATAAGTATTTCTTTAGTTTTTTTATGAATAAAAATTGGAAGTGGCACTCCCCAGACTCTTTGTCTTGAGACACACCAATCTGGCCTAGTCTCAATCATAGATCTAATTCTATCTCTTCCTTTAGCAGGATAAAATTTTGTATCATCAATGGCTTTCAAAGCTGTTTTTCTTAAACCATGGCTTTCCATTGAGATAAACCACTGTGGAGTAGCTCTATGAACTAATGGAGCTTTGGACCTCCATGAGTGAGGGTAGGAATGCAAGAGTTTTCCACTTGAAAGTAATTTTTTTTGATCTTTTAGTTTTTCAATTACGATTGGGTTTGCTTTAAATATATGAATACCTTCAAACAAATATACATTCTTTGTGTATTTTCCATCGCCATCAACTGTTTCGATAGCTTTGATTCCATTATTTAAACACAGATTAAAATCATCAGGTCCATGACTTGGAGCACAATGTACAATTCCAGTTCCCTGCTCTGTAGTAACAAATCTTGCTTCCAACATAGGAATTTCATAGTCATATCCTAATTTGAAGAAAGGATGAATACAAATAGTACCTTTTAATTCATTTCCCTTAAAACTTTTTATAAGTTTATATTTTGTTATCTCACAATCTTTAATTACGGACTCAATTAAATCTTTACAGATTACAATTTTTTTATTTTCAAAATCTCCAGCTTCCTCTATTTGAATTATACAATATTCAAGATTTTGATTAAAAGCTAACGCACGATTTGCAGGTATTGTCCACGGAGTAGTTGTCCAAATTATAGCTTCCGCCCCATTAATCTCATTCAAATTTGATTTTTTTATAGGAAATGAAGCATAAATCGTATCTGAATTATGATCTAAGTACTCTACTTCGGCATCTGCTAAAGCTGTTTTTTCTACTGTTGACCAAAGAACTGGTTTAAAACCTTTATACAAACTGCCTTCTTTTAAAAATTTACCAAGTTCTCTTACAATTTGAGCCTCGGCATCAAAGCTCATTGTTGAATAATAATTTTTCCAATCTCCAACAACACCTAATCTCATAAATTGTTTTTTATGAACATCAATCCACTTTTCAGCAAAAGCTCTACACTCTTTCCTAAATTCTGCAATTGGAACATCATTTTTATTTTTTTTATTTTTTTTGTATTGCTCTTCAATTTTCCATTCAATCGGTAGTCCATGACAATCCCATCCAGGAACATATACGGAGTCTTCACCACTCATTTGATGGAACTTCACAATTATATCCTTAAGAATTTTATTATAAGCAGTACCCATGTGGATATTGCCGTTTGCATATGGAGGACCATCATGAAGAATAAATTTTTTATTTCCTTTATTAGATTTTCTTAATTCTTCATATAAATTAATTTTGTCCCAATGATTTAAAATTTCAGGCTCTTTATTAGGTAAATTTGCTTTCATTGAGAAAGCAGTTTTGGGTAAATTAATATTTTCTTTGCTCATTTTTGCTTTTTTTTGCAACTTTTAGATCAAATTGAATTTGCTTCCTAAGTTTGTCAACACTGCTAAATTTTTTTTCTTTTCTAATAAATTTTAAAAATTCAACAGATAAATACTTATTATATACATTTCTAGAAAAGTTAAAGAGATGAACTTCTAATAAAATTTTTTTTTGCCTAAAAGTTGGTCTATATCCTAAATTTGCAATTCCTTTTATAAATTCTTTATTATTTTTGAATTTTACTCTGACAGCATATACTCCTGGTTTTGCAATAATATAATCTTTAATATTAATGTTGCATGTTGGAAATCCAATCCTTTTTCCTTGTTGTCTTCCTTTTTCAACAAAACCTTCAATTGACCAATTTCTTTTAAGGAGTCTGTTTACTTTTTTAATAAGCCCTTTTTTTAATAATTTTCTAATATAAGTTGATGAAATAATTCTATTATTTTTTATTAATGGTTTTGGGTTAACTATTTTATATTTAAAAAATTTTTCAAAATGTATTAATTTTTTAACATTTCCTTCTCTTTTGTTTCCAAATCTAAAATTACTACTTACAAAGATATATTTTGCATTTAATTTTTCAGAAAGTATTTTTTTTATAAATTGATAATAATTAATTTTTGAAAAACTCTTATCAAACCTTTTCGTGATCACAAAATCAGCACCAATTTTTTTTAAAATGAAATTTTTTTGATTAAGATTAGAAATCCTAAAATTTTTTAGAGTTTTATTAAAAAACATTTTAGGAACTGGTTCAAATGTTAGAACACCAATTTTTAATTTATATTTTTTTTTATACTTTTTTGCTAGTTTAAACAGTTTTTGATGGCCAATATGAAGTCCATCAAAATTACCTATTAAAATTAATGAACCTCTATCGCTTTTTTTTAAATTAAATTTTTTATAATGTCTCATTAATTTACCATTCTAATTCAGATTGAGTGTAATTTAATCTTACATCATATTTTAATAATAACTTTTCCAGATTATTATTAATTTCATTTCTATGAACTCCATTTAAGATTAGTAGAGAATCAAATTGTTGATTATTTGCTCCTCGAATATCTGTATTTAAATTATCTCCTATGCATAAAACATTTTTATTTTTTATTTCAGCTGATTGACTGTAAACTAATGAATAAGGTTTTCCAAAATAATCAACTTTTCCACCAATTAGTTCAAACTCTTTAGCGACTGATCCAGCGCAGAATTCTCTTTTTTCTTCTCTATCAACAATAAGATCGGGATTTGTACAGATCATTTTTTTACTTATTTCGTTTTTAAATAAATTTTTATAATAACTAAGATCTTCCTCATAGTCTTCGAATAAGCCTGTACATAATAAAAAATCTGAATCTTCTATATCTTCAACTTTTTTTTTTTCTAATGATTTAAATAAATCAAAATCTCTAGTAGGTCCTACATGAAAAAATTTAAGATCTTTGCAAGTTTTATTTAAATAACTTAGGGCAGCTTGACCTGAGGTAAATACTTTTTCGCATTTGTTATTTTCTAAACCCATATTTTTTAAAAAATTAATAACAGTTGTATTAGGTCTAGGCGCATTAGTTAGTAAAATATATTTTTTACCCAACTCATCTAGTTCATCAAGGCATTTAATAGACTTTTCGAATAGATGAACCCCGTTATGGATCACTCCCCAAATATCAATAAAAAATAGATCATATTTTTCCACTATGGATTTAAGTCCTTTATTATCTAAATTTTCAGGCATTATGGACATATAACTTAAAAAAATGCATATTTCTTTGGTTTTTTTAAGTTTATAATTTTAAACAGATATCTTGAAATAATGTCATTTGTCTCTATATGAATTCATATTTATAGGAGTTTATATGAAATTTAAACCATTGCACGATAGAGTGCTAATTGAAGTATTAGACAGTAGTGAAAAAACTGCTGGAGGGATAATCATACCAGATACAGCTCAAGAAAAACCTCAAGAAGGTAAGGTTGTTGCTGTTGGTGGTGGAGCAAAAACTGAAGATGGAAAAATTATTCCAATGGATGTTAAAGTCGGAGATAAAGTTCTTTTTGGAAAATGGTCTGGAACTGAAGTCAAAATTAATGGAAAAGAGTACAGCATAATGAAAGAATCTGACATTATGGGTATCTCATCAGCTAAATAATAATTAATAAGGAGAATTAAAAATGGCTAAAATAGTAAAATTCAACTCTGATGCAAGAGCAGCTATGTTAAAGGGAGTTGATATCCTTGCTAACACTGTAAAAGTGACACTTGGACCAAAAGGTAGAAATGTAGTTATAGACAAATCTTATGGTGCCCCAAGAACTACTAAAGATGGAGTTACTGTTGCAAAAGAGATAGATCTTGAAGATAAATTTGAAAATATGGGTGCGCAGATGGTTAAAGAAGTTGCTAGCAAAACGAATGATGAAGCTGGTGATGGAACTACGACTGCAACTATTCTTGCACAAGCTATAGTTAAAGAAGGATGTAAATATGTTACTGCTGGAATGAATCCAATGGACGTAAAAAGAGGTATAGATGCTGCAGTAGAACATGTTAAAGAAAAACTAATTTCATCAGCAAAAAAAGTAAAAGATAGTGATGAGATTGCTCAAGTTGGAACTATTTCAGCTAATGGAGATAAAGAAATTGGCAATATGATTTCTAAAGCAATGCAGAAAGTTGGTAATGAAGGTGTGATTACAGTAGAAGAAGCAAAAGGTATCGAGACTGAATTGGATGTTGTTGAAGGTATGCAATTTGATAGAGGATACTTATCTCCATACTTTATTACGAACGGCGATAAGATGACCACTGAGTTAGAAAATCCTCTAATATTATTACACGAAAAAAAATTAACTAATTTGCAGCCAATGGTTCCTCTTTTAGAAGCAGTGGTTCAAGCAGGTAGACCTT
Source organism: uncultured Pelagibacteraceae bacterium (assembly GCA_902560625.1). GTDB lineage: Bacteria > Pseudomonadota > Alphaproteobacteria > Pelagibacterales > Pelagibacteraceae > Pelagibacter. The sequence goes on from CACEMD010000002.1 coordinate 16,099, forward strand.
TAATGATAATTTCTGAAGATGTTGAAGGTGAAGCTTTAGCCACCTTAGTAGTAAATAAACTAAGAGGTGGATTAAAAGTTGTTGCAGTTAAAGCACCTGGTTTTGGAGATAGACGAAAAGCAATGCTTGAAGATATTGCTATATTAACAGGAGGACAAGTTATTTCTGAAGATCTTGGAATAAAATTAGAAAATGTTAAATTAAATGATTTAGGATCTGCAAAAAGAGTTAAAGTTGATAAAGAAAATAGCACCATAGTAAGTGGATCAGGAAAAAAATCTGACATTGAAGCTAGATGTGCTCAAATTAAACAACAAGTTGACGAAACAACATCAGATTATGATAAAGAGAAACTTCAAGAAAGATTAGCTAAATTAGCAGGTGGAGTTGCAGTAATTAAAGTTGGTGGCTCAACTGAGGTGGAAGTTAAAGAAAGAAAAGATAGAGTTGAAGACGCACTAAATGCAACAAGAGCAGCTGTTGAAGAAGGCATAGTAGTTGGTGGTGGATGTGCTCTACTCTATGCTTCACAGGATTTAGATAAAGTTAAAGTTAAAGGTGATGATCAAAAATCTGGGGTTGAAATAGTTAAAAGTGCACTTCAGGCGCCTATAAGACAAATAACAACGAACGCTGGTGTTGATGGATCAGTTATAGTTGGAAAATTATTAGAAACTAATAAATCAACACATGGTTATGATGCTCAAACAGAACAGTATGTAGACATGTTTAAAGAGGGAATTATAGACCCAGTAAAAGTTGTAAGGACCGCATTACAAGATGCAGCTTCAATTTCAGGATTACTAGTAACTACTGAAGCAATGGTTGCAGACAAACCTGAAGAAAAAGACTCTACACCTGCAATGCCAGGTGGTGGAATGGGTGGAATGGGTGGAATGGGTGGAATGGGAATGTAATCCCCATTAATCTCAAACAAAAATTCAAAAAGGGCAGTTTTAACTGCCCTTTTTTTTTACTTAGAAAATGTTTTTTTAACTAAAAATAAACCTAAGGCTACTGCTGGTCCAATTCCAAAGGCAAAAAGCAAAGTTCCTATCCCAACGGTTCCTCCAAGATACCAGCCTATTGAAACAACTGTAATTTCTAAAAAAGCCCTCACAGCTGCTATTGGAAAATTTGTTTTTCTTTGAATGCCAGTCATTAACCCATCTCTTGGGCCTGGTCCTAAATTAGCAATTAAATATATTCCACTTCCAAGACCGACAAGTAAGACAGCAAAAACTGCCATTGAAAGTTGTCCAATATAATTTATTGGGGTATCAATATAAAATATTGATAGATCAATCATTAAAGCAATAATAATTATATTTAAAATAGTACCTATGCCAGGTTTTTGACTTAAAAATATCCATAAAGACAATGCAAATAAGCTTACAAAGAATGTAACAAGGCCTATTGAGTAACCAAGATTTATCGAGATACCCTGAGCTAAAACACTCCAAGGAGAAGCGCCTGTTAATGATATAATTAGCAAACCTTCTCCCAAACCAAATATTGCGAGACCAATACACAAAAATATAAAAGTAGAAAAATTTGGTCTTAAATTATAAGGTTTTTTTGAGCTCCAAAAAACCTTCGGTATTTTTTTTATAGTTAAAAACATATTTTTTACTATTATTTATACTTTCGTGAACTAAAATCCATTAAAATGAAAAAAATACTTTACTTTTTAGTTATAATTTTAACTACGTCTAATGCATTTGCTAATTTTGATAGTTTTAAAAAAATATCTAAAATTGAGATGGACGTTTTAAGAAATGGTAAAATAATTGGCCATAGTAATTATTTTTTCGAACACAAAAAAGAAATTATGACAGTAAGGAACCACACTACTTTTAGTGTTGACTTATTAGGTGTTAAAATATTTTCAGTAATAAGCGAAGCAATAGAAAAATATAAAAATGGAAATTTAATTTTTTTTGAGTCAAATACTCTACAAAATGACAAGAAAAAATTTGTTAATTTATTTTTGGAAAATAAAACCAAAAAATTTCAAATCAAGGGTTCATCTTATTCGGGAGAAGCAGATATTGACTGTATTATTGGAAATTGGTGGAATTCAAAAATCCTAGAAAGTGACAAACAAATTAGTCCTTTATCAGGAACTATTAAAGAACAGGTTGTCACCTTTTTAGGTACCGAGAATTTAATTATAAATAATACAAAATATACAACTGAGCATTTTACTTTAATGTCAAAAGATAAAAATATGCCTGAAGATAAAAAATTAAATTTCGAGATTTGGTATAATAAAAAAAATAATCTAATTATGAAAGTATCATATTCTAGAATGGGTGAATGGGAATATGTATTAAAAAAATTTGAATAATGCAAGCTAAGATTTGTGGAGTTAAATATCCTGAGACTTTAAATTTTATAATAAAGCACAAACATCCACCCAAATTTATTGGTTTCATTTGTAATTATCCAAAATCAAAAAGATATTTAGATTTTGAAAGTTTAAAAAAACTTATAAATAAAAGAAGAAGAAAAAAAATTAAATTTGTATCCGTTTTAGTAAATCCCACTGAAATCATTTTAAAAAAAATAAAAAAACTTAATTTTGATTATTTACAACTATATGATGTAAGTCCTGAAAAAACTAAATTTATTAAAAAAAAATATAAAACTAAAATTATAACTGCACTCACAATAAAAAATCTAAAAGATGTTTTGAAATATAAAAATTTTGTAAATATTTCTGAAATAATTTTATTTGATAGCAAAGGTTATGAAAAATCTTTAGGATTTAATCATCAATTACTAAAAAATGTAACTTGCTCAATAAACAAAATGCTAGCAGGAAATATTAAGTATAATGATAAACTTGATAAATATGATAAAATAACAGATATTATTGATATATCAGGAAGTTTGGAAACCCAAGGAGAAAAAGATAATCTAAAAATCGATAAATTTTTAAAAAATATTAAAAAACTAAATGATAAAGCTAAAAAAAAAAGTTCCATTAATAGATCAGCATGACAAGAATGGGTTCTGGGGAGGAAAATTCGGAGGTAATTTTATTCCTGAGACTTTAAAAAAACCAATCGATGACCTTACTGAAAATTTTGAGAAACTAAGAAACGATAAAAATTTTTTAAAAAAAAGAGATTATTATTTTCAAAATTATGTTGGCTCACCAACCCGTTTTATTAAATTAGACAACTTATCAGACTATATAAATGGTGCACAAATCTGGGCTAAAGTCGTTTCTGATGCGAATGGAGGTGCTCATAAAATTTATAATGCTGTTGTACATGCTTTAATCTGTAAAAGTATGGGAAAAAAATACATTGTCGGTGATACAGGGGCTGGATATGCGGGGAAAATGTTAAGTATGGCTGCAAAAAAATTTGGACTTAAATGTAAAATATTTATGGGTGCAAAAGATATTAAACGACAGAAACCGAATTGCGATGCAATGAAAAAAAATGGAGCTCAAATTATTCCTGTATATACAGGAAGCCAAACTTTAGTAGACGCTGTAAGTGAATGCATGAGATATTGGGTTTCTAATTGTGATACTACTCATATGTGTGTGGGATCTACTGTTGGACCAAATATATTTGTAAAAATTTGTGGTTGGAGTACATCTCAAATTTCGCGAGAATTAAAATCACAGATCATTGAAGAATTTGGATTAATACCAAAAAAACTTAAACTATATAATTGTGTAGGTGGTGGATCATCAAGTTATGGTTTTTGGAGTCATTTTATGGATTTAAATAAAAAACAAGTAGAATTTATTGGAGTAGAGGCTGGTGGACCAAAAAAAAGTAAAAAACATGCAGCACCTCTAACTTATGGGTCTAGAATTGGAGTGCTTCATGGTGCAATGCAATATGTTAATCAAGATAAAATAGGTCAAATTGAAGAGACAGAATCGATATCTGCTGGACTGGATTATCCTGGGGTATCACCTTTACATTGTTTTTTAAAAGATACAAAGAGAGCAAGATATACTGCAGCAAGTGATGAAGATGCCCTTAAAGCTTACCAGATTGTTACTAAATACGAATCTCTTCAACCGTCGCTTGAACCAAGTCATGCATTTCATGTTGCAATAAGTGAGAGTAGAAAATTAAGTAAAGATACAATTGTAGTAGTTAACAGTTGTGGAGATGCTTACAAAGATAGTGCTATTTTGAAAAAAAAATTAGGAAAAAAATATGTTAAATCCAATTAGTCTTGCTTTTAAAAATGTTAAAAAACAAAATAGACCAGCATTATTAACTTATACTGTTGCTGGAGATAGCTCTAAAAAAAAATCATTAGATATTCTTAAGTCAATATCTAATTATGCAGATATTTGCGAACTAGGGTTCCCACACAATACACCGATAGCAGATGGAGGTCAAATTCAAACAAGTTCTTTTAGAGCAATTAAAAATGGAATTAAAATGAACGATGTTTTTAAAATTGTTAGGGATTTTAAAAAATACAAGTTTCATAAACCATTAATTTTAATGGGATATTACAATATGATTTACCAGTTTGGTGAAAACAATTTTATTAAAAAATGTGAAAGTTCAGGAGTAGACGGTTTAATTATAGTAGATTTACCTTATCCAGAGAATAAAAAATTTTCAAAAAAATGTAAAAAAAAAAATATATCCTTTATTCAACTAATTTCGCCAACTACTTCTTTTAAAAGAGCAAAAAAAATAATAAAAGATTCTCATAATATGATTTATTATATCAGCATGCTTTCAACTACAGGACAAAGATTAAAAGTGTCTCCAAGAAAAATAATAGAAAATTATAATAAAATTAAAAATATAAATCCAAAAAAAAATTGTGTTATTGGATTCGGAATAACAGAAAAAACTATTGGAAAACTCAAAAAGGCTGATGGATTAGTTGTTGGCAGTGCTATATGCAAGAAAATTACAGAAAGTATTAAAAAAAGACAAAATACTGTCACAAATGTGAGCCATATGGTAAGAAACCTTAAAAATAAAATTTTATGAATTGGATAACAAAAGCTTTAATTTTTGGAGAAAAAATTAAAAAAGTATTAAAAAAAAGACCCTCAAAAGAAGATATAGAAAATTCAGATTGGACTAATTGTTGTAAGGGTCCAATTTTAAAAAAAGAACTAGAAGAAAATTTAAGTGTATGTAAATTATGCGATAAGCATCATAGAATTACTCCAATACAAAGATTTGATATTCTATTTGGTAAAAATTCTTATGAAATATTAGATACTCCTATACCAGCAGAAGATCCACTGAATTGGTCAGATACTAAATCTTATAAAGAAAGATTAAGAAGTGCTCAAAAGAAAACTAAACAAAATTGTGCGGCTTTAATTGCCAAAGGTAATCTTAATGGTATAGAGGTTACAGCTGGGGCTATTAACTTTAATTTCATTGGAGGTTCGGTAGGAGCTGCTGAGGGTGAGGCCATACTCTATGGAGCGCAACACGCAATTGATAACAAAACTCCTTATGTATTTTTTCCATGTGGAGGAGGTCAAAGAATGTTTGAAAGTCCAATTGCACTTGCAAATATGACAAGAACTACAATAGCAATAAATGAACTTAAGAAAAAAAATCTACCTTATATCGTGTGTTTTACTGACCCAACTGCTGGCGGTATAACAGCTTCATTCGCAATGTTGGGTGATATTCATTTAGCTGAACCTGGATGTTTAATTGCTTTTGCAGGAAAAAAAGTTATACAGGCCACAGTTAAAGAAGAATTAGGTCAAGAATTTCAAACATCGGAGTTTTTAGAAAAACACGGTTTTGTAGATAAAATTATACCTCGAAAAGAACTAAAAGAAAAAATAACAATGCTTTTATCAATATTGCTAAAGAAGAATTCTAATGTAGATTCCGATCAACCAAATGAAACTTCAGAATTTAATTTCGAAACTAGAGAAGCATCATAAAAAAAAGATTGATTTAACCTTAAATAGAACTTTTAATCTTTTAAAAAAATTAGGTAATCCTCAAAATAAACTTAAAAACGTTATAAATGTTGTTGGTACAAATTCAAAGGCTAGTATGTCATACAGCCTTAAATCTATTTTAAATCAAGCTGGTTATAAATGTAATTTATACACATCTCCTCATCTTCAATCTTTAAGTGAAAGATTTATATTTAATGATAAAGAAATAAAAGATGATGAGCTAATTCAATTGCTAAATGACATTGAAAAAGTTTTGGGAGAAGATAATGCAAGTCTTTTTGAGATTTTAACCTGTGCATTTTTAAAATATGCTGAAAATTATAAAGATAATATTAATATAATTGAAGCAGGACTTTTTTTTCAATTTGATAGTACTAATGTTTTTAAAGATAACCTTCTAACATTATTAGGTTTAATACACACAGATCATACACAATGGCTAACTAATAAGACTATTGATGGCATAATTTATGAAAAAACTTGTAAACTTTTGAATTCCAATATTTTCATTAACAGACAGTTAACCGAAGAAATTAGAATTAAAATTGAAAAAGCTTTAGAAAATAATTCATCAAATAAATATTTTTTTGGAAAAAATTTTAATATTTTAAAGGCTGAAAATAACTTTATTCATTATAAAGACGAAATTGGAGAAATATTACTACCAGAACCGAACCTTTTAGGTGATCATCAATTATATAATATAAGTACTTCTATAGCTGCATCAAGAAAAATGTTTAATGTCAAAGATGAAAATATAAAAAAGGGCATTGTGAATATTAAACTCAAAGGACGTTTACAGGAAATTAGTTCTGGTAAATTAAAGAAACTTGTCGGAAATAATAGATTGATTATTGATGGAGGTCACAATGAAAGTTCAAGTATATGTATTTCAAATTGGGTAAAACAACAAAGTCATGATGTTCATCTTATTTGTGGAATGCTTAAAGATAAAGAACATAAAGAATTTATAAAACATTTTAAAAATAAAGTTAAATCAATAACCTTGATAGATATCCCAAATCAGGAGGGATCTATCAAAAATGAGGAGTTTAAAAAAAAATTAAATGATCCTGATTTAAATATTATTTTATCTGAAAGTATCGAGGATAGTATAAAATCTATTTCTCAATATAATAATTCAACTTGCTTGTGTGTGGGTAGTCTTTATTTAGCAGGTGAGGTCTTAAACCGTAACTAAATATTTTCCTCAATCCAAGAAACAATATTAGATTTTGTTGTTGCACCGATTTTTTGTGCTTTAAGTTCTCCATCTTTAAATAAAAGCATTGTGGGAATTCCCCGGATTCCATACTTCGTTGGGGTATTTGGCTCGTTATCGATATTATGTTTTGCAATTGTTACCTTATCAGTCATCTCATTAGAAATTTCTTCCAATACAGGTCCAATCTGTTTACACGGTCCACTTGTTTTATGCCGATAGTCCCCCTGATCATGTGATCAAGGGGACTATCGACACCATTCAGCCCAGAAGTCTACTATGACTGGTTTCCCAGCTTTTATAACTTCTGTCTCAAAATTCTCATCTGTTACATTTATTGTTGCCATAGAACTTTTATATTAATAAATGAATTTAATTCAACTAATAAAATTTTTTTTTTAAATTTATTAACATCATATATTTTCATAATTTTTTTGTATTGACATAACATGATCATTTAATTCATCTAAAAATTTTAACTTTACTTCATCGTTTTCATTAGTATATTTGTCTCTAAGAGTATCAATCTCAGAAAAGCAGGTTGGAATTGTCCACCATTCTTCTTTTTTCTCACTCAAAATCCTTTTAGCAATCCCTTTTTTGATAGACTTAAACATATTTTGAGGAAGTACATCGGGAGCCTCCTGATAAATTATTTTTTTTCCAAATGCTACTAACCTCTCGTCCTCAAATTTATCCAATAGTTTTAACTTTTCATCCCATGGTGCTGCATGCCAAGCAGGAAAAAGGGCTGTGTCCTTGTTTGATGTAAACTTCTTGTAAATGCTTTGTTCTGCATAAATATCCTCCTGAGATTTTGATTGTTCTTTTTCTTCGGCTATTTCTCTTAAAGCTGTAAGAATATTTTGTGAAAATTTTTCGTTCTCTCTGACTAATTTTGCCCTTTTTTTAATTAAACTTGGATCTATTGCATTATACGGCTCAACTTTCATTCCATAATCCGCATCAAGTATAATTGGTGCTTTATTTGATCTAATTGTTCTTAAAAATTTAGGTGTTTTTTTCATCTCCATCTTTAATTCATTAATTGACATATTTAGTAATGGCTCAACATTAACTCTAAGATCAACCGCTTGTCCCCATTGATAAACAGGATGAATACAATATTTCGGATTTAATGGGGAACATAAATATAACCTGGATTTCCCATAAAAATATTCATTTAAAGTAATTATTTCTTCTTTTTTAAAAATTGTTTCTGCATCTAACCTGCTTGATGTTCTTAAAAACATATCCCAAGTCTTTGGTTGTTTTTTTTTAATGATACTTAAAATCTTGGCTGTTAAAGTTGCATCTGTTAAAGCGCTATGAGCATCACTCGAGTCTAATCCTTGCATTCTTGCTAGTGACTCTAATTTAAATACGGGATTATTTTTTTCATTTATTTCAGTTTCTAAAACAGATGTATCTATAGCATAAGCTGCTCTTGCTATATTAATCCCGTCATGACGTTTATTAGGTGAAGCATTTGTAATGTATGGATACCTTATGCCTCTAAAAAATTCTTTCCTGATCATTTCATCATCAAATCCTATATTACTCCATCCAAGAAATATGCATGGAGACCATTTTTTGAAAGTTTTTTCAACTTCGCTAAGCATTTGATAATGACTTAAATTTCCTTGAGTTAATTGTTTAATGCTTGTTTTATTGACAATTAAGGCCATTGCTTGTGGAATTTCGCCTTCTGGCAATCTACATCTAAAATTAAATCTATCTTTTTCTTTAAAACTTTCATCAACTAATATTCCACCAATTTCAATAATGCTTCCAAAATCAGTGCTTGCGCTTGATGACTCAATATCCCAAATAGCTAAATTCATATATCAATTATCCTTTTAAAAGCTATGTTTTGATGAGTGCTTAGATTATTTTTTTTAAGACTAAACCATTTGCATCTAAACAAGTAGCTCTTAGTTAGTAATATCTCTTCTAAGATTATATCTATGAAAGTCAACTTAAATTATTCATTTCCCTAAATTTCTTTACTCTTCCTAGAAATAAATTTTGATACATGAGCAACTCTGCTTCTTCAATTTTAAAATCTTGAAACAAATTATCTACAGTGCATAACAATATTACTCCTGACGTAATATTCGTTTTATAAACAACATTATGAGCCAAAGTGTATGCACCTAGTTGTAAAAAATAATCTTGAATATAATCTACCTTTTTTGGTTTATTTGCTTGTTTAAAGTCTATAATAGCTTCTTTTCCTTGATAGATACCAACAAGATCTGCTGTACCAGCATATTTTTCTGGATAGTGAAGCGTTGTTTCCATTCCAAATATTTCTTCTAATTTTCCTTTAATACCCTTGTCAATTATTTCTTTAGCCATATTTTTATATTGTTCATTACTCTCAAAAAAAGTCTCATTAATTCGTCCCCTTAGAAAATCTTCAATATAAGAATGCATTGATGTACCCCTGCTTGATGCCTCAGTTTTAATTTTATTTGCCTCTTTATAACCAACTCTTTGTTTCCAATTTTCTAATGCTGCTTTATCTTCCTCAGATTTAGTAGCTTGCAATATAGAGGTGACACTTGGTAATTTTTCATCGCCTAATAAATATTTCCTTAAACCATCTTCTTTAGATCTTGAGAATTTTGGATAATTAAATTTATTATTCCACTTCATTTTTTAACTTATAGATGTATTTAATTTAAAATAAAATTAGTTTTTAAGTTGCTTTGAATGATCAACAAATTTTTCTACATTCTCTGTCTTGGCGGCTATTTCAACTTGCTCGGGATCTTTTATATTTTCTAAGGTTCTTGTAATTGATCTTGCATCTTTTCCAAAACTATCAACAACACCCATAGCTTCTTCAAGTTTTTTTCTAAGAACAAGTACATTGTCAAAATGTTTAGAAAACCTCGTACTAATTGTTTTTAAGTGGTCATAAATTTCAGTGGCATGTTTTTGAACTTTAAGAGTTTGAAAACCCATGTGCAATGATTGTAAATAAGCTGATAGTGTATTAGGGCCTAATATTACTACTTTGTATTTTTTCATTAATTCTTGGGTTAATAATTCTTTTGTGCTTGGATCTTGATATGATGTTAATTCAGAAAATAAACTTTCGGTTGGAGCATATACAATTGCAAAGTCAGTAGTTTTTGGTGGAACAATATATTTCTCATTAATATTTTTAGCTTTGTCTTTAAATGCTCTTGCTAATTTTGATCTTGCATCTGAAGCACCTTTTTTGTCATCTGCTTGGTAAGCATCGTCAATTGCTTTGAACTTTTCTACTGGAAAATGGCTATCTACTGGAACTAAAACACCGTCTTGAAGTTTAATTGCAAATTCTACATTTTCAGAGGTATCTTCTTTCATCTTAACATTTGAAATAAATTGAGATGAGGGTAATAAATCTTTTAATAAAGATGCCAAACTAAACTCAGCTAAAGTTCCATATTTTTTTACACCTGCTAAAATTTTGTTAATACCCTCCTGACTTTTATTTAAATTCTCCACTTGAGTATTAAAAGCTGAAACCTTCTCGTTAACAGATGTCAAAGTTTGCGTCATATCTCTTGTGACATCCTTGGACAAGTTATTGAATGAGGCAGACATAGTGTTAAATGAATTATTTATGCTTTCTTTTAAATTATTAAGCTCTTGATTATTCTCTTTTGTCTCATCTTTATTTTTTCGCTGAGTGACCAATAGATAAATAACGATACCTATTAGCAGTAAAATTATATATGATAACGAATCTTGCATAGTATTTAGTGAATATTCCCCTTTTATTAAAAGTAAACAAGTAAAAAATATAAATTATGTGAAATGTGAATATTTATATATAATTATATTATGGATATATTTGTTATTATTAAAGTAACTATTATTATTGGTTTTGTGGTTTCAGCATTTTTAATTTTGAGAAATATAGATGTAATTAAAATTATTTTAAATTACTGGAAAGATAAATTACTTAGAAAATAGTTTAATAAGACTTTTTAACCCTTTTTTATTTTTATTTTTTTTCGAGGTAAATATGCATGCTTGAGATTTTAAGATTAAACCATCATTTAAAACCCTTAGTTTATTTGCTTTTAGAGTTTGACCTGTTGAAGTTATATCGCTTATAAATTCAGCAGTTCCAATAATTGGCATTAATTCTGTGGCGCCTAAAGACTTAACAATTTGAAAGTTGGTTACACCCCTAGAGTATAAAAAAGACCTAGTCAAATTTGGATATTTGGTACCAATTCTAACAAGATTTTTATTCTTTCTTCTAAATTCATCTGCAACCTCGTCTAAATCTAATGTTGTAAAAAGATCAATATTTTCCTCTCTTACAGCTAAAACTAGATTGGCATGTCCAAAAGGAAGTTTTTTTATTAAATTGATATTTTTCTGAATATTAATTTCAGACTCTTTTAATAAATCAAAACCACTTATTCCTATATCTAAATTTCCAATCGATAATTGTTCAATAATTTCTCTTGCATGTAAAAATAAAATCCTAATATTTGATTTGCCCTTAATTTTTCCAAACAAATCTCTTTTTCCTCTATCAACATATATTTTTAATTTCCTCTTTTTTAAAAGATTTTCAGTAAAATTTTTTAATCTTCCTTTTGAAACTATACCTATATTGATTATTTGATTATTCATAATTTCCTAAATTGACAGCAGCTCCTACTGCTGGAATTCTTTTTAATCCCAAGTATTTAGACGTCAGTTCATTAAATCTTCCTCCAGATATAAGATTAAAAAATTGATTATTCTTTTTTACATCAATTGAAAATATTAATGAGCTATAAAATTCTATTTCTCTTCCACGTCCAATACTAGTCGAAAACTCAAATTTTAAACCCTTTTGATTAATTTCTTTTATTGGAAAAAAATCATCACTAACCAAAATATTTAATTCGTTTTTTTTAAAAAATTTATTTAAAACATACGTAGCATTCTTTAATGGACATTTAATTTTTAAAAAATTTTTAATTATTTTGGCACTTATTTTTCCGGTTTCAGAACGCCTTGGATCATTAATTTTTTTCTCAAATCTTTTTATTATATCTGTGTACGTTCTCCCATTGATTACTTTATTCAGATCCTGTTTAATCATTTTAAAATACATTTTCTTATCACCTGCAACTATCACAGGATCAATGTCTAAATTACTTTCTAATCTCTTTAAAAGCTCTGAAAAGTATTTTTCGTTCCAATAAAACTTTAAAAGTCTTTGCTTCCATCGATCTGGGATTTGTAATTTTTTTATTAATATTTCAAATATTTTAAAATTTCCTAAACTTATTCTTGAATTTTTATATTTTGAAGATTTTAAAATTTTCAAAGAAGTATTTATTATTTCTTTATCATCCAAACTCTCGTTTTTAGAAGAAAATATTTCCATACCTATTTGCCTGACGACAACATCTTTCTTATTATAAGATTTTCTAAATGCGCTTCCTGTATAAAATACTTTTTCCTTTTTATTATTTGCATTTTGTGCATACCTAATTACTGATGAGATCGTCAGATCTGGTCTTAAAGAGAGTTCTTGACCATCTGAATTATAGAATGAAAATAAATATTTTTTAAAATTTTCACCAGATCTTTGTAATATAAATTTAGACTCTATTACTGAGTCCAATTCAATATTTTTGAAATTTTTAGCCTTTAAAATGTTGATAATTTTATTGTAATTTTGAGATTTCATTTATTAGATTTTCTTTTGAAACAGTAATTTGATTGTTTTCTTCTCTAACTTTTAAATTTTTTATAGTAATAATGTTTTTTTCTATCTCTTTCTGTCCAAAAATTACTGCTAGAGAACATCCTTTTTTATCTGCGTAAGCTAACTGTTTTTTTAAGTTTTTTGATGGATCAAGGTATATTTCTGAATTTATATTATTTTCTCTTAATAAATTAACTATTTCATAGTATTTATCTAAATATTTTTCATCTAAAACTAAAACAAGAACATTTTTACTTTTAAAATCAATTTCATTAATTTGATTAAGTGCGAACACTAGCCTGTCAACTCCTATGGACATTCCAGTTCCCTTAAAATCTACTCCTTTAAATCTCTTTATCAGTGAATTATATCTTCCACCACTAGCACATGAACCAATATCAATCTCTTTTCCTTTGGCATTCCTAGCTTTAAAATTTAAATTTGTTTCTACACAAAATCCTGAGTAATAAGCAAGTCCTCTAACAATATTTAGATTAATTTTTATTAAGTCAACGAATTTTCCTTTGGCTAAAACTTCAAATAAGCGACTAAGTTCATCAATTCCTTCTTTAGATAAAATGTTTTTAATTGATTTTTTTAGCTCAGAAATATCTTTTATTTGGATAAAGTTTAAAATTGTATTTGTTTGTTCGGTGGTTAAATTTGCACCCTTAATAAAAGCTCCACTTTCATCTTTTCTACCATCTTGAAGAATATTTTTTACTGCTTCTATCCCCAACCTATCTAATTTATCAATTGCTCTAATTACTTTTCCTTCTTGAGTCTTTTTAATTTTAAGTTCAGATATAATACCTTGAATTATTTTTCTGTTAGATACATTTACAGAAAATTGATTATTATTAAGACCACAACTTTTAAAAGTGTCAGCAATTATGTTACATATTTCTCCATCAGCTTGTGCTTCACTTACATTTCCAATTATATCAGCATCAAATTGCATAAATGATCTGTATCTGGCGCTATCAGGTTTTTCTCTTCTAAATACATCTCCGCATACATATCTTTTGAAAGGAAATGTTAATTCACGATAATTTTGAGCTACAAACCTAGCAAGAGGGGCACTCATATCATATCTTAATGTTAGAGACTCTTTATCATCTTCAAATGTAAATACGTCTGACATTGGATTAGACTCACCATCAGCTAAAAAAGATCCTATGTTTGAAGTTATCTCAATTGGTGGTGTTTCTATTGGCAAAAAACCATATTTTATAAAATTAGCTTCTATTATTTTTATAATATTTTTCTTAAGTGCTAATTCTTTGCCCCATCTGTCTCTAAAACCTCTTGGAAGACTGGGTATTAATTTTTCTTCTTTTTTCATTTTTTGGTACCGCCTCTTGGAATTGAACCAAGATTGAGAGTTCCACAAACTCCAGGATTAACCATTATCCGAAGGCGGCGTCCTTTGTTATTTTATACTAATTATTATTAATTTTAAATTTATAAATGATTAAATAGCTAGCGTGCAGCCAGCATGAAAATGGTGTCTGTGTGGGTTTACTGTGATTTTTACATTTTTAATCATTGCGATTTAAATATCATTTTTTTTCATTATTGCAAGCATGTATTGTATAGGAATAAAAAAGCATTTTTGATGCTTTTAAAATTCCTATACAAATATGATTGAATTAGAATTAAGAGGTTTTTTGCAGCTTTACTGCAGATGGACCTTTGTCTCCGTCTTCAACTTCAAATGTAAGTTCGTCACCTTCGTTTAAAAATCTTAAACCTGCTTCTCTTACAGCTGAAGCATGTACGAATACATCTTTTTCTTTATCTTCACGTTCAATGAAACCATAACCTTTTTTGCCATTGAACCATTTTACTTTACCTTTTAGACTCATGTTACTCTTTCTTTTGTTATTTAACTAAAGCTATTAATTAGCTTGACGCTTTGTTATTAGATTTTGAAATTTAATTCAAGTCTAATAGTAACTTTTTTTTAGTGATTGATGGTGCCTCGGGAAGGATTCGCACCTCCGACACAAGCCTTTTCAGGGCTCTGCTCTACTCCTGAGCTACCGAGGCAAAATTTATGATCTAAATATTATTCTGCCCTTTGTTAGATCATAAGGTGTTACTTCTACTGTTACATTATCACCTTGTAAAACTCGAATTCTATTCTTCCTTAATTTGCCAGCAGTATGGGCAGTAATTATATGATCATTTTCAAGCTTTACTCTAAACATCGCATTTGGAAGAAGGTCTATTACTGTGCCTCTAAATTCAAGTGTATCTTGTTTTGCCAAATGTATTATCTCCTTATTCTAGATTTTATACTTTGAGCATGGCCTATTAATTGTTCATACTCGGCAAGAGTTATAGCTTTCTTACCAATAACTTCAACGCCTTTTTTTGATAGATTAATGTAGCTAATTTTTTTATAAAATTCATTCAAATTTAAACCTGAAGAAAACTTTGCTGATCCTAGAGTTGGTAATACATGGTTTGTCCCTACATTATAGTCGGTAGCTGCCATTGGTGAGAATTTTCCAAGGCAAACACTTCCTACATTTTTAATTTTGTCCAAATATTTTTTATAATTCTTAACATTGATTTCTAAATGTTCAGGAGCAATCTCATTAATTATTTCCGTTATATCTTTATCATTTTTAACAATAATAATTAATCCATTATTCCTTAAACTTCTTAACGCAATTTCTTTTCTTGGCAAATTTTTTAGATAAATGAATATTTTTTTATTTACCTCTGTGGCAAGTTTTTTACTTTTTGTGACCAAAATACATTGGGATCTAATGTCATGTTCAGCTTGAGCTATGAGTGATGTCAAAACATGTTCAATATTTGAATTATAATCTGCAAGTACAGTAATTTCGGAAGGACCTGCTATCATACCTTCAAGACCTACTTTACCAAATAACTCTTTTTTTGCATTTGCTACAAAAATATTTCCAGGTCCAACTATTTTATTTACTTTTTGAATATAAGCTAGACACCCAATTGCCTGAGCTCCGCCAATAGATAATATTTCGCTGACTCCAACTTTTTTTGCAGCATATAATACAGCCGGGTCTAATTTTCCGCTCGTCTTCGGACTTGCTAAAACAATTTTTTTTACTCCTGCAATTTTTGCTGGGATTGCGTTCATTAAGACTGATGAAGGTAAATTCGATGGTACATATATTCCGACTGATTCTATTGGAATATATTTATACTCTAATACATTTCCAAGTGTATCCCGATAGGATATATTTTTAATTTTTTGAGCTGAATGAAATTTATAAATTCTTTTGTATGCGTAATCAATTGCATTCTTTATTTTACTGTCTAGTGATTTTATAGATAAATTAATTTTTTTTATACTTGGTTTTAATTCATTATTTTTTGAATATCTTTTTTCATATTTCAAAACTGCTTTTGATCCATTAAGTTTTATATCCTGAAGAATTAACCTAGAAATTTTTGACTCGTTTTTATTTCCTAATCTTCTTTTACTTAAAAAAATATTTAATTTTTTTTTGTATTTACTACTTTTTAAATTAAAAACTTTAATCATTTAATATTTTCAAATCCTCTAAGGTAACTTCTATAATTTCAGCAATCAAACTTATAAATCTATTATTTGAAAATAATAGTGTTATTTCATAATTGTCTTGTTTTTTAAAAAGATCTATTGCCAATAGCTTCATTTTTAAATTCTCATCGCCAAGAAGTATATTTTTGGATTTTGATGACTCAATATAATCAAATCTAATTATGCTATTAACTTTTAAATTCTTGCTATTTATTTCTTTACTTAGACGCTTAATAAATAAAAGAAATATTTTATTTTTTGGTAAGTACTTGACTTCATTGATATTTACTATTCCATCTGAACAGCAGGCAGATATAAATTGTAAATCTTTCTCAGATTGAGCAATTACTTTTTTCAAAAATTTTTTTTTCATTTAATTTTTTGAAATTATTTTTATACCTAATTTTTTTAGTTTTGACTCAAGGTTATAGTAGCCTCTCAAACCATGATAAATTCTTAAAATTTTAGATGTACCATGAGCAGCAATTGCACCGAGAATAATTGAAAAAGTAGTCCTTAAGTCTGAGGAAATACAATCTGCAGAATTAAGCTTCTTTTGTCCAATTACTACAGCCTTATTTTTTTTAATAATTATTTTTGCACCCATTCTATTTAATTCAGGAGCTGCCATGAAACGATTTGAAAATATTGTTTCTTCTATTTTACTTTTCCCTTTTATTTTTGTTAATAACGCTAATATAATGGGCATGTTGTCAGTTGCAAAATTTGGAAACGGGCCTGTTTTTAAACTAACTGGTTTTAAATTTCTAGTTGAAAATAATTTAATTGAATTATTTTTTGTTTCAATTTTATATCCAATTTTTTTTAGTAATCCAATTTCAGATTTTAGATGATTTGGATTAATTTTATTTATTTTGATTTTGCCATTAGTGATTGCCCCAACACATAGATAGCTGAAACCTTCAATTCTATCTCCTATAATAGTATGATTTCCATCATTAAATTCATCTATGCCTTTTATTCTAATCGATCTTTTCCCAAAAAATTTAATATCAGCTCCTGAATTATTTAAAAAGTTTATTAAATCTAAAACCTCAGGTTCAATTGAAATATTTTTTACATAATGAACTCCTTTTGCTAAAACTGAAGCCATAATTAAATTTGAAGTACCTGTAACAGTAACTTTTGGAAATACGTAATTGCTACCTTTCAAACCGTTTTTAGAAGAAATATTAACATAACCTTTATGTAAGGCATTATCTGCACCCAAACTTTTAAAACCAGCAAGATGCCATGAAGTATCTCTTATACCTAGCGCGCAACCTCCACCCAAAGCTACTTTGATTTTTTTTTTTGGATATCGACCCAGTAATGATCCCATTGTTAAAACACCCGCTCTCATTGTTGATACTAATCTGTATGGAACAACTAATTTATGATTTTTATTATTAATTATGGTAATCTTTTTCTTAATTTCTGACAATTCTACTTTTGAGCCTAATGAAACCAATAAATCTTTCATAGTCAAAACGTCTTTAACAAATGGAACATTTTTTAAAATTACTTTATTTTTAAATAAAATGGATGCTGCCATTAATGGAAGACAAGAATTTTTGGCACCACTAATATCTACCTCGCCCTTAATAGCTTTATTAGGGCCTTTTATAATAAATCTCTTCATGGTTTTATTTAGATTTTGCTAAAGTAATCCCTGTTTGACCTTGATATTTTCCTTCTCTATCCGCGTATGATATTTCAGGCTGTTCACCTTGAAAAAACAAAATTTGTGCAGCTCCACTATTTGCATACAATCTTATAGAATTACTAGTATGATTTGAAAATTCTAATACTAGATTTCCATGCCAACCTGCCTCTAAAACAGTTGGTGGAGTTCCTAACCCGCATCTAGCATATGTAGATTTTGCAGTAACAAGTCCGGTAATATTTCTTGGCATTTTAAAATATTCTAAACTACTTGCCAAAGCGAATGAGTTTGGTGGAATTAAAATAGAATCTTCCCCTGTTATTGTTATAAAATTGTCTTCACTAAAGTTTTTTGGGTCTGCTGTTGCACCCTTTATATTGGTAAAAATTTTAAATTCTGAACCACATCTAAGATCATAACCAAATGAATTAAGTCCATGACTTATTCCTTTTGAAACACTTTTACTTACAAAAGGATTTATCATTTCCATCTCTGATGCTAATTTTTTTATTTGCTTATCACTTAGAATCATTTTTTTTTATAATTTTTTTTTGTAAAATTTTTCTTTTTCTTAAATTTTTTCTAAGTGCATTTTCAAGATCAAGCTTTGAAGGCTTTCTTTTTTTACTCATTTTAACTATTTTTTGTTGGGATTAGTCAAATGATCCAGAGTTATTACTTGATCAATGGGAATAGTTTTATCATCTTGTATTTTTACTCCTGACTTAGCTTGTTTCTTTGCTCTTTTTTCAGCGAGTTTTTTTTCACGTTTTGCTTGTTTTTCCATGGCTTTTGCGCCACGTGTAGATTTATAATCGTAGTGAATTCCCATAACATTATTTTATTAAATATATAAACTATTTTAATAAAAAATTAAGGCAATAATTTGAATATGTTATATTTATACATTATCTTAATTTATATTAAATTGCCCTTATAGTTAAATGGTATAACACATCCATGGTAAGGATGAATTTCCAGTTCAATTCTGGGTGAGGGCACCAAATTATTTGATAAATCTTTTTTTTATAAAAATACCAATAATTATTAAAAAAATAAAACCAATAATAGGAATATAAATTTCTTGCGAGAAAATTATTGATGAAAAAGATGGAGTGTCTATATTTTTATTTATAATCTCTTCAAAACCGCTACCTAAAGCTACATATACAAATAATTGTGGCAACATTCCCAGAATTGAACCGAAAAAAAAATTTTTTACTTTTACATTAAATAATACAGGAATAATGTTACTTATAAAAAATGGAATACCGCCGATAAATCTATAAATTAAAAAAAATATGAATTCATTTTTTTTAAATTTTTCATTTAAATATTTAAACTTTTCAAAAAATTTTTTTTCAATTATATCTTTAAGAAAATATTTAGAAAATAAATATAAAAATGTTGCTCCTATAGATAAACTTATTGCAACAACTAAAGTTCCTATCCACTTGCCAAAAATAAATCCTCCTAGAAGAGCAATTGGTGTTCCAAAACCTAACAGTAATACCCAAAAAATTGTAAAAATAGTAAAGATTGTAATTAAAAAAAAATAGTTACTTGTTTTAAATTGAATTAAATAGTTTCTGTTATCTTTTATAAAATCATAGCTGGTCAATTCATTTATGGAAAAGTGATTAAAAAAAGCCCATAAAAATAAAGAAATTATAATTATATAAGATATGGCTAAAGCTATTTTAATTTTATTTTCTTTTACCATAATTATATAATACTAATTATTTCTGTAGACTAATATACATTTATTAAATAAAAGAACAAAAATTTATATATTAAATAATTTCTATGAAAAGAACTTGGCAACCAAAAGTTGGTAAAAGATTAAAAAAGCACGGATGGCGAAGCAGAATGTCTAATAAAAAAAGACAGAAGGTTTTAAAAGCAAGACGTAAAAAAGGGCGAAAAAGATTAACAGTTTGATGAAGTGTAAAATCGCTAGTCTATCGAAAAGTGATGATTTTAAATCTTTAGTAAAAGGTAAAAGAATAAATAATAAATATTTAACAATTTTCTTTAAAAAACTTTCTGGTAAAAATAATACGAATTTAAATATAAGTTTTGTCGCTAAGAGAAAAATTGGAAAAGCTGTAATAAGAAATAAAATAAAGAGAAGATTGAGAAATTTGATGAATGATGCTGCTAAAAAATTAAATTTAAACCTCAATTATTCTTATTTATTTATTGCAAAAAAGAATATTATTGAAGATCAATATGGGCTAATAAAGCAAAATTTGTTTAAAGATTTAAAAAAAATAAAATAAACAATGTACATAATAAATAAAATATTAATAATTTTTATAAAGTTCTATAGAATTTTAATAAGTCCTCTTTTTCAAAATTCTTGCAGATTTGAGCCGTCATGTAGTGTTTACTGTATCGAATGTTTAGAAAATTATAATTTGTTTAAAGCTTTATCTAAATCTGCAATAAGAATAATTAAATGTAATCCTTGGTTTGGCAAGGGCGGTTTTGATCCAGTGAAAGAAGAAAAAAAATAAACAACATGGATACAAAAAATATCATTGCAGCTATATCCCTAAGTGCAGCGGTAATAATAATTTATGGATTATTCTTTGCACCAAGTACCCAAGATGTAAAAAAAATAAAAGATAATAAAAATATTCTCACTCAGAATTCTGAGGCTCCAAAACTCGAAGTTGAAGAAAATATAATTGATTTATCTAGAGCAGATGTGATTGACAAAACTAAAAGAGTTGAATTTGAAAACGATAATATAAAAGGATCAATTTCATTAGTTGGTGGAGTTATTGATGATTTAATATTTAAGAAATATACTAAAAGTTTAGAAAGCAATGAAAAAGTAATATTTTTGAACCCAAGAAGTCTCAAAAATGGTTTTTTTGTTGAAACTGGTTGGGTGACAAACAATAAAGATATTAATTTGCCAAATTCAAAAACTCTTTGGAAGTTAGAAAATAGTAACAAACTTTCAGTTAACAATCCTATAAAACTTTTATGGACAAATAATCAAGGAATATTTTTTGAAAAAAAAATTAGTATCGACAACAATTATTTATTTACGATAGAACAAACAATAGTAAATCAATCAAATAATTCATATAATTTTTATCCTTATGGTCAAATTATAAGAAATGAGACTCCAGAGGTTACTGGTTTTTATATTCTTCATGAAGGTTTAATAGGAGTATTTAATGATCAATTAATTGAAGAAGACTATAAAGACGTTATAAAGAAAAATTCATCCTTTAATTCTACTAACGGATGGCTTGGAATTACAGATAAATATTTTGCAGCTACTATAATACCTGAAGCTAACAGTGAATTTAGGTCAGATTTTGATTTTAAAGATAGATTTAGAGCAAGTTTTATTTATAACAAATCCACACAAGTTGGTGCAAACGAGTCCAAAACTAATAAGATTAAAGTTGTCATACCGGCAAAAGAAGTGGAGATAATTGATGGCTATGCTGCCACTGAAAATATAAATAAATACGATCTAGTAATAGATTTTGGTTGGTTCTATTTTATTGTTAAGCCTTTATTTTTTGCAATCCAGTATTTCTTTGAACTTACAGGTAACTTTGGCCTAGCTATTATTTTAATCACAGTTTGTATTAGATTAGCTTTTTTTCCACTAGCAAATATGTCTTTTAGATCAATGGCCAAAATGAAAGTTTTGCAGCCTGAAATGAAAAGATTAAAGGAATTGCATAAAGATGATAAGATGAAACTTCAACAGGCGATGATGGCTCTTTATAAAAAAGAAAAAGTAAATCCATTGTCAGGATGTTTGCCAATATTATTACAAATTCCATTTTTTTTTGCTATCTATAAAATGTTGTATATAAGTATTGAAATGAGGCACCAGCCTTTCTATGGCTGGATTAAAGATTTAAGTGATAGAGATCCGACCACAATTTTTAATTTATTTGGTTTAATTCCATGGGATCCTCCATCTTTTTTGATGATTGGTGCGTTACCTTGTTTAATGGGAATCACTATGTATTTGCAACAAAAGTTGAACCCTACTCCACCAGATCCCGTTCAAGCAAAGATATTTATGTTCTTCCCATTGTTTTTAACAGTAATTTTAGCACCTTTTGCCTCTGGCTTGGTTCTTTACTGGACAGCTAACAATATTCTCACAATGGCTCAACAAGTTGTGATCATGAGAAGAACAACTGTTAGAACTGTACAAAAAAATTAATGAATTTAGATACAATTTTACCAAAAGATGGTCCTGCCATTGAAGAGGTTAAAAAATATATTAATAAATACAATGATGAGTTAATAGTCATTAAGTATGGTGGAAATGTTTTTATAGACAGACAAATTTTTGATAATTTTATAACAGACCTAACTATACTTAATAAATTAGGACTATCGATTGTCGTTGTTCATGGTGGGGGACCAAGAATTAAAAGGGAGTTAGATAAATCTAATATAGAGTCCAAATTTATAAGAGGTTTAAGAGTAACGGATGAAAAAATTATCAATATAGTTGAGTCAGTCTTAATTGAATTTAATGAAGATATTGTTTCTTCATTAAAAAAAAGGGGATTCAATGGAATATCTTTAAATACAAAAGAAAATAATGTAATTGAAGTTAAACCTGAGTCTAAAGAATTAGGATTTGTTGGAATACCAAATAAAATTAATGTTGATATAATTAAAGACAAAATTAGTAAAAATTTAATTCCTATAATATCGCCACTAGGTTTAGGATATAATAATCGGACTTATAATATTAATGGAGATAATGCTGCTGGAGCTATAGCTAAATCTCTAAAATCTAGAAGACTACTTTTAATGACTAATGTCGAAGGAGTATTGGATAAAAATAATAAATTGATAGAAGAGGTTTCATCATCAGAAATATTAAAGATGATTAAAGATGGAACTATTACTGAAGGAATGATACCTAAAATTAATACATGTTTGGATGCAATTAATAATAATGTTACTGCAGTTGCTATAATTGATGGAAGAAAAAAACACTCTGTATTATTTGAGATTTTTTCAGATAAAGGTTCTGGCACTTTAATAAGAAAATGAATTTAAGTGAAAAAAAATATCTTTTACTAGATCTCGATGGAGTTTGTTATGGATCTCATAATGGGTATCCATTAGAAAAAGTCTTTGGAATGGTCTCTAAACGTATGACAAAATTTATACAAGAAAAACTTAATTTAGATGAAAAAAAAGCAAAGGAACTTCAAACAGATTACTTTTATAAATATAATACTAGTTTAAATGGTCTAATGTTGCACCATAATGTAGTTGGTGAAGAGTTTCTAAAATATGTACACGATATAGATATTTCTTTTATGAAAGAGGATAAAATAATGAGAAATGAAATTGAACAATTAGATATGGAAAAATTTATTTTTACTAATGGTAGCGCTGAACATGCTAAAAATATTTTAACCCACCTTGGAATATATGATTTATTTGGAAGAGATAAAGTTTTTGATATTCAAGATGCTGGGTATGTACCTAAACCTGAAGCATCAACTTTTGACTTAATGACTAAAAAATTTGGTATTAATCCGAAAGAGACAATCTATATTGAGGATATCGCCAAAAACCTAAGTATTGGTCATGAGAGAGGATGTACAACTGTTTGGTTAATTAATAATGAACATTTTGGTAAGATGGACTCTGATAAATATTATATTTCACATAAAATTGAAAATCTGTCTTTATTTCTAAAAGAAATAAGGTTATTAAAAAGTAAATAAATTATGTCTTTAGAAAAAATTATAAATGATGCATGGGAAAAAAAGGATCAAGTTAGTCCTAATTCAGAACAAAGCTTAAAAGATACAATTAATCAAGTTATAAATGATTTAGACAGTGGTAAAGTTAGAGTAGCTGAAAAAATTAAAGGTCAATGGATAACTCACCAACACATTAAAAAAGCAATAATGTTAAGTTTTAGGATTTATCCAATGGAAAATCTAAGTGGTCCCTATAGTAGTTGGTATGATAAATCTCATTTACTTAAAGGTAAAACTGCTAATTGGACAAAATCGGATCACGAAAAAGCTGGCTTTAGAATGGTGCCTAATTCTCCTGTGAGAAAAGGATCATATGTAGGAAAAAATGCAGTTTTAATGCCATGTTATGTAAATATTGGTGCATATATTGATGAGGGTACCATGATAGATACATTTGCTAGAGCAGGAAGTTGTAGTCAAATAGGAAAAAATTGTCATATCTCTGCAGGATCAGGCGTTGGGGGAGTTTTAGAACCGGCTCAGGCACTTCCAACAATTATAGAAGATAATGTATTTTTAGGAGCAATGTCTGAAGTTGTGGAAGGTGTGATTGTTGGAGAAGGATCAGTATTAAGTATGGGAATGTACATAGGACAATCAACAAAAATTGTTGATAGAAAAACTGGTGAAATACATTATGGAAAAATACCCCCATATTCTGTTGTTGTACCAGGCACACTGCCTGATAAAAATAATCCCTCTGGACCATCTTTGTATTGTGCTGTAATTATTAAACAGGTCGATGAAAAAACAAGATCAAAAACTTCAATTAACGATCTGTTAAGAGATTAAAATGAAAACTTTTAATGAAATTGAATTAGCTAAAGAGCTAATCAAATTTCCGTCTATAACACCAGTTGATGCAGGTGTAATGAAATTTTTGGAAAAAAATTTAAAAAAATTAGGTTTCGAAACAAAAATAATTGAATTTAAAGAGAAGAATTTTAAACCTGTTAAAAATTTATATGCTAGAATAGGAAAGATAGAGCCAAATTTTTGTTATGCAGGACACTTAGATGTAGTGCCACCTGGGAATATAAATGATTGGACAACTAATCCTTTTAAACCATCTATAAAAAAAGGTCATTTAATTGGTAGAGGTGCTAATGATATGAAAAGTTCAATTGCAGCTTTTGTTTCAGCTGCAAGCACTTTTTTAAATAGAAATAAAAAATTTAAAGGATCAATTAGTTTTTTAATTACTGGAGATGAAGAAGGTGATGCAATTAATGGTACTAAAAAAGTTGTGGATTATTTAAGAAAAAAAAAAGAGAAAATTAATTTCTGCCTAGTTGGTGAACCCACAAATCCCAATAAGTTAGGAGAAATGATTAAAATAGGACGAAGAGGAAGTTTAACCGGTAAGCTAATAATAAATGGCATTCAAGGCCATGTTGCTTATCCAGATAGAGCAAATAATCCAGCAACAATAATTATAAAAATTTTAAAAGAGCTTAAGGATATCACGTTTGATAAAGGTACGAAAGATTTTCAGGCAACAAACCTGGAAGTCACTAAGATAAATATAATTAATAATGCAGATAATGTTATTCCAAAATCTGCAGAAGCTACATTTAACATAAGATTTAATAATAAACATACGTCAATATCACTTAAAAAAAAACTTAATAAAATTTTTAGAAAAATAAGTAAAAAAAGTAAATCAAACTATAAAATAGAATATAGAGTCTCTGGAGAAGCTTTTTTAACTAAGCCAAACGCTACGACTTTTATGATACAAAATATTATAAAGAAAGTTACAAAAATTAAACCAAAGCTATCTACTACAGGTGGAACTTCGGATTTAAGATTTATACGAAAATTATCACCTGGCTTAGAGTTTGGGCTGGTAGGGAAAACTATGCATAAAGTGGACGAAGCGGTTTCTTTAAATGACTTAAAAAATTTAACTAAAATATATAATATTATTTTGGAAAATTATTTTAAATGAAAACTGCAATTATTACCTCTGAAACGTCATTGAACCATAATACGGGATCTGGACACCCAGAAAGCATATCTAGGGTTACATCAATAATTAAAAAGTTGAAAAGAAATAAAAAGTTAATTTGGAAAAATCCAACAACTTATAATAGAGAGATAATAAAAAATACTCACTCTGATGCTTATGTGGACGATATTGAAAACTCATTTCCTTTAAAAGGGCTAAAATTTTTAGATGGCGATACCGTTGTTTCACCAGGTAGTAAAAATGCCACTTTTGATGCAGTAGGTTCAATAATTTCTGCAATTGACGGAGTTGAAAATAAAGAATTTAGTGCTGCACATTGTGTAACACGTCCCCCTGGTCATCATGCTGAAAAAAATAAAGCTATGGGTTTCTGTGTAATAAATAACATTAGTGTTGCTGCAAATTATTTGGTTTCTAAATATAATTATAAAAAAGTTGCAGTATTAGACTGGGATTGCCACTTTGGAAACGGTAGTTATGATATTTTAAAATCAAATAAGAATATTTTTTTTTCAAGTCTTCATCAATATCCATATTATCCTGGTGGTGGAACGAAAGATCAAAAAGGAGACTATAATAATGCTTTAAATGTTCCTTTGCCGGCTGGAACAAATTCTAGAGAATATTTTGATGCTTACGAACATGTGCTTAAAAGATTAAAGGAATTCAAACCAGAATTTATTTTAATGTCTGCAGGTTTTGATGCTCATAAATTAGATCCTTTATGCCAATTAAATTTAGAGTCTAGAGATTATTATGAAATAACTAGAAGAGCTCTGGAAACTACAAAAGACTTTTGTAATGGAAAAGTTGTTTCTATACTTGAGGGTGGATATGATTTGAATGCTCTGGCAGAAAGTGCAAATGAACATGTTAACGCACTTTTAGAATTTAATTGATAGTTTTTTTATTCCTTGTAAACAAAACTAATGAAATTATATAGAATTAAAAAATCAAAAATTGATAATCAAGGGCGTGGTCTTTATGCAACAAAAAATATTAGATCTGGTACAAAAATTATAAATTATAAGGGAAAAATAATTACTAATAAACAGCTTGATCGTTCTGATAAATATGACAACGGTAAGCCAATATACTTATTTACTTTAAATAATAGATATACACTAGATGGTGACTTTTCGTGGAATATAGCAGGTTTAGTAAATCATAGTTGTAACCCTAACTCTAAATACGAAGGTAAAGGTTTCAAAGTTTGGATTACTGCAACAAAAGATATTAAAAAAGGTGATGAAATTACATGTGATTACGGTTTTACCTTTGATAAAGATTACAAACAATTTCCATGCAATTGTAATTCAACAAACTGTTGTGGTTATATAGTGCAAGAAGTGTCTAGATGGCGAATAAATAAAAAATTTGCTATGAGTAATAAAAAAAATCTAATAAATAACTCTCAATAAATAAAGACCTTCTGGAGGTGCTGGGGGTGCACATAAACTTCTTTTTTTTGACTTCAAAATATTTTCAAATTTATTTAATGACCATTTTTTCTCACCAAGATACTTTAAACACCCAACCATTGAACGAACTTGTTGCTGTAAAAAGGATTGAGATCTAAACTCAATTTCAATTTTATTCTTTAAAGATTTTATTTTAATCAATTTTATAGTTCTAACAGGACTTTTTGCTTTACAGCTTTTTTTCCTAAATGTAGAAAAATCCATTGTTCCTATTAACTTTTTAGCTCCTCTTTTCATTAAAACTAGATCTAATTCTTTAATAATATGCCAACTTCTATTTTTTTCTAAAACTGGTCCACTTAGTCTATTAATAATAATATATTTGTATATTCTCATTTTAGCTGAAAATCTTGCGTGAAAATTACTATTTTTTTTTTTTATTTTAAGAATTGTAACAGCATCTTTATTCAGGAAATAATTGACCGATTTTAGAAATCTATTTAGTTCTTTAATTTTATTTTTACAATCGAAATGAGCAGATTGTTCAATTGCATGAACTCCTGTATCGGTTCTACCTGATCCTATTAATATTATTTTTTCCTTTAGCAACATTGAAATTCTTTTTTGTATAAGTCCTTGAACACTTTTGCTTTTTTTTTGAATTTGCCAACCTTTGAAACCTGTTCCATCATACTCAACTAATATTTGATATCTAAACATTAGATATTACTGAGCCTTTTTTGATTTTAGATCCAAGTAAAAACTCAGTAATTTTCTGGGGTTTTTTTCCTTGTCTCTGTATTTCAAGAATTTTGATTGATTGATTGCTACAAGCAATTTCTAATTTATCAGTTATTACTTCTCCAACTTTACCTTCACCACTTCCAATTTCAGCTCTAAGGATTTTATACCTTTCTCCATTATAATTAAAGAATGCACCAGGTGTGGGAAATAAACCATTTATCTTTCCAAGAATATTAATAGCTTTATCACTCCAATTAATTTTACCCTCCGCTTTATCTATTTTTTTGGCGTATGTTGCGATTGAATGATCCTGATCAATAAATTTTACTTTATCCTCCAATACATCATCGATAATATCCAAAATTTTTTCAGCAGCTAATAAGGATAATTTTTCTGAAATTTCTTGTGCATTATTATTATAATCTATATTTATTTTAAAAGTATTGCTAACGGGTCCACTGTCTAATTCCTCATTAATTTTCATTATACTTATACCCGTTTCATTATCCAATTCCATAATAGATCTTTGAATTGGGGCAGCTCCTCTCCATCTAGGAAGTATAGATCCATGAATATTTATAAAACCTTTTTTAGTTAAATTTAAAAAATTTTTAGGTATGATTTGGCCATATGCAACTACTACTGCCAAATCTGCATTCAAATTTTTTATAAAATTATATTCTTCATCATTATCTTTTAAAGTTTTTGGATATCTAAAATCTATATTTAAAGTTTCTGAAATACCTTGAACAGGTGATTTATTTATTTTTTGACCACGTTGTGATTTTTGAGGTGGTTGAGTATATACAACTGATATTGGATATCCATTTTGATAGAGTGATTTCAAAATTGGTACAGCAAACATAGGCGTACCCATAAAAATTATTTTTTTAGCCATTTATCAAACTACTATCCTTGTAGATTTGCTTTTAGATAGTTTTTTGATAATCATAGATTTCTTTAACTTGGATAGATAGTCTATAAAAAGTATTCCCTCTAAATGATCCATTTCATGTTGAATGCACGTTGCTAATAAACCTTCTGCCTTTAATATTTTTTTTTCACCATTATAATCTAGATATTCCACATCACATTTTTTTGGTCGATCTATTTCTGCAAATTGATTGGGAACAGATAAGCATCCTTCTTCATAAGTAGATTTTAAATTATCTTTATTTTTAATTATTGGATTAACAAAATATAACGGATTTTTTTTATTTTCAATTTTTAAATCTATAACAATTATTCTTTTGGGAATTCCAATTTGAATTGCTGCTAAACCTATACCATTTGCGCTGTACATTGTCTCAAGCATATCATCCATTATTTTTCTTTCATTATTTCCAACCTTTTCAACTGGACTTGAGATTTTTCTCAAAATTTTATCCGGCTCAGTAATAATATTTCTAATTGTCATAAAACTATATTAAGATTATTTTATTATATTTTTTAAACTTTTAAAGGAAGAACTTCTAACAAAATTTTATTTCTTACAGTATCAATGTCCAACTGATTTAATGTATAGACAATAAAGTTAAGTGTTTCTGAACCTAATACATTAAGTTTATCTTCACCAATTATTTCAACAATTCTTAAAAGTGCCATTCCTGACTCATCATTGCTTACCATTGCTATAATATCAGATGGAACGCTGGGTTTAAACTCATAAAGATTTTTATACTTATTTGAAATTTCTACCCCATCCGACTTTAAGGATTCTAATAAAATTATATCTTTTATAGTAAAAATATATTTTTTATTCTTCTTAACTTTTTTTAAAAGATCATTAGTATCTTTTTCTATTTTATCAGAAGTAGTTTCATCCATAAAGTATTTAAGCAATTTAGACTGGTGAATAATTTTATTATTTATTTTAATATCTTTTTTTTCATCTTTAGAACTTAAATTATCAATATAGAACGTTGTATAGTTTGATGAAACACTTTCAAAACTAATATCATTTAATATCTCAGCTAATTTTTCATCAAATGCATTTTGCAAATTTTCAGATACTAATGATTTTTTTATTTTAAAAGATAGATCTAAAATTTCATTTACATCTGAAGATAAAAGTATTTTTTGATATAAAAGAGCCCTTCCTTCGTAAGATGGAAGGCTTTTGTATACTTCTTTAGCATTTATTAATTGGTTTATATTAAATTGAAATCTTTTATATAAATTAAATAAATCATCTTCTGAATAATTTTTTTCATGGGTTGCTTTTTCAAGTATTTTAATTTTCTCAATATCCTCTAGATTTACATTCTCAATATCATCTAATAAACTAGCAGAAGATAAATATTTCCATATAATTTTTTTTGTTTTATCGGTGGGTATATAATCAAAATCATTATCGGTGACATGAGAAATATGGAAATTTAAAATAGTTTTTTCAGAGAATAAGTTATCTTCATTTTGTTCATAACCCATCATAATATTAAACTTTTGTTCAAAAAAACTATCTTTAAATCCAAGTTCTTTTTTTAAATCAAATAATAGTTGAGCTTCTTCTCTTTTTTTTGCATTAATCAAACAGTATATTTTAAATTTTGATAAATAATCATTTTCAATTTTATAGATTTCGTCAAATATTTGGCATGCAGAACTTAAGTCTGAATTTGACAAATATTCATTAACATAAAATGTAATCAATCTATCATTATTTATTTCATCATTATTTTTAATAAATTCCTTGATTAATTGAAGGTTTTTTTTTTTAATAAGGTAATCAAACTTAAAATTTAAAAACTCATCACTTTTAATGTTTTCTTTTGGAAAATATGAATTTGTTAATAAAACAATCTCTAAAATCTCATTTGCGTCTTTTGATAAATTTAAATTGTTAATTTTATTTATTAGAAATCTTATTTTATCTCCATCTGAATTTGTCCACATATCTATATCTAAATTATTTTCTTGAGGATCAAAAAGTCCAGCTAAAAGTACATCATTTTCAGTCGGGTCATTTTTGAAAACTGATAATTCAATATTATCGTTATTTTTAACTTTATCGTATAAACTTTTTTTCAAATTTTCATTCTCATCGATAGAATTTTGTACAATACCCTTTTCATCTTCATTTTTTTCTAAATTCCATATATCTATTGTTTCTGTTGAGTAAAGTTTATTATAAGTAAATACTAAAACTATAACGAAAAAAATAAAAAAATTTTTACTTGATAATTTTAAATTTTTCATTTGGAACCAATTTTTCAATATTTTTTTCTGGTTTTGGGAATTCAATTTTATCTATAAGAATTATTATGGTAATTAGCAAAAAAAAAATTACAGCTAATTTAATTAAAAATTTTCCGATAGAACTAAAAGTACTGGCTCTTGTTTTTCTTTCAAATTGCATATATCGTTTAATAATTTCAAATTAAGACATATTTGTGATTTTTCAAAGTAGAAACTCATGAAAATAAATAAAAATCTTGTATTAATCGGTATGATGGGATCTGGGAAGTCAACATTAGGATACTTGTTAGCACAAAAACTTAAATTAGTTTTTATAGATATAGATCATGAAATTGAGGAACTAGAGAAAATGCCAGTTTCAAAAATCTTTAAAAAAAACGGAGAAATGTACTTTAGAGCTATTGAGGAAAAAATTACATTGGAAATTCTTAAAGAAAACTCTAAAAGTGTAGTTTCTTTAGGAGGTGGTGCATTTTTAAATAAAAAAATTCAAGATTTAGTTTTAAAAAAAAACATATCTTTTTGGCTTAAATGGAAAAATATAAGTATAATAAAAAGACTTAAAAACTTTAGCAAAAGACCAGTATTGAAAAATATGAATAACGAACAAGTAGATAATTTGATCAACGACAGATCCAAGATTTACTCTAAGGCGGATTATATAATAGAATGTGATAATTTAGAGAAATCTGAAATTATAAGTAAAATTATTAAAATATATGAAAATCAATAAGCTATTGGTAAAAACTAAAAATAAAAATTATTCAATTTTTGTTGGAAAAGATATCGCAAACAATCTTCATGGAATATTTAAAAGAGAAAATATAAACTTGAACAAGTGTTTAATTGTTGTAGATAAAGAATTACCAAAAAATCCTTGTTACAAAATAATTAATTCTATTCACTCTAAACAGAAAAAAATAATTTTTTTTCGTTCAAGTGAAAAAAATAAAAATTTTAGTAGTGTAAATAAAATTTTAGATTCCCTTTTTAGAGAAAATTTCAGCCGCGAGGATTGTGTCATTGCAATTGGCGGCGGAATTACTGGTGATGTCGTTGGTTTTGCTGCAAGCATTTATAAAAGAGGTATTAAATTTATAAATATCCCTACAACTTTATTGGCACAAGTTGACTCTTCGGTTGGAGGAAAAACAGGAGTAAATAATAAATACGGAAAAAATTTAATAGGAACTTTTAATCAACCAGATTTAGTTATATCTGAAATTAATTTTTTAAAGTCTTTACCGAAAAGAGAGCTAATATGTGGATACGCTGAAATTCTTAAGCATACAATAATTGCTAATAGAAGAAAATTTTCATTTCTTGAAAAAAATAAAAATAAAATATTAAAACTAAATAGTGATATTATTCAAAAAGCTATTGTCGATAGCTGTATTATTAAAAAAAAAGTTATAGAAAAAGATGAAAGAGAGAGAAATTTAAGAAAAGTTTTAAACTTTGGTCATACTTTTGCGCATTCATTTGAAGCATCACTTAAATATACAAAAAAACTAAATCATGGTGAAGCAGTGCTTATGGGAATGAAGTGTGCAATAAAATTTAGTCAACAAATTAAATGTATCAGCAAAAACGATGCAACAAGATTAATCAAACATATAGATAGTTTAAAAACAAAAAATTTGAAAAATTTTTTTAAATTAAAGAATATAGAAACTCTTATCAAATTTATGAAAAATGATAAGAAAAATAAATCAAACAAAATAAATCTAATTTTACTTAAAAGAATTGGAAAGCCAGAAATAAATTCAAATTATAGTGTTAGTCTAATTAAGAAATTTTTATATAATGAGTTAAATTAATTTAATTTGCAATGAGTGAATAGATTCATTTATTTCTTTTTGAAGAATCTTATGAATGTTTCGTGAGACATCTATTCTATTTTTGATCTTTAGTTCCTCAGATTTTATTATTATTTCTAGATGGAATTTTCCGTGCTTGTGAGAATTGTGTTTTAAATGTAAAAAGGTTTTATCTAATATTTTTAATTCATCTACCTTAATTTTGGAATTAATTTTTTTTTTTACAATCTCTTTAAGTTGGTTTATATCCATAATTAAAATTTTTATTATATCATGAAAAATATCTGTGAGTGGAATAAATGTAATAATATTGGCGAGTATAAAGCTCCCATTGAAAAAGATAATAGTAAAAAATATAGATTACTGTGTTTAGAGCATGTTAAAGAATTTAATAAAAACTGGAATTATTTTAAGGATATGGATGATGAGCAGGTTTATGAGTTTTTAAAATCTGATATAACCTGGCACAAACCGACGCAGAGCTTTAGTTCATCTGATAATTTTTTTAAAATATTGTGGAAAAATGCACTCAAAGGAGAATACCATTCACCAAATTCAAAGTTTAGAGACTTTGAAGTAAACAAATTTAAATTTAATCAAAATGATTTAAAAGCATTTAGTATTCTTGGTATAAGAGTAGGTCAAGATTGGAAAAAAATACAACAAAAGTTTAAATTACTTGTGAAAAAATTTCACCCTGATATGAATTCAGGAAATAAAAAATTTGAAGATAAGCTTAAAGTAATAACTTTAGCTTATACTCAATTAAAAAAAACTTATAAAAATAAAATATGATTAATAATTTAAATATTCAACCTGATATAAAACTGTCTGTAAAGCAATCATTTGGAATTGAGACAGATATGGAAGTGAATGCTTTCTCTAAAAAAAATGATTTCGTACCAGAGATAGATAAGGATTATAAATTTGATCGAGATACAACTTTAGCAATTTTAAGTGGTTTTAATTTTAATAAAAGAGTTATAATACACGGATACCATGGTACTGGAAAATCGACCCATATAACTCAAGTTGCTGCAAGGTTAAATTGGCCTTGTATTAGAGTTAATCTTGACTCTCATATAAGCAGAATAGATCTTATTGGGAAGGATGCTATTGTTGTGAAAGACGGAAAACAAATTACTGAATTTCAGGAAGGTATTCTTCCATGGTCTATTCAAAATCCTGTAGCGCTTATTTTTGACGAATATGATGCTATGAGGCCTGATGTTGCATTCTTGATGACAAAAGTTTTAGAGGCTGAAGGAGGTTTAACACTGCTAGAAAAGAATAAAATTATAAAACCTAATGAGTACTTTAGATTATTTGCAACAGCAAATACAGTAGGCTTGGGTGATACTACTGGCCTATATACAGGTACACAGCAAATTAACCAAGCCCAAATGGATAGATGGAACATAGTAACTACCTTAAATTATTTGGCACTAGATAAAGAAATGGAAATTATTTTATCTAAAAATAAAATTTTAAACACTACTAAGGGTAAGGAGATAGTTTCAAATATGATTAAAGTTGCTTCTTTAACAAGGAAGGGTTTCATAGCTGGAGACATATCAACTGTAATGAGTCCTCGTACAGTTTTACATTGGGCTGAAAACTACGAAATTTTTAAAGATATTGGATACGCATTTCGAGTTACATTTTTAAATAAATGTGATGAAACCGAAAAAAATACTATTTCTGAATACTATCAGAGATGTTTTGGTGAAGATTTACCAGAGTCCATGATCAATATACAAATGTAAATGGATAAGGAAAAAAATCTTAAAGAAAAGTTCAAGCAGGCTTTAATATCTACAATAAAAGTAATTTCTGAAGATTTTGAGATAAAAAACCATACAAAAAAAAACATAAATTCAAAAAATTTTGATTTTTTTGATTTAGATAATTTAAAAAGTAAAGATGATTTTATTAAATTGAGAGCTGAAACCGACTCAGAGGCATTAAAAAGAAAGTTTTCTGATATTGAAGTATATAATAAGAGTCTCCCAAAAAAAAATTCATTTAGATTTTTGTATGAAATTTCCGAAAAAATTAGGTATGAGCTTATTGGTACTAGAATGCTCAAAGGTATTGAAAAAAATATTTTACAAAGTTATTTATTTAAAATTAGTAGTAAGAAAAAAGATCTCCTAAAGTCTAAAGAGGATGTGAATATTGCTGAAGCTTTTGAACTTTATATGCTAAAAAACTTTTTTAATATAAAATTAAATGATTTTGCTGAAAAAAAGCTAAGTTTCTGGGAGCCTGAATTTGAAACAACGTTGGGAAAACACAAAGACTTTTTAAATAAAAACTTAGAAAATCAAGAATTATATAACTCGAAATTTTCCGAGCTTCTGCAAAAAATGGAAATTTTTGAAAGTGATGAAGACGAAAAACATCAAAAAAATCAAGAAAATGAAGACGAAAATAATCAATCAAATGACTCTAGCCAAAATAGTGATGAGGAGGAGAAAAGTGCGCAAGATCAAGATCAAAATGGGATAGATGCTGACTATGATGTTAATGAATTTAGGATGGATGAACAACTTTCAGATACAGATCCTGATCATCAAAGTTCTGAACAAATTGTGCAAAAGTTTAATACAAAAAATAGTGATAAGCCATACAAAATATTTACAAATAAATTTGACGAAATAGCAAAAGCTGAGACTTTAGAAACTGCTGAAGAGATATCAAAATTAAGAAGAAATTTAGATCAGCAGCTTACAAGTTTTCAAGATCTAATAACTAAATTAGCGAATAAACTTCAAAGACAGCTACTTGCAAAACAAAATAGATCTTGGGAGTTCGATTTGGAAGAAGGATTATTAGACAGTTCAAAATTACAAAGAATAATTATTGATCCCTATAACTCACTTTCTTTTAAAAGAGAAAAAGATTTAGATTTTAAGGATACAGTTGTTACTTTATTAATAGATAATTCGGGGTCTATGAGAGGCAGGCCAATTACTATTGCAGCTATTTGTGCAGATATATTATCTAGAACATTGGAGAGATGTTCTGTTAAAGTTGAAATTCTAGGTTTTACAACAAAAAATTGGAAAGGTGGTGAAAGTAGAGAATACTGGAATAAAAATGGCAAAATAAAAAATCCAGGAAGATTAAATGATCTAAGGCATATTATCTATAAATCTGCTGATACACATTGGAGACAATCAAAAAAAAATCTAGGATTAATGCTTAAAGAAGGAATCTTAAAAGAAAACATTGATGGAGAAGCCATTGCCTGGGCGTATAGCCGTCTAAAAAAAAGGAAAGAAGAAAGAAAAATACTAATGGTAATATCTGACGGCGCTCCTGTAGATGACTCGACTCTTTCAGTAAATTCTGGAGATTTTCTTGAAAAGCACTTAAAGAAAATTGTAAAATTTATTGAAAGTAAAAATGATATAGAAATACTTGCAATTGGAATCGGACATGATGTATCTAGATATTATCAGAAAGCAATTAAAATTTCCGATGTTCAAGAACTTGGTGATGTGATGATTTCTGAATTGAGTGAATTATTTAGTAATAAAAAAACAATTAATTAAATTCTAGCTAAGTCTTTATTTTTCCAAATTATATTAATTTCAGCGCCACCTCTTGTTTCAGAATTTCTACAGCTTAGTTTTGCAAAATTTTTTTCTAGCAAAGTTTTACCAATAAAAATACCTAAACCTAAACCTGTTTCTGAAATTTCTTTTTTTTTTAATGATCTTATATATGGTTCCCCAATTTTATTTAAAATATCTTTAGGAAAACCAGGACCATCATCCTCTATTATGATTTCAGAGATTTCACTATCGCTTTTAATTGTTATAAATATTTTTTTTTCAGCAAATTTATTTGCATTTCCAATAAAGTTTCTAATTCCATAAACTAATTCAATTGATTTTTTTAAATTAAATGAATTCGTATTTTGTTTATCAATCAAAATAAATTTTTTATCTGAAATTTCCTCAAAAGATTTAGTTATTTCGTTGACATAATCATACAAACTTAAATCTTTATCCAAGAATTCATCATCAATAGTAGGATTTAAAGTAAGTTTTTTTAATATATCGTTACATCTATTTACTTGGCTTGCTAGAAGCTCAATATCCTTTTTAAATTCCTTACTATTTTTTAATTCTTTTAATAAATCTTGTGAAATAATTTTAATTGTTGACAAGGGTGTACCTAGCGAATGAGCAGCAGCTGCAACCTGCCCACCAAGAGAAACTAGTTCATGCTCTTTTGCAATTACTTCTTGAATTTTATCTAAAGCTTCTTTTCTTAAGTTAGACTCTTTTCCAAAAATAAGTGCAAAGTAATTTAAAAAAATTAATGCAATAATAAGAGCTGTTGGGATAGCATAGAAATAGTAATCATTATATTCATATTTATTTAGTGGATAAGGTAATTCTTGATAATAAAAAGTTAATATTATAATGCAGAAAATTGTGAAGCCTACTAAGGTTAAATTAGTTTTAATATCAAGTCTTAATGATCCAAATACACTTGGTATCAATAAAAAAACAGAAAAAGGGTTGAGAACACCACCTGTCAAAAATAAAAGAAATGCCAATTGTATAATATCAATTGTTAAAAAGACCAATGCTGCTTTGCTATTTAGTAAATTATTTTTAAAAAAATATATTAAATATAAGTTAGTTAAAACTCCTAATGAAATAACTAAATTAGATAATAAAAAATTAAACTCAAAATTAAAGATAAACTTAACAGAATTAATTGTTAAGAATTGACCAATGATTGCAATCCATCTAAGATTTATATAGATTAATTTATTTAGTGAGTAATATTTCGAGGATTGTTCAAAATCCATATTATTTTATATATCTAGATTTGAAACATTTATAGCATTTTCAACTATAAAATTTTTTCTTGATGACACATCGTTACCCATTAAGGTTTGTATTAAATCCGTGTCTTTTTTAATATTTTGAGAATATTTTACCTGTAGTAGATTTCTTGTATCTGGATTTAATGTTGTATTCCATAATTCTTCTGGATTCATTTCTCCAAGACCTTTGAATCTTTGTATACTCAATTTACTTTTCTCTAAATTGTATTTCTCTTGAAATTGTTTAGAACCCCTTTTAAGCTTTTTAAGTTCACTTGAATTTTTTATTATATAATTTTCTAAATCCTTTTCATCTTTTATATAAATATTTTTTGTCCCTTTGTTAATTTTAAACAAAGGAGGTTGTGCTAAATATACATGCCCCTCCTCTATTAATTTATTAAATGGCTTATTATTAAAAAATGTCAGAAGCAGTGCTCTTATATGAGATCCATCAACATCAGCATCGGTCATTATTATAATTTTTCCATAACGCAGATCTTTTAAATCAATAATTTCATCCTTTGGATCTAGGCCCAAAGCATTGATCAAAGTTAAAATTTCATTAGATGAAATCATTTTTGAAAGTGTCTTTGTTCTTAAGTCAGCCGAATTTCCGTTCTTTTTTGAACCGTTTTGTTCTATGTAGGTATTTAAAATTTTTCCCCGTAATGGCAAGACTGCTTGAATTTCTCTATTTCTTCCTTGTTTGGCTGATCCACCCGCTGAATCGCCCTCTACTATAAACAATTCTGTTTCATCTTGTTTTGAATTTTGACAATCTGCAAGTTTTCCTGGCAATCCAGTTAATTCTAAGGCCCCCTTTCTTCTAACGCTCTCTCTAGCTTTTCTTGCAACATCTCTAGCTACTGCAGCCTGAATAATTTTTGTTAATATAATTTTTGATATAGAAGGATTTTGATCAAACCAAATAGATAACTTTTCATTCACAATAGACTCAACTACATTTCTAACCTCAGAAGAAACTAATTTATCTTTTGTCTGAGAGGAAAATTTTGGATCTGGAATTTTAATTGACAAAACACATGTTAAACCCTCTTTAATGTCATCACCAGATAAAGAAACCTTGCTCTTTTTTAATAAATTTTGCTCATTAGCATATTTATTTATTACTCTTGTTAATGCACTTCTAAAACCTAAAAGATGAGTCCCTCCATCTTTTTGAAAAATATTGTTTGTATAAGAATAAACATCCTCTCCATATCCAGCATTCCATTTTAAAGAACATTCTATTTCAAGATTATTCTTTTTGCCTTCAATAAAAATTGGTTTTCTAAATAAATGATTGTCATTTTTATTTTTTAATTTTTCTCTTTTTTCATCTAAAAATTCAACAAATTCTAAAATTCCTCCATCATATTTAAATTCTAACTTCTTTTCTTTTTTTTGAGTAAAATCAGTTAATATAATTGATATACCTTTGTTAAGGAACGCTAGTTCACGCATCCTTTTTTGAATAATATTAAAATTAAAATTAACAGATGAAAAGATTTGTTTTGACGGGAAAAATTTGATTGTTGTTCCCATTGTTTTTGAATTTGAAACTTTATTTAATGGTTTGATAGTATTTCCATCTTTAAATTCTATAAAGTATTTTTTTCCATCTCTATTAATTGTAAGTTCCAACTTTTCAGACAAAGCATTTACTACCGAAACTCCTACACCATGAAGACCTCCAGAAACTTTATAGGAATCGTGGTCAAATTTACCACCTGCATGCAATTGTGTCATTATTACTTCTGCAGCTGATTTTTTTTCTGTTTTATGTAAATCTACAGGTATGCCTCTACCATTGTCACTTACAGTAATTGACCCATCCTTGTTCATAAAAATTTCAATTTTGCTACAGTAGCCTGCTAAAGCCTCATCTATTGAATTGTCTACAACTTCATAGACCATATGATGTAAACCAGTTCCATCATCAGTGTCACCAATGTACATTCCCGGTCTTTTTTTTACAGCTTCTAAACCTTTTAAAACCTTAATAGAATCAGCTTGGTATGTAGATTTGTTATTTTTTGTCATTTATTTTTTTTGGAAAAAATTAATTCTACCATTTTTTTTGTATTTAATAAAATTCATATTTTTAATGGTTTCAAAAAAGTATTGAAAAACAATGTTAATTTAAAGTTTTTATAATTTTTTTTTTATTAATTTAAAAAATCCTATTTTTTGATTTTTTTTTGGCGTATAGAGTGGGATCCGAGCCCATGTGCCTGCAAGAGCATATACACTTTCCAACCATATGTCTTAAACCGCTCGGCAATTTCGTGTATTTTAAGAGAATATTAAAAAATATTACATTGTAAGATATATGTAAAGATATATGCTTTAGAAATTTATTTGTATAAGTACAAAAAAAATGAAAATATTTTGTCTATCTATTTACAACGAAAATTATGAATTATTTAAAAAATTTGGTTTGGATCCAGTTGGTTTAGGAAGTCAAAATTTTGATAATAAATGGTTAAAAGATAAAGGATTAAACAATATATCTGATAAAAATAAAAATTTCGGTGAATATACATTTCATTACTATTTATGGAAAAACAAAATAAATAAGGAAATTTATAATGATTGGATTGGTTTCTGTACCTATAGAAGATTTTGGATTAAAAAGAATTTTTTGGAACCAAAAAATATTGATAATTTAGAAGAAGCTATAATCAGAAAACCAGATAGCAGTTGGGAAGGTTATGACGTAATTTTAGTTGAACCTTTGGTTATTAATAAAGTAAAAAATATTAAATTAATTAAAAGAAATCTTATTGAAGTTTTAAAGAAACCTTCAGTTCTATTTTCGAAAACTTCTTTGAGAGATCAATTTAATATATTCCATGGATCTTATTATTTAAAAGAAGCTATTAAACTTTTAAAAGAAAACGATAGATCCCCATTTTCTGATTTTTTAGATGGATATAGTTATAATGCCTTTAATATGTTCATATGCAAAAATTCAAGTATTCTAAATAAGTTTTATGAAGAAATATTTCAGTGGTTATTTAAGTGTGAAGAAATATTTCAAAAAGAAGAATTAAAAGGATACGACAAGATAAGAATATATGGGTTTCTTGCAGAAAGATATATGCCCTATTGGTTTAAAAAAAACTTTAAAACTTTAGCATGGCCCATCGCGTTCTTTGATACTCATAAATTATTTTCTAGATGAAAAACAAAATTTTGAACAAAATAGTAAATCTTTTTGGCTATAAGCTAATAGAAAAGAACTATGTCAGAAATGACAAAATTTTGTCAAATAGAACTGTATTAAATATAAATACCGTTTTAAAAAATATTTTTAATAAAAAAGATATAAAAACAATAATACAAATTGGGGCAAATGATGGATTGTCTTTTGATGAACTAAACTATTTTATAAAAAAATATCAATCAAAAAGTATTTTAGTCGAACCAATATTTGAAATTTTCACAAAACTAAAACAAAATTATAAAAATTATCAAAACGTTTTTTTTGAAAATTCTGCAATTTCAGTTGATGAAAATATTA
This sequence comes from uncultured Pelagibacteraceae bacterium, assembly GCA_902560625.1. GTDB lineage: Bacteria > Pseudomonadota > Alphaproteobacteria > Pelagibacterales > Pelagibacteraceae > Pelagibacter. Next base: position 57,525 of record CACEMD010000002.1, read on the forward strand.
AGTATCTATTTAAAGTAAATAAGAAATTCTTAAATAAATATGGTAGTCATATTCCTGCTATTTCATCATTTGACAAAAATCATTTAATGAAACATGGGGTTAGCAAATCTCATATAGTTGAGGAAAAAGTAAAAACATTATCAATTTCGAGTTTAATTGAAAAATATCAAATAAAAAATTTAGATTTATTTTTTGTTGATGCAGAGGGTTATGATGGAAAGATAGTTTACGATTTTTTAAGTAAGTCTAATTTTAGACCAATAATTATTTTAGAATATATACATATTGATAATATTTTTTTTCAAAAACTTTTAAATCTCTTTAAAGATAAAAATTTCTCATATTTCAAAGTTTCAGAATGTCTTATCGCTTTTCCAGAGGAAGAAAAGATAGAAATTTTTTTAAATTAGAAGATAATTTTAAAAATTCTGGCGGAGAGAATGGGATTCGAACCCATGATAGAGTTTCCCCTATACACGCTTTCCAAGCGTGCGCCTTCAACCGCTCGGCCACCTCTCCTTTTAATTAGCACTTTTTTTTTTTGATTTTCCAGTCCTTAAATATTTCTTTTCAAAATTTTTTAGATTTTGAATAAATTTTAAATTTCTTAGATAAGATCTTATATTATTATCATTAGTTAAAACGTCATGTTTAAATCCATTTCTATTTTTAAACATTGTAGTATTTTTTATTATTATATTTGAAACCTCGCTACTTGGTCTTCCTTTAGAAAAATAGTATATAGCTAATGATTTTCTTGAGATGTTTTCTGGGCAATTTAAAGGATTTGGGTGTCCATGATTTGTGAAATCATTTGTTGAAAATATAACCATTGTATTAAATTTTGGTTGTATTGCTTTTGAGCACTTTTTCATACTTTTATCCCAAAACTCAAGATTACCTCCATATTTTTTTTTCCAATTTTTATTCAAGTATATTAAAATATTTATTCTCCTATCAAGATTTTTTGTTGGGTGCTTATTAAAATCTGTATGTACTTTAAGAACACCTCCCTTTTTAATTTCATGTAATCCACCACCATTAAGTTTAAAGTCTGGCAATATTTTTTCATTAATTGATGTTAATATTTGGATAAAATTTATAAATCTTTTTGAATTTAAAAATTTAAAAATTGATTTTGTATTTTTTTTAAAATTTTTTTTGTCATTATTTGCAAACTTAATTTCATTTTTATTATTATAATTATTTGATGTATTTAATCTTTTTAAATCTGGAAATTCTTCTAAAATACTATTTAAAAATTTATTTTCAAAAAAACCATTTATAACTAAATGTGGAAAGGGTTTAGACTTTTGGTATTTATATCTATTTTTATATGCAAAAGAATTTAAGTTATTAAATTTATTAGAAACAATTTTTTTATTCATTTATAATCCATTTTGAATACTTGTTCTTATTATTTTTTATATAATCAGGATAACTCTCATCAATGACAATTTGTTCGAATTTATGGCCTCTATTAAATAAATCTTCTTTATTTTTAATTTTAGCTTCTATAATTTTTTCATCATAAAATTCTTCCTTATCCCAACTAGTCTCAGCTAGGCTTTTAAATTTTTTAGAAATGTCTTTTGGTTCTAAGAGATAATTAAAATGCCAACCTCCATTATCTATAATTTCAATATTTTTTTCCTTATCAATCCTCCAAAAACCTTTTTTAAGGTTTTTAGAAACAACTTGTTGTCTTAACCAGTCAAAGGATTTTAGGTGTTTCTTTTTACAAATTCTAGTTCCTTCCCAGGGTGTTTCGTATTTATTAAATAAATTTAGTTTAAAAGTGAACATTTTTTGAAAGAATATTCCATATTTTTTTTTCAATTTTAAATTTTTAAGAATTTTGGGATTAGGGATTTCATCAGGGTCAGAAAACATTATATAATCATTGTCATCAACAAAGTTAAGATTTTTTAATATAAATTCTCTCTGAACTGCTTGATTATTCCACGAATTATTATTTTTCGGAAAAGGTTCTTCAAGTACCAAATACTTTATTTTTTCTGTATTATAGTTTTTTTTAAAATCAAAATTTAATTTTTTAAAATTACCTCTATGATCGTATTTAGACTCACAGACAACCATTAAATCTACATAATCCTTTAAGATATTGTATCTTAAATCAAAAATGAAGTTTTCTTGAAAAAAGGTAATACAATCTATTAATTTTGGCATTTTAATTTTCAATCCATCTATTTAAGATTGTCATATTTTGTTCAGTATCATATCTATTCATTGCTGGATAAATAGGATCTTTTCTATTTTCAATTATGCACATACTAATTTTATCAATTTCATAAGAATATAAATTTTTTATTTCTGCATTTAAATTATCATAATTAGTACCATTAATTATTAATTTTGAAGGGTTACATGACCATGAGTTTTCTATAAATATTTCCCCTTTAGAGCCAATAATCTTAGTAGATTGCCCTATGTTCTTTTTAAAAGAAGATATTATCTTAGAAGTAAAATTATTATCAAATTTAAGTACTGCATGTGCTTCAAGATCAACATCAGAAGAACCATAATCCTTTTTAATATTTTCAATTTTTAATTTGTCTAATACTATATCTGATTTTAATTTAGCAATTATAATACTTAACGAGCTTGGATAACATCCTATATCGAGAATAGATCCACCACCTAAATATTTATTAAATAATCTTTTTTTTTTATTTATTTTATTCCATTTAAATCCAAGAAATTTTTTTTGAACAACATTGAAGCCAAATTTTGACTCCATTGATTCCAATTCACCTATTGTATTTTTTTTTATAATATCGATTATTTTGTGTGTTTGTGGATGATATAAATACATAAAAGCTTCAGCAAAAAATAGATTAGAGTTTCTCAATTTTTCATTTACTTTTTTAATTTCATCTAAATTTATAGTGGCTGGTTTTTCTACTAATATATTTTTATTAGATTCTATACACTTCATAATCCATTCAAAATGGAAACTATGTGGAAGAGCAATATAAATTATATCAATTTCATCACATTTAATAAGATCTTCATAATTTTGAAAACAATATTTATCAGAAATGTTATATCTTCCTTTAAATAATTCTATACTCTTAAAACTTTTACTTGAAATACCTAAAAGTTGAGAATTTTCAACACCATCAAAAGCATTAGCAAATGTATTTGCAATATTTCCTAAACCAATTATCCCCCATTTTATTTTTTTCATACTAGTTTTTATTTATCTTTAGAACTCCTATAAATGCCTCTTGCGGAATCTCAACTTTTCCAAATTGCTTTGCTTTAGCCTTACCTTTTTTTTGTTTTTCTAATAATTTTCTTTTTCTATCAAGAGCACCTCCTCCATGAATCTTAGTTAAAACATCTTTTTTGTAACCTTTGATAGTTTCTCTAGCAATTACTTTGCCTCCAATAGCTGCCTGGATAGGTATCATGAAGTTGTGCCTAGGAATTAAATCTTTAAGTTTTTCGCATACCTCTCTACCGATCGATTGAGCAAAATTTTTATGTACCATCATTGCTAGAGCATCTACTGGTTCAGAATTTACTAGTATTCCTAATTTGACTAAATCACCTTCCTTATGTCCAATTATTTCGTAGTCGAAACTTGCGTATCCACTTGTCATTGATTTTAATCTATCATTAAAGTCGAAAACAACTTCATTTAGAGGTATTTCATAGTTTATTACAGCTCTATTTCCAGAATAACTTAAATTTGTTTGAATTCCTCTTTTATCTTGGCAAATTTTCATAATTGATCCTAAATATTGGTCAGGCGTGATAATTGTAGCCTTTATCCAAGGCTCTTCTATAAATTTAATAAAAGTTGGATCAGGTAAATTTGATGGATTCTGTAATTCAAAAATTTTACCATCATTTAAATGCACCTTATAAACTACACCTGGGGTAGTTGTAAGAAGATTTATATCAAACTCCCTTTCTAGTCTTTCTGTTATGATTTCAAGGTGAAGTAATCCCAAAAAGCCACATCTAAATCCTAAGCCAAGCGCTGAGGATGATTCAGCCTCATAAGAAAAGCTTGCGTCATTTAATTGAAGTTTTGCTAAACCATCTTTCAATTTTTGATACTCAGAGCTATCTACTGGAAATAATCCACAGAAAACTACTGGTTTACTTGGTTTGAATCCAGGCAAAGCCTCTTTTACTGGATTTTGATAATCACAAATTGTATCTCCTACTTTAGTTTCTGATAAATTTTTAATTCCTGTAATTATGAAGCCTATCTCTCCTGAGTCAAGCTCATCAACATCATGAGGTTTTGGTGTGAAGACACCTACTTTTTCCACAATATACATTTCATTCGATGACATCATTTTTATTTCCATATTTTTTTTTATTTTTCCATCTATTACTCTTACTAAAATTACAACTCCCAAATAGGAGTCATACCAACTATCTACTAATAAACACTTTAGATTATTATTTTTTTGACCTATTGGAGCAGGAAGTTTTTTTATAATTTGTTCCAAGATCTCATCTATACCTTCACCGGTTTTGCCTGAGCATGGCACAGATTCGGAAGTGTCGATGCCAATAACATCCTCAATTTGTTTTTTTGTTTTATCAATTTCAGAAGCTGGTAAATCTATTTTATTTAAAACTGGTATAATTTCATGATTTATATCTAAAGCTTGGTAGACATTTGCTAATGTTTGAGCTTCAACCCCTTGGGTACTATCTACGATCAAAATAGAACCTTCACAAGCGTAAAGAGATCTACTTACTTCATAGCTAAAGTCTACATGCCCAGGAGTATCAATAATATTTAAGATATATTTTTTTCCGTTTTTTGCAGTATAATTCAGTTTAACAGTTTGTGCTTTTATTGTAATTCCTCTCTCTCTTTCAATGTCCATAGAGTCAAGAACTTGAGCCTTCATCTCTCTTTCTGTAAGACCTCCACATTTATGAATTATCCTATCAGCTATAGTTGATTTACCATGGTCAATATGTGCAATTATTGCAAAATTTCTTATATTATTAATTTTTGAACTCATTTAATTAGGACCTGATTTTCGCCCCAGATTTTATTTCAACAGTTGAAATTATTAGATTATTTATTTTTTCTAAATCATTTTCATTTAAAGTTTTATCTGAGGATTGAATAGTTACATTTAAAGCAATAGATTTTTTATTATCTGGAATATTTTCACCTTCATAAATATCAAATATTTTAACCGATCTAATTAATTCTTTATCAACAGAAGAAATTATTTCTATCAAATCTTGAGCTTTGAAATTTTTATCAACAACAAAAGCAAAGTCTCTTTCAGATTTTTGATAATCTGAATACTTAAAGTTTGATTTTTGGTCTTTAAGTTTAGTTTTGTTGTTTTTTAAATGATCTAGATAAATCTCAAAACTAACTATAGCTTCTGTTTTGATATCAAGCTTTTTAACTATGTTAGGATGTATCTCTCCAAAGTAAGCCACCGGATCAATATCATCTTTGTCTAAATATAATGATCCTGACTTTCCTGGATGATAATAATTTGGAGATTTTTCTCTTATAAAAAAGCTGCTCTTGTCATAACCAGACTCCATCAAGGTTTGCAAAACATCTTTTTTTGCATCAAAAATATCAACATTTCTCTCTTTTTCATTCCAGTTATGTCTAAAGTTTTTTCCTGATTTTATTGCACCAATTACAGTTAATTGATTACCAGGTTGGTTATTTTTAAAAATTGGGCCAATTTCAAACAATGAGATATCTTTAAAACCTCTATCTAAATTTTTTTTCAGGTAAAACATCAAATTAGGAAATATAGAGTTTCTTAAAACATTTAAATCTGAGCTAATTGGATTGACTATTTTTATTTCTTTATAATCTTGTCTAAAAAGTTCGTTTATTTTTGAATCTGTAAACGACCAAGTAACAGTTTCATAATATCCTTTTGATGCTACAGATCGCTGAAGAAAATGAAAGAGTTTTTGTTGCTTATTTAAAGTATCTTTAATTCTATTTTTTTCTGGTTCTAAAGTTTGAATATTATTGTAACCTTTTATTCTTACTATTTCTTCTACAATATCAATTGGCTGAGTTATATCAGGTCTCCAAGAAGGAATTTTTAATTCAAGTTCTAATTTTTTCTTTGATATTTCAAAACCTAAATCTTTTAAAATTTTTATTATATCTTTTTCACTTACTTTAAAACCTGCTACTTTCTCAAACATCGAAATTTTAAATTTTATTTTATTATTTTTGTATTTTTGAGTTTTTTGAATGTCAAATTTACTAATTTTTCCTCCACAAATTTCAGTTATCAAGTTTGCAGCTTCTGTAAGTCCTAATTCAATAGAATTTGGATCTATTCCTCTCTCAAATCTAAATTTAGCATCAGTATCGATATTTAATTGTTTTGAAGTTTTTCTAATAGATTTTGGTAAAAAAAATGCAGACTCTAATAAAATATTTTTAGTATTAAATTCAGTTCCTGATCGTGTTCCTCCAATTATTCCTCCCAGGCCAAGAACCCCAGATTTGTCGGAGATAACGCACATATCATCTTCCAATTTATATTCTTTGTTATCAAGTGCTTTAAAAGTTTCATTTTTTTTTGAATTTCTTACTATAATTTCTTTGTCAATTTTATCAGAGTCATAAGCATGTAGAGGTCTATTTAGGTTTAACATTACAAAATTTGTTATATCTACAATTGCTGATATCGGTTTTTGACCCAAAGATTCAATCTTGTCTTTTAACCACTTTGGACTTTCCTTATTCGTAACACCTTTAATTAAACAACTGCCAAATATAGTACAGCCTTGATTTTTATCTTTTGTGATTGAAACATTAATATTTTGAGGTCCATTCTTTTTAATATTTTTTTTCGAAATATCTTTTAGTTTTCCAGCTCCTGCAGCGGCGAGATCTCTAGCGATACCTCTCACTCCTAAACAATCGGGTCTATTAGGAGTTATCGACAAATCAATTACTTTTCCACTTCCATTTTTAAAATAATTTTTTCCTATTTTATTTGAGTACTTTTTTGGAGATAGTTCAGTAATTCCGTCGCTTTCATCAGATATATTCAATTCATTTTCAGAACAAAGCATTCCATAAGATATAACACCTCTTATTTTACTAATTGTAAGTTTCGTTTTACTTTTTGGAATTATTGATCCAGGTCCAGCATAAACTGTAAAAAGATTTTTTTTTGCATTTGGCGCTCCACATACAACCTTAATAGTGTTTTGCTCCCCTATATCGACATCACAAACCTTAAGTCTATCTGCATTGGGATGTTTTTCTGTATTTATAATTTTTGCTACTTTAAAATTGTCAAACTCTGAACGAGCTTTTTCAAAACTTTCAACCTCGAGTCCAACGTCTGTTAATTTTTCAATTATCTCGTTATCTTTAAACCTAGTATCGAGATGTTCCTTTAACCATCCTATTGTAAACTTCATCTGCTAAGACCTCTATAGTTAGATGGAACATCTAACGGATCGAAACCAAAATGATTAAGCCATCTATAATCAGTTTCAAAAAATGCTCTAAGATCGTTTATTCCATATTTCAACATTCCAAGTCTATCTATTCCGATACCAAAAGCATAACCTTGAAATTTATTTGGATTTACATTTACATTTTTAAGCACATTTGGATGTACCATCCCACAACCAAGAATTTCTAGCCACTTATCTCCTTCCCCAATTATTATTTTACCATCTTTTAACTCATAACCAATATCTACTTCGGCTGACGGTTCAGTAAAAGGAAAATGGCTTGGTCTAAATCTCATCTTAATTTTATCTACTTCAAAAAATGATTTTATAAAATAGTTTAAACAACCTTTTAAGTGCCCCATATTTATTTCTTTATCGATATGAAGACCTTCAACCTGATGAAACATTGGAGAATGAGTTTGATCACTATCAGATCTATATGTTCTACCTGGTGCAATAATTTTAAATGGAGGTTTTCCGTTTAACATAGTTCTTATTTGTACTGGAGAAGTATGAGTTCTTAACAATAATTCTTTATTGTTATCTAGGTAAAAAGTATCATGCATATCTCTTGCTGGATGATGATCAGGCGTATTCAAAGCAGAAAAATTATAATGCTCGTTCTCAATGTCTGGCCCTTCTTCTACACTAAAACCAATCTCAGAAAATATAGATGATATTTCATCAATTACTTGGGATACAGGATGTATTTTTCCTCGATTAATTTCTCGCTCAGGCAAAGTTACATCTACTTTTTCGTTTACAAGTTTAGAATTTATTTCTTTAATTTCTATTTCTTGAATTTTTATATTTATTATATTTTGAAGCTCTTCTTTTACTGCATTTAAATCCGATGCAAATTTTTTTCTTTCATCAGTAGGTAATGAACCTAATTTTTTAAATGAATTCGAAATTTGTCCATTTTTACCAAATAATTCTGTTTTTATCTTATTTACAGTTTCTATATTTAAATTACTTTTTAACTTTTCTAAATACTCCTCTTTAATTTTTTTAATATCGGACATATTCGTAGATTATTTCTTAACTTAGGAAAAACAATAGAGAAGTTAATTAAGTGCTGACTGTGCTTTTTTTACTATTGTTTTAAATGCTTCTGGATTATCATATGCTATTTCAGCGAGAATTTTTCTATCCATCTTAATTCCCGATTTATTTAATCCATTTATAAACTTAGAATAAGTTAAACCCTCAGCTCTTACACCTGCGTTAATCCTCTGTATCCATAAAGACTTAAAAGTTCTTTTCTTATTTCTTCTATCTCTGTAAGCATACTGCATAGCTTTTTCCATTGCCTGCCTTGCTACTCTGATTGTATTCTTTCTTCGCCCCCACTGACCTTTTACAGCTTTTAAAACTTTTTTGTGTTTTGCGTGGCTCGTTACTCCTCTTTTTGTTCTCGCCATTTTATCCTCTTAGACTGTATGGCATATAAGATTTTACAATTTTTCCATCTTGTTTTGACATAACAGTTGTACCTCTTTGTTTCCTGATTTGAGAATTTGTTCTCTTAATCATTCCGTGTCTCTTGCCAGCTTGAGCAGTTATAACTTTTCCTTTAGCTGAAATTTTAAACCTTTTTTTTGCTGAGCTTTTTGTTTTAAGTTTGGGCATAATTTTCAAGGTTTATACAAATATTAATATTAATTTACAACTACAATTATTCGCTATAATGGCTGAATAACCATTATCATCTGTTTTCCGTCAAACTTTGGATCTAATTCTATTTTTCCTACAGCTTGCATATCAGCTTTTATCTTATCCATCAGTTCATTTCCAAGATGTGTATGTTGCAGTTCTCTACCTTTAAATCTAATTGTAAACTTAACTTTATCTCCTTTAGACAAAAATTTTTGAGCATTTTTAATTTTAAAAGTATAGTCGTGAACTTCTGTAACTGGTCTTAATTTGATTTCTTTTAATTCAATTTTCTTTTGTTTTTTTTTTGCTTTATTAGCTTTTTTTTGAGCATCATATTTATATTTTCCCATATCCATTATTTTACAAACAGGCGGTTTTGCATTTGGTGCTATCTCGATTAAATCTAGTCCTTCGTCTTTGGCCATAGATATTGCTTGATTTGTATTTATAATACCTAAATTTTCGCCCGCACTTGATATAACTTGTATTTCTGGAGATGTAATTCTATGATTTGCTTTTGGGCCTCTATCTTTTGTTCTTCTCTGAAAATAATTTTGTTTAAAGTCTGCCACTAATTTAGTTTGGTGATTTGCTCAAGGCAGAATATGTTTTTATAAAGTTATTCAAATCAATATTTTCTTGTTTATCTGAGTCCAATCTTCTAATTGTTACTGAATTAGAGTCAACTTCTTTTTTTCCACAAATTAATAAAATTGGTATTTTTTTTAGAGAATGCTCTCTAATTTTATAGTTAAGATTGTGGTTTCTCAAGTCAACTTCACAAGATATTCCATTTTTTTTGATTTTGACATTTACTTCTTTTGCATATTTATCAAAATCATTTGAAACTGGTATTACAGTGACCTGTAATGGTGAAATCCAAAAAGGTAGTTTACCAGAGTAATTTTCTATTAAAATTCCAATAAATCTTTCTAAAGATCCAAAGAGAGCCCGATGAAGCATCACTGGAACTTTTTTAGATCCATCTTTATCAACATAGGATGCACCAAGTCTTCCAGGAAGATTTAAGTCTACTTGAAGAGTACCACATTGCCAGTCCCTTCCAATTGCGTCTCTTAAAACAAACTCTATCTTTGGTCCATAAAATGCACCTTCTCCCTTATTTGTGCTATATTCTAAATTTGTAGCTTTAATCGCTTTTAATAATGCTTCCTCTGACTTATCCCAAATATGATCTTCACCTACTCTTAGGTCTGGTCTATCAGAATATTTTAAAATAACCTTTTCAAATCCTAGGTCTTTATATATATCTAAGATTAGTTTTGTGACTGACAGACATTCCTCAGTAATTTGTTGCTCTGTACAGAAAATATGAGCATCATCTTGAGTAAAGGCTCTTACTCGTAAGAGTCCGTGCAAAGCTCCTGAAGGTTCATATCTGTGGACTTTTCCAAATTCAGACATTTTAAGAGGTAGATCTCTATAACTTTTTAAGCCTTGATTAAATACTTGCACACATCCTGGACAATTCATTGGCTTAATTGCAAAAATTTTTTCATCTGGTGTAGTTGATGTGTACATATTTGCTCCAAATTTTTCCCAATGACCAGATTTTTCCCACAACGATCTGTCTAAAACTTCTGGAGTATTAATCTCCTTATATCCTGCATCGTCTTGTTTAGACCTCATGTAGGAAACTAATTTTTGAAAGAGGTTCCAACCTTTTTCATGCCAAAATACAGAACCTGGGCTTTCCTCTCTAAAATGAAATAAATCCATTTCTTTTCCAAGTTTTCTATGATCTCTTTTTTCAGCTTCTTCTATCCTTTTTAAATATTGGTCGAGGTCTTTTTGGGTAGACCAGGAAGTACCATAAATTCTTTGAAGCATCTCATTATTTGAGTCTCCTCTCCAATAAGCTCCTGAAACTTTTGTAAGTTTAAAATATTTTCCAATTTTTCCAGTTGACATTAAATGAGGCCCTCTACACAAATCATGCCATTTACCATGAAAGTAAAGAGAAACTTCCTCTTCTTTTGGTATATCTTTTATAATTTCAGCTTTATATATCTCTCCAGCTTTTTTAAAATGTTCAATAGCTTTATCTCGCTTCCAAACCTCCCTACGAGTAGGCTCATCTCTCTCAACAATTTCAAGCATTCTTTTTTCTATTTTTCTTAAGTCTTCCTCAGTAAATGGTTCTTTTCTAGCAAAGTCATAGTAAAACCCATCGTCAATTACTGGTCCTATAGTTACTTGTGTACCAGGGAAAAGCTCTTGGACAGCCATTGCTAATACATGTGCTGTATCGTGTCTTATTGTCTCTAATCCTTCTTTGTCTTTTGCTGTATAAATCTTTATTGAACAATCTTTATCTATTTCGTAATTTAAATCTTTTAAATTTCCATCAACGCTAATCACCAATGCTTGTTTTAATAGTGATTTACCAATTTTATCAGCTATTTGTACGCCAGTAATTTTTTTTTCAAAACTAATTGAATTTCCGTCAGGTAATTTAATATTAGGCATTAATTAAATAATTTTTTATATTCTGAATATGTAGAAAAACACATTTTTTCAATATTAAATCTTTTTATTACATTTTTTCTACCCTCATTGCCAATAGATTTCAATGTAGTTTCATCTAGTTGTAAAACTTCTATGATTTTTTTACATAAAGACTCTGCTTTTCCAGACTCAAACAAAATACCTGTTTTATTATCAATAATTGTCTCATTTGAGCCACCAATATTGCTCGCTATTATTGGCTTTTCCATGGATTGAGCCTCAACTGATACTCTTCCAAAAGCTTCGGGCTCAATTGAAGCAGATACAATTATATCTGAAATCTTATAAGCAGTTGGCATTTTTTTGCAATTATTTATAAATCTTATCTGATTATTCAATCTGTACTGCTCAACTAGTCTTTCGATTTTTTGCTTATAAATTTTTCTTCCCTGATCACTTCCTAAAATTATAGCATAGAAAGCTTCATGTCCTAACTCTTTGTTTACTAAATTAATAGCTTCAATAAAAAGTTCTTGTCCCTTCCAATTTGTTAATCTCCCAGGCATTAATATTATTTTTTTTCCTCTTTTGATTTCCCATTTATTTAATAATTTATCTTCATCTGAATCTATTATTGTTGAAGAATCAAAATAATCAGTATTAATTCCTCTAAAAATTACTAAAAATTTTTTTTTTGGATCTAATAGTTTTGAATAATTATCTTGAATATGAGTAAAAATAAAATTTGAGCCTGCAATAATTAAATCAGATCTTAGCATAACTGAGTTATAAAATTTTTTTAACGAATTATTGAAATTATAAGTTCCATGAAATGTAGTAACAAATTTTTTTCTAGTGATTTTAGTTGCAAACAAACAAGACCATGCTGGAGCTCTACTTCTTGCATGGACAACAGAAATATTCAAAAATAAAATAATTAAAGTTAAAATTATCGCATTGAATATAATTAATATCGGATTTTTGCTATGAACTGGGAGTCTTATAATTTTTACTTTTTTTTTATCTACAAATTTAAGTAACTCTCCACCACTTGTAACAATATACGAAGCACAGTTTTGTTCATATAAATAATGCGCCAAATCATAACATCCTGTTTCAGCACCTCCGTATCCTAGTTTTGGTATAACTTGTAATACTTTTAATTTAGATGACATATGCTAAGTTAATATATTATCAGATAACTCGAATAGAATTATATGAAAAATTATAAATTACTTAAAATATCAAGTACAAAAAAACTTAGATATATTGTCAATTATACTCAAAATCACTTATATGTGGTTTTCTTACATGGATTTGCATCTGACATTGAAGGTAAAAAACCAAAAATATTCAAGAGATTTGCAATTAAAAATAAAATTGGTTTTTTAGCAATGGAATATTCAGGCCACGGAAAATCATCCGGAGAATTTACAAGAGGGAATATTAGTACTTGGACAAAAGATGCAGAAAAAACTATAAAAAAAATTTTGAAAAAAAATAATTTTATTTTAATAGGATCTAGTATGGGCGCATGGATATCTTTGAATTTATTTAAAAATTTTAAAAAGCAAATAAAAGGTTTTTTAGGAATTGGATCAGCACCTGAGTTTTTAACTTACTTGATGTGGAATAAATTTCCAAAAAAAGTGAAAAATGAAATAATTAATAAAGGAGTTTATAAACTTAAAAATGGTCAACATGAATACCTAATAACACATCAACTGATTAAAGATGGAAGAAAAAATAAAGTTTTAAACAAATCAATTACTTCAAAAATTCCAATTACAATGGTTCATGGTAGTAAAGATGAAGTGGTTCCAAAAATTTATTCTAAAAAAGTATTAAAACTTTTTCCCAACGGAAAGAAAAAATTAAAAATAATAAATAATGGAGACCATAGTTTATCTTCAAATAGAAATCTTAAAATTATATTAAAAGAACTTAGTCAATTACTTAAAAAAATTGATTAACTAGCGATATCTATTGATTTTTTTCCTGAAATAGGATTTGCTAATTTATCCAGCATTTCTTTAGGACAAACTTGAAAAAAGTTACCAACTTCTCTATCAAATTCGTCTAATATATATTTTGCAACCTTTGAATTAGTTTCTCTATAGTGCATTTGAATATGATCTTTTAAAAAATTTTTCCAATACTCAGTCTCGGGTTTTTGCCAAACAACTGTTTCTGGATTCACTTTTTTTTCAAAATCTTCTTTTTTGTCATAGATAAAAGCCATTCCTCCAGTCATTCCAGCACCAAAATTATCACCAACTTTTCCAAGAATTATAACATTTCCCCCAGTCATGTATTCACATCCATTTGTTCCACAACCTTCTAATACTGCAGTAGCACCAGAATTTCTTACAGCAAATCTTTCTCCTGCTTGACCTGATGCAAAAAGATATCCTGAAGTTGCACCGTATAAAACAGTATTACCAATTATTGTATTTTCACTAGATATTAAATTACTTTCCTCTCGAGGTTTTACTACAATTGATCCTCCAGATAATCCTTTTCCAACATAATCATTTGCATCACCTTCAAGATTGAGTTTTAAACTTTTAATTGCAAAAGCACCGAATGATTGACCTGCAGAACCTTTGAAGTTTAATGTAAGAAAATTTTTATCTAACTTGTTGTCTCCATATTTTTTGTATAAATTATGTGATATCCTAGTTCCAACTGCTCTATGTGTATTTTTAATCTTAAATATTTTTTCAAATTTTTCTGAGTTGTTTAATCTACTTTCTACTTCAGGCCATATCTCCTGATCTAAAGTATCAGGAACTTTATTAATAGTTTGATACTCAGAATATCTTTTATTTTGACCTGGGTCTGCTTGTACAAATAGAGGATTAAGGTCTAAATCATCTAAGTTTTCTGATGCCTTACTTACTTGTCTCAATAAATCTGTTCTGCCAATTACATCATTTAAAGATTTAAATCCTAGTTCTGCAAGGATTTCTCTGACTTCGGTGGCTATAAATGTAAACAAATTTACAACTTTCTCTGGTGTGCCACTAAATTTTTTTCTAAGCTCATCATCCTGAGTGCATACCCCAACCGGACATGTATTTGAATGGCATTGTCTAACCATGATACACCCCATTGCAACTAGAGCTGTTGTTGCAACACCATACTCTTCTGCACCCATCATTGCAGCTATAACTACATCTCTGCCAGTCTTAATTCCCCCGTCTGTTCTTAAAGTAACACTATCTCTTAAACCATTTAAAGTTAATACTTGGTTAGCCTCGGTTAATCCCATTTCCCAAGGAATTCCAACATATTTTACACTTGTTTGTGGAGTTGCTCCAGTACCACCATTATGTCCTGAAATTAAAATTATATCTGCCTTTGCTTTTGCAACACCAGCTGCAATTGTTCCTATTCCTGAGGATGCAACTAGCTTCACACCTACTCTTGCATTAGGATTTATTTGCTTTAGATCGTAAATTAATTGAGCCAGATCCTCTATTGAATAAATATCATGATGAGGAGGTGGAGAAATTAATGTAACACCCGGAGTCGAGTGTCTTAATTTTGCGATTTCTTTCGACACCTTGAAACCTGGAAGTTGACCTCCTTCACCTGGTTTTGCCCCTTGTGCCATTTTTATTTCTATTTCATTACAATTATTTAAATAGTTAATTGTTACTCCAAATCTTGCTGATGCAATTTGTTTAACCCTAGAGTTTGCACTATCTCCATTTTCCATAGTAGTAAATCTTTTTTCATCTTCACCGCCTTCACCGCTGCATGATGCACCTTTAATTCTATTCATACCGATAGCTAAAGTCTCATGAGCCTCTTTAGATAATGCTCCATGAGACATACTCCCACTACCAAACCTTTTTAATATATCTTTAAGAGGTTCAACTTCAGAGATATCAATTGCAGGATTTAAATAACGTTTTCTAAAATCAATCAGATCTCTTAAATTAATTGGTGGTAAATTGTAAATTCCCTCAGTATACTTTTTGTATGCTTTGTAAGAATTTGAGCCAACCGCACTTTGTAATAAATGTATTAAATTTCCTTGATATTGATGCACTTCTCCATTTTTTCTATATCTATAAATTCCTCCGATAGGAAGGACTGAGTCTTTATTCTCTAAGGCATCTTTATGAATAACTCTTAACTTCTTTTCAATTCCAGAAAGGCCAATTCCAGAAATTTTAGATATTACACCAGGAAAGTATTCAGAGACGATAGTTCTGCTAAGACCCACAGTCTCAAAATTGCATCCTCCCCTATAGGAACTTAGGACAGATATTCCCATCTTTGACATGATTTTTAAAAGACCATTGTTTACTGATTTTATGTACCTTTTTATGCACTCTTCATATTCAAAATTACCAAATAATTTTTTTTCAAATCTCTGATATAAACTATCTAAAGCTAAATAAGGGTTAACTGTTGTTGCGCCAACTCCTATAAGTGTTGCAAATGAATGAGTATCTAAAGCTTCCCCAGTTTCAACATTTATTGAGACATATCCTCTTAGTTTGTTTTTAATTAGATAAGAATTGATTGCTCCAACACATAAAAGCATTGGGATAGGTATTCTGGTGTCTGAAATATTTTTATCAGATAGTATCAACTGCGTTACACCCTCTCTTACAGCTACCTCAGACATTTTTTTTAAATTATTTAATGCTATCTCAAGATTTTCATTTTTTTCAAAAGTGCAATCTATTTTAAATGAATTCTTACCAAAAAAATTTATAAATTTTTCTAATTGTGAATTAGAGAGGATGGGACTACTTAAAACATATATATTTTCTTTAGTTAGATTATCAAAGTCTAAGATATTTCCTAGATTTCCAAACCTTGTTTTTAAACTCATGACTTTGTTTTCTCTTAAAGAGTCTATTGGTGGATTTGTAACTTGGCTGAAATTTTGCCTAAAAAAATGGTAGAGTGGTCTATATCTATCAGATAAAACTGCTAAAGGAGTATCATCACCCATTGAGCCGGTTGCCTCTTTTGCATCTTCAGCCATTGGGTGCAAAATTAATTCTAGATCCTCTAAACTAACACCAAATAAGTGTTGTCTTTTTTTTAATTCATTGCCAGAAAATATATTTTTTTCATTAGATATTGTTATTTTTTTATCTAGATCAATTATTTGACTGTTAAAATGTTTATATTCTTTTGCTAAATAATTTTTAATTTTTTCATTAGTAAATATTTTTCCTTTAGCTATTCTAACGCCTATAATTTCTCCTGGACCTAATCTTCCTTTTGAAATAATTTTCTTTTCATTCAGCTCGATCATACCTGTTTCTGATCCAGCAAATAACAAATTATCTTTTGTTATTGTATATCTAAGTGGCCTTAAGCCATTTCTATCGGTTGCTGCAATTACCCATTCATTATCAGTTGCAGCTATTGCTGCAGGACCATCCCAAGGTTCCATTGTACTATTTAAGAAGTTGAACAAATCTCTGTGATCTTTTGATAAAATTTTATCTTTTTTAGACCAAGCGTCAGGTATCAGCATAAGTTTAGCTAAAGGAGCTGGTTGACCGGATACATTAAGTAATTCAAAAACATTATCTAGTGATGCGGAGTCAGAATTTCCAGCAGGAATAACTGGTTTAAGATTTTCAATATCCTCAAACAAAGGACTATTCATCTCTTGTTCATGTACCTTCATCCAATTTATGTTACCTTTTAAAGTATTTATTTCACCGTTGTGAGCAATAGATCTAAATGGTTGAGCTAGATCCCAACTTGGAGCAGTGTTTGTAGAAAATCTTTGATGGAAAATAGCATAACGAGAAATAAATCTGTCGTCTTTTAGGTCGGGGTAAAAGTCTGACAAGGCTTCAGCAAGAAACATTCCCTTATAAATTATTGATTTAGAGCTAAAAGAACAGATATAAAAATTATTTAAACTAATGCTGTCAGCTTGCTTTTCTATTTTACGTCTCGACTCGTAAAGTTTTCTCTCTAAAACTTTTCCAACCAAATTTTTATCATTATGTCTAAAAAGTACTTGGGCGATTTCAGGTCTTGTTTGATCAGCTTTAGATCCTAGAACTTTAGGGTTTACTGGTACCTGCCTCCAACCATATATGTTAAAGTTATTTTTTGTTAATTCACTTTCAATAAGAGTT
Organism: uncultured Pelagibacteraceae bacterium; assembly: GCA_902560625.1. Taxonomy (GTDB): domain Bacteria; phylum Pseudomonadota; class Alphaproteobacteria; order Pelagibacterales; family Pelagibacteraceae; genus Pelagibacter. Next base: position 75,257 of record CACEMD010000002.1, read on the forward strand.
CTGCAAATTTCCTGTGATTCATAATTATTTTTTGGTAAAAAAACCATACCAACACAAATTTCAGAATTGTCATATTTGTGACCTGTTATTTCGATTTTTTCTACAAAAAAATCCTTTGGAATTTCTACATGTATTCCAGCTCCGTCTCCTGTTTTGCCGTCTGCATCAACAGCTCCTCTATGCCAAACCGCCTTCAAAGCCTCAATGCCGTTTTCTACAACTTTTCGTGATTTTTTACCCTCTGTTGATACTACTAATCCAACTCCACAAGCATCGTGCTCCATATCATTTGAATAAACATGATTGTCCTTTAATAATTTTCGATTTTTATAATATCTATTTATCATGCTACTTTTTCTACTTTATTTTTTTCAGCTTCTAAAAATTTTTGAATTGACTCAGCTGCATCTCTTCCATCTTTAATAGCCCATACAACAAGAGAAGCTCCTCTTACAATATCTCCTGCAGCAAAAACCCCAGATAAGTTCGTCTCCATAGTATCAAAATTGTTTTTAATTGTTCCCCATTTTGAAACATGCAACTCTGGAGATCCAAATAGTGTTGGTAGATCCTCAGGATCAAATCCTAGCGACTTAATTACCATATCTGCCTTTAAAATAAATTCAGAGTTTTGAATTGTTTCAGGTTTTCTTCTTCCGCTATCATCAGGTTCTCCTAATTTAATTTTATCTACAACTATATTTTGTATTTTATCTTTACCTTGAAATTCTTTTGGTGATGAAAGCCAAATGAATTCAACCCCCTCTTCTTCAGCATTTAAAACTTCCCTAGCTGAACCAGGCATATTTTCTTTGTCTCTTCTATATAAACATTTAACAGACTTAGCATTTTGTCTAATTGCTGTTCTTACACAATCCATCGCTGTATCACCACCGCCAATGACAACTACATTCTTATCTTTAGCGTTTAAAGTTCCATCATCAAAAAGTTTTACTTCATCCCCTAAACCTTTTTTATTTGAAGCAGTTAAAAAATCCATCGCTGGGAAAATATTTGCTAAATCGTTACCAGGAAGATTAATTTCTCTTGCTTTATATACTCCTGTGGAAATTAAAATAGCGTCATGTTTTTTTCTTAAATCTTCAAGAGAAGAGTCCTTACCAACTTCAAAGTTTTGAACAAATTTTATACCACTTTTATTCAGTAATTCAGTTCTTCTTTCAACAACAAATTTTTCTAATTTAAAGTTAGGAATCCCATATATTAAAAGTCCACCTGCTCGATCATACCGATCATATACTGTCACTTGATATCCTGATTTTCTTAATTGTTCAGCGCATGCTAATCCTGCAGGTCCAGCTCCGATTATTCCTATGCTTTGGTCCTTCTCAAATTTTACATCTATAGGTTTAACCCATCCTTTTTCCCAAGCATTTTCTGTGATAAATTTTTCTACGGATCCAATGGTAACTGTACCATGCCCAGATTGTTCGATTACACAATTTCCCTCACAAAGTCTGTCTTGAGGGCATATTCTGCCACATACTTCAGGCATATTATTGGTACTTTGAGATAGTAAGTATGCTTCCTCCAGACGACCCTCAGCTGTTAATTTTAGCCAATCAGGAATATTATTACTTAAAGGGCAATGAACTTGGCAAAAAGGAACTCCACATTGTGAGCATCTACTTGACTGTTCTTTTGCCTTTTCCCTAATAAATTCCTCATAAATCTCCTTAAAGTCTTCCTTTCTTTGTGAAGTGTCTCTTTTAGGTGGATTTTGTTGACCTATATTTACAAATTTTAACATTTTTTCAGTCATATTTTGCGAATATATATATTAATAAAATCGTCATTTAAAGCATAAGTAGGACAATATTTGTTACCTATTTTTTTAAAAAAGCCTATAAATATAACGTTAATTACCTTTTTGCATATCTATTATGATTTCATGTTATTGCTTTATTTTAGATTTATTTAGTTTACGAAAAATTAATGATCTACAATTTTTTGGAAATTACTCTTTTAAGCATAATTCAAGGAATATCAGAATTTTTACCTGTAAGTTCGTCAGCTCATTTATATCTTGTTTCAGAAATCTATCAATTTAGATCACAGTCATTGATGACTGACGTTGCGCTTCATTTAGGCTCCTTAATTGCAATAATATTTTTTTTTAGAAATGAATTAATAAATATTTTTAAAAATAAAAATCTTCTATATCTTTTAGTTCTAGGATCAATTCCACTTATAATTTTTGGTTTGTTAATTTTTTCCACAGGTCTAATAAACAATTTAAGAAATTTAGAAGTAGTAGCATGGACAACTTTAATATTTGCAATAATTTTATTTATTGCTGACAAATTTAGAGTAAGGAAAAAATTAAATACAAATTTGAATATTAAAAGTATTTTGTTTATAGGTTTATTTCAAATTCTATCTATAATTCCAGGGGTAAGTAGATCTGGTATAGTAATCACTGCTGGGAGATTTTTAAATTTTGATAGATATGACTCTACAAAAATATCATTTTATCTATCAATACCTGCAATAGCTGGAGCTAGTATCCTAACTTTAAAAGATCTAACTTATGAAACTATTAATTTTAATATTGTTATTCTTTTTGCAATAATTTTTTCTTTTATAGTTTCTTATTTATCAATCAAATATTTTTTAATATTTACGAAAAAGTTTTCAATGACAATTTTTGTTATTTACAGAATTATTTTATCTTTAATATTATTCTACATTATATATTATTAATTTTTTTTTGTGGGACAAGCTGCGATATAAGTACCGCACAAAGAATTAAAAAACATCCAATTATATTTGAAAAACCTAAAACTTGGTTTAAGATTATCCATCCTGCTATTGCTGCAAAAACTCCTTCAAGTGAATATATTATTGCTGCTGGAGCTTCCTCTATATGTTTTTGAGCATACATCTGTAATGTAAACGCAATTCCACCTGACAAAACACCTGCGTACAAAATAGAATAACCCTCTAAAAAAATATTTGAAAAATTTATATCTTCAAATATTATAGCAAAAAATAATGATACGATACCAACAAATGCTGCTTGTAGTGCAGCATAAAACATTGGTATATCAAAAACTTCCATAAATTTTCCTGCATAAATGATATGTAGTGCCCAAAAAACTGAGCATAAAATTACTAGACCATCACCTAACATAATTTGAGAATCTGAAAAATCACTTAAAAGATATACTCCTGCTACACACAATCCAATTGATGACCAAATGCTCCAGTGCACTTTCTTTGAGTAGATAAAGAAAAGTAGTATTGGAACTATTGGAACATAAAATACGGTAAAAAAAGCAGCATTTGCAATGTTAGTATACTGCAAAGAAGCTTGCTGTAAGTATGTGCCTAAAAATAAAGAAACACCCATAAATAAAAGGTATTTAAAAAATAATTTTTGATTTGATTTGATTTCATTTCTTATTTTTTTTTGTTCAAAAATTAGTGCTATTGGAAGAATTGTTAAGAAACCTACGAAAAATCTTGCCATATTAAAGGTTAACGGCCCTATATTATCCATTCCTGTGTCCTGTGCGATAAAAGCTGTCCCCCAAATAAAAGTCGTCACTAATGCACAGACTATTGAGATAGATTTATTCATTTATTTTTTTCGATGTAAAGATTATTAGAATATATTGTATGTTCTACAAGAACTATCAAAATCTTCTTTATTTATATAACATCCAGATATTTTCCTCTTACCTTTAAAAGAGCCTCTCCCATGTAAGATTCTCCAATTATTAAATATTAAAAGTTCACCTGGTTTTAATATATGTCTCCATTGAAATTCTTTGCTATTTGCAATTATATCGAATTTTTTGATTGCTTCATAAAATTTTAAAGTTAAATCATTATTGAGTCTAAAAGGTGCCCTATCGTAATTATTAAAACTCACTTGTAAAATTTCTTCATCGCTATTCAATCTAAAAATAGGTCTTTGGGCTTTTAAATATACTCCATCTCCTTTGTACTGACCTATTACTTCTATTTTTGACAAAATATCAAATAAATCCTTATTTTCTTTTTTGATTGTTTCTGCAATTTTAAATCCATCAACCATTATCGATTCACCTCCTTTTGCTTCATATTCGCAGCAGAGAAGTAATTGAAGCCCTGGAGCATCATTACTATAAGTTGAGTCAGTGTGTGGTCTAAGTTCATCTTGTGTATAAGCACTATCTGCCATATTTTTATCTGACTCAAAACTCCATAGTCCTCCAAAAATTGATTGTCTTACATACCCTATTTTATTTGCTACTGTTTCCACTGAACTCATATCGGTTTTACAATTAGTTACTACACAAAATCCAAAATCATATAATTTTTTTAAAAATAATTTAAATCCATCTTTTGAATTTACTTTGTCAAAATTTATAAAAATTTTATCATCAACTTCATTTTTTAACCAAAGTTTGCATTTCGTTATTTCTGATTTATAATTGTAAGAATTCTCTTTTAAGAAATTATAAGAATATTTTATTGGCTTATCCATATCAGACCACAAAATAGTTAAACTATTTCCCTGATCTGATATTTCTGCTTTCTTAATGTGTAAATTAGTATCAATTTCAGCAGTAAAAATTTTCCTTTGATAAGATCTTGAGTCCCAACTTGTGTCATCTCTAGCATGATCTCTTAACCATATATTTGGAAACTTATCTTCTTTTTCATTCTCAAAAAAAATATTTAATTCATTTGATAAAATTTTTAAATCTTTGATCATATTACTTTTAGAACTTATTTATCTTTCCATATCTCCTGACTTATATTTTTAGTAGCTTCTAAAATTTCATCTATAGAATAAATATGTGTAATTTCATCTTTTTTTTTTACCTTTTTATCAAATTTTTCTAATCTACTTGCTTTTTCAGCTTCTAAAATAAGTGCCTCTGTATCTTTAGGTATGCTATTTTTCATGATTATTTTTAACACAATTATATCTTTTTTTGGACATTCTTAAATTGCATAAAATGTTTATGATTAAGTTAATACTCAAAAAATTAAAGAAAACCAGTAATTTTCAAAACCTTGATGGTAAATATTGGATTCAACGAATAATTTTAAATAAAAAAATTATTTAATTCCTAAAATACAAAAAAAAATATAAACATATATAAATAATTTATATGTCTGCGCCTGTAGCTCAATTGGATAGAGCGCTTGGCTACGGACCAGGAGGTTCTGGGTTCGACTCCTAGCAGGCGCACCAGAGAAAGAGTATTATGAAAGTATCTTTACAAAAATCTGTTTTATACTTTTTTGGTCTAGTTTTTTTAATCATTCTGTTAATATCACTATTTATTTAAAATTATGAAAAATAGTTTTAAACAATTGAGCATTCGCCCCGGTTTTATGAAACATAATGGTGGTATTTTATTTAGAGAACTGTCAAAAAAAAAATACGAATTCAAAACAAAAATAAAAAAAAATCATTTAAATGCAGCAGGTATAACTCACGGCGGTTTTATTGCTTCAATAATTGATGCTGGTGCTGGTACTGGAGCCCATAGAGTTTCAGGTAACCAATCATGTGTAACAATCTCATTAGATATTAATTTTATAAGTGCATCGAAACTTGGTGATGAAGTTTTGGGAGTTGTGAAAATACAAAAAAAAACAAGTTCAATGATTTTTTTAACTTGTCGCTTAGAGTGTAAAAAAAAAATAGTAGCTACTGCATCTGGAATATGGAAAATTTTAAACAAACCTATAAAGAAAGCAGGTTACGGTGGTTAGTTTTAATTAAATTATAGTTATTTAATATTTTTTTATTTGAAAAAAATTATATTGAATCATCTCTAATTATGTTACTATAACGTATACAAAAAAATTCAAAATGAGAACTTTTTCCTTTGTGATTCGGTCACGTTTTAGACTATTTTTGTTCTTTTCCGGCAACAATATATAGTTATAAAAATAAATGAGATACTAGAGATAGAAATGTTAAAAAATAAAATTAATGCTGTATTGGGTCCTACAAATACAGGAAAGACCTTCCTTGCAATTGAAACTATGCTTTCTTTTGAATCAGGGATGATAGGCTTTCCTTTACGACTATTAGCTAGAGAAGTTTATGATAAAATTATAAAAAAAGTCCCCGTAGATAAAGTTGCATTAATTACTGGAGAGGAAAAAATAATACCAGCTAATTCGAAATATTTCTTATGTACAGTTGAGTCCATGCCTACAGATAAAAATTTAGATTTTGTTGGTATTGATGAAATACAGATGTCTGCAGATCACGAACGTGGTCACATTTTCACAGATAGGCTATTAAACCTAAGAGGTGAAAAACTCACTATGTTTATGGGTTCAAGCTCTATGAAGAATATTATAGATAAACTTGATGAGGATGTTGAATATATTAATCGAAAAAGACTTTCAAAACTTACATACTCTGGTCATAAAAAAATTTCTAGAATTGAGAGAAAAAGTGCAATAATTGCTTTCTCTGCTGAAGAAGTATATGCAATTGCTGAATTAATACGAAGACAAAAAGGTGGAGCAGCAATTGTAATGGGTTCTTTAAGCCCAAAGACTAGGAATTCTCAAGTAGAACTTTATCAATCGGGCGATGTAGATTATTTAGTTGCAACAGATGCTATTGGAATGGGTATTAACATGGACTTAGAAAATGTTTATTTTTCAAACTTAAAAAAGTTTGATGGTAAAAAACTTAGGAGACTTAAAGTTTCAGAAATAGGTCAAATTTCAGGTAGAGCAGGTAGATATTTAAATGATGGCTCCTTTGGGATTACTGGTGATTGCGGAGAAATCAGTGCAGAAGAAGTTGAGCTTTTAGAAAATCATAAATTTGATAATATTCATTCAATATATTGGCGGAATACAAAATTAAATTTTAAAAATGGAAATTATTTAATTAAATCTTTAGAAGAGAGACCAAATAAATCTTGGCTTAAAAGAATTTACGAATGCGAGGATGAAAAAGTTTTGAGACATATTTTAAAGGGTATAGAAAAATTAGAAGTTTATAATAATGAAAATGAATTAAAATTATTATGGGAATGCTGCCAAATACCTGATTTTGTTAAGAAAACTTATGGAAATCATTTGGAAGTGGTTGGAAAAGTCTTTAATTTTTTAAGAGAAAAACCAGGACGAATTTCTAATACTTATATGAAACAGCAATTATCAAGTTTAGATAGGTTAGAAGGAAATGTGGACTCTATATCAAACAGAATAGCAAATGTAAGAACATGGGCATATGTTTCAAATAAGTCAAATTGGGTTGAAAACCAAGATTACTGGATAGAAAGAACAAAATACATTGAAGATAAACTTTCTGATCGCCTTCACGAAGAACTAATTAAAAGTTTTATAGACAAAAGAGCTAGTATGCTAGCAAAAGGGCTAAAACAAGATGCTATTTTTGAAACCAAAATTATTGAAAAAGAGAAAGTTTTTATTGATAAACAATTTATCGGAAAATTAAAAGGTTTAAAACTAGATTTAGATTTAAAAATTGGTGCTCTTGATGCAGATATAAAATCATTAAAGAAGGCCGCAAGGCAAAATGTAGGCCCAGAAATAATAAATCGAATAGAAAAAATCATTAAACTAAATTCAATAAGACTAGAAAATGATTTAAAAATTTATTGGGAAAAATATCCTATTGCTAAACTGGCACCAGGAAAAGATTATTTAAAACCAGAAATTTCTCTAATCATTGATGATATGATTGAAAGTTTAGATAAACAAAAATTAAAAAATCATTTAGATAATTGGATATCTAACAAAATCAATATAGATTTGAAAGATCTCTTAAGCTTAAAAAACTCTGAACAAAAAAATCCACAAGTGAGAGCACTATCTTACCTCATTTATGAAAATAATGGTGTTGTCAAAAGAGAAAAAGTTTCAGGAATTTTAAAAAAGCTTGAACAAGATGACAGAAAAATTTTAAGAAGCATGGGTATAAAATTTGGAAGATATCATATATTTTTATATAAATTATTTAAGCCTAATCCAGTCTCTTTAAGAATATGTTTGTGGAAAAATTTTCACCAAAATTATTTTGATTTAGAACCACCAACATTTGGATTAAACTTTATAGAAGAAAAAGTTTTTAAAAATAATTCTTTTATGCTTTTATGCGGTTTTGAAAGGTTTGGAAGTTTTTACGTAAGAATTGATATATTGGAAAGATTATTTATGAATATAATAAACTTAAGTTCTGGAAAAAACAAGGAAATTAAACTTGTACCAGAAATGCTTAATCTTTTAGGTTGTAGTAAATTAAATTTTTTAAAATTAATAAAATTTATGGATTATAATTACATTGAAAAAGAAAACGAAATATATTTTAAATACGCTCCTAAAAAAGAAAAAAAGGTTAAAACTTATTTAAAAGATGAAAAAAATAGTCCATTTAATATTTTAAGCCAAATAAACTTTAAATAATGTTCAAAATTTTTAAAAAAGACGAAATTAAAGCTGACAAAGAAGAGATGATCCTATCTAAAATAGGATCGCTGTTAATACATGCGGCAAAGATTGATGAAAAATATACTGCTGATGAAAGAATTATTATTAAAAAAACACTCATTGAATTAGGCGCTAATAAAGAAGGTATAGATCAAATAATAGCAAAGGCGGAGGAAAATGAAAAAAAATCAAATCAAATTCTAGACTTTACTAGGGAGATAAAGAATTTAAGTACAGAAAAAAAAGAAATGATAATAGAATGTTTATGGAGCATAATTTATTCAGACACAAAATCAGATATGTATGAATCAAGTTTAATGAGAAAACTAGCAGGATTAATATATTTTGATAATAAAAAATTTGGAGATATCAAAGAAAAAGTAAAAAATAAAATTAAAAAATGACTTATTTAGTTAACGAAAAATGTATTAAATGTAAGTTAATGGATTGTGTAGAGGTTTGTCCGGTTGATTGCTTTTATGAAGGCAAAAATATGCTTGTAATTAAACCAGATGAGTGTATAGATTGTGGCGTTTGTGAACCAGAATGTCCGGTTGACGCTATAGTTCCTGACACAGAAAGTGGAAGTGAAAAGTGGTTAGAAATAAACAAGAAATATTCCGAAATTTGGCCAAATATTTCAGAAAAGAAAGAACCGCCAAAAGATAATCAAAATTTTAAAAATGAACAGAATAAATTTGAAAAATATTTTAAAGAAAACATTTAAAAAAAAAGTCCCTAAAACCAAAGTTGCCAAAGGTAAGAATAAAAAATTAAAAACTAAAAATAAGAAAACAAAACAAATAAAACAAAATAAAAAAATAATTAAAAAAAAAAACGAAACACAACAAGCAGTAAATAAAACAGATAATCTTAGAATTGTTAAAAATAACGAGCAAAAACCAGAAATAAAAAAAGTTAAAAAGCAGGAGAGCGAAAAAAGAATTTATAAGATCAAAGATTACGTTGTTTATCCAAAACATGGTGTGGGACAAATCACAGAATTTAAGAAAATTAATATTGGTGGGATTGAAGTAGAAACTTACATTTTGAAATTTGAAAAAGATAAGGCAAATGGAATGGTTCCAGTCAATAAACAAGTAAATTTGAGACCTTTGGCTACAATAAATCAAGTAAATAAATGTATAAGCATTTTAAAAAGTAAACCTAAGATTAAAAGATCTATGTGGAGTAGAAGAGCTCAGGAATATGAAGCAAAGATATCTTCTGGTAAAATTTATGAACTTGCAGAAGTAGTTAGAGATTTAAATAAAGGTGATGATATTTTAGTTGATCAATCTTATAGTGAGAGACAATTATTTGAAAAAGCATATGAAAGATTACTAACCGAATTTCAAATTGTTATGAATTCTACTCTAGAAGATGCACAGAAAAAATTAGATAAAGCATTGAAAAGAAACTTACAAAACCAAGTTCAAAAAGTTGAGGAAGCTCCAAAATTAAAAGAAAAACAAGAAGAAATTTCCAAAGAAATATAACAGTAAAAAAAAACGCTTCCCACGCAAACGCCATGGGAAGCGTAATTATTTAAGAAAAAGAATACTAGACTATCTTCTTCTTCTTTTTTTAGCTTTTTTAGCTTTCTTTTTCTTTTTAGCAGCTTTTTTTCTTCTTTTAGCCATCTTTAGCTCCCTGTTTAATACGAATCTTTATGATTCGTTTGTTAAATATGTTTTTATTTTTTTTGATTAGTTATGTCAATTCTTTAATTAAATACAAAAATTTATAAAAAAAAATTTAATATTTTTTTTTGTAGTACTTAAAAAAGTAAGAAAAATAGCGATTAATAAACAATTTTTTTATAATTAATTTAATAAAGTTTCTCGAAAGAATTTTTATATTTCTGTATAATTTTAAATCTTTTTAACTTTAAAGTTGGTGTTAACATTCCATTTTCAATTGAAAATTTTTCATTAACAACGAAAAATTTTTTTATATTCTCTATTTTAGATAAATTTTTATTTATTTTTTCAATTTCATGTTTGATTTCTTCATCTGTTAAGGATTTTTTTTCGTTGTGAAGGACTAATAAAGCAACTAGAAAAGGTTTATTATCACCATAAACGATTGCTTGCTCAAATATCTGGGAATTAATTAACTCATTTTCAATTTTTTGTGGAGAAATATTGTCCCCGCCAGGTGTGATAAGAATATCTTTTTTTCTATCTGTTATTTTTAAGTAATTATTCTCAAATACACCTATATCTCCTGTATGAAGCCATCCATTTTTTAAAACTTTATCTGTTTCTTCCTTTTTATTCCAATATCCAATCATAACATTTTCACCTCTTACAAGAATTTCTCCATCCTCTGCAATTTTTACCTCATTTCCTCTAAAGGGTGGTCCAACTGTTTCTACTCTAATATCATTTATAGGATTACAGCTTACTACTGGAGATGTTTCAGTTAAGCCATATCCTTGAAGGGTGGGCAGGCCTATGGCATTTAGGAATAAGCCAATTTCTTTATCTAAAGATCCTCCACCTGAAACAAAAGTTTTTAACGATCCTCCAAATTGAACCTTGATTTTTCTTCTAACAATTTTATCTAGAATATTATCAATTATCTTATCCCAAAAAGTTAGATGATCTTTTTTAATTTTTTTAAGTCCTAAATTTAACATTCTATTTATTAAAATTTTTTTTAAGCCAGTTGTTTTATTAAAACTTGCATTAATTTTTTGATATAAGTTTTGATAAAATCTTGGAACTGCAGTCATAATTTCTGGACTACATTCATTCATGTTTTTAATTAATTTATCAATACTCTCAGCGTAAAAAACTCTGGCTGAAACTGAAATTTGAACAAATTGAACTGTATGCTCGTAAGAGTGAGATAAAGGTAGCCACGTTAAAAATCTTGTTCCATCTTTTTTAATCAATGGTTCCAGTATATCTTTAGCTCCTTCACAATTATTTAAGATTCCTCCATGACTCAAAATAACTCCTTTTGGATTTCCCTGAGTACCAGATGTATAAATTATACAAGCGGGATCTTTTCTATTAATTTTAATTTTAGGAATATTATTTACACTAGCTAATTCAGAAAATAAATTGCTTATGTTAATATATTCATTATCTTTCAAATTAGACAGTTTTTCAAAAGAAAATACTTTTTTAATAAATTTTTTACTATTAATTATATTTTTTATTTTTTTATATTGTTCATCATTTGATACAAAAACTAGTGCTGGTGTGCAATCATCAATAATATATCTGTAATCTCTTTCGGAATAAGTTGTATAAGCTGGCACTGTGATTGCTTCAGATAACATTATGGAAATATCAGTAATAAACCATTCTGGTCTGTTCTCAGATACCAATATACATCTATCACCTTTGCTTGCGTATTTTTTTATTTGATTGGAAAGCACGTTTACTGAGTCATATACTCCTTGCCAACTATAATTTTTTTTTGGTTCTTTTAATGATGTTAGTAATATTTTTTCTTTGTTTTTTTGATTTTCGTACTGATGAAAAAATAATTCTGTTAGGTTATTAATATTGTTTAAATTCATTTTATTTTTGGTGGGCAAAGAGAGAGTCGAACTCTCACAGTATTGCTACTATTGGATTTTGAGTCCAACGCGTCTACCAGTTCCGCCATTCGCCCATTATCTTAAATATATATTTTTATAATAATAGTATAAAAAGAATTATTGTAATAAAAGAAAATATGTTTAAAGAACTTTACAAGAAATCGATAAAACTAGCAGGACACAAAAGTTCAAAAACTATTCTGGCATTTATATCATTTATTGAGAGTTTTATATTTCCAATACCTCCTGATGTTTTCATAATCCCAATGACCATTGCAAAAAGAGATGAGTGGGTTCGAATTGCTCTAATTGCTTCTATAGGTTCAGTGCTTGGTGCATGTTTGGGTTACTTTATTGGTTTTGTTTTTTTTAATGAGGTTGGAATTAAAATTTTTGAATTATATGGAGTAGACAATACATCTTTTTTAAAAGAAAAAGTTTCCTCGGAAGGAGGCGTGATTGCATGGATGACCCTATTAGCCATAGCAGGTTTTACTCCTGTTCCATTTAAGTTACTCACTATTACTAGTGGATTTGTTCATTTTAACATATTCTATTTTGTCATCATATCTGCCTTAACAAGAGGATCAAGATTTTTTATAATTGCTTTTTTAATAGGCAATTTTGGACCTACAATGAAAAAAATAATTGAAAAAAAACTTTTACCTCTTTCAATTCTAATAGGATTTTTATTTATTATCTTGGGGTATGCGATCTATAATTTTTTAGTAAACTTTGGTTCTTAATGATTAAAATTCTTACATTTAATAAACTTTATTTATTTATTTCGACAATAAGTATTTTTAGTCTATTAAGTGCAATTTACATAGAATATGTTTTAGGAGTAAGACCATGCATTTTGTGTTTATACCAAAGATTGCCTTACATAATTTCAATTTTTTTGTGTTTTTTCGGTTATTATAACTTAGAAAATAAACTTTGGATTTATCTTTTAATAATTATTTTTTTATTTGGTTCTGTATTATCAGGCTATCATGTAGGTATAGAAAACAATTTTTTTAAAGAATTTTCTGGATGTACATCTAATAACCTAAATATCACAGATAAAAAGGAATTACTTAATTCATTAAGAGAAAGCCAGCCTAATTGTAAAGATGTAACCTTTAAATTATTAGGATTCTCACTTGCGACTATTAATTTATTCTTATCTATATTTATTGTTATATTAAGTGTTATGGTTTTTAAAAATGAAAAAAACAGATAAAAAATTATTAGAAGAATTTATTAGAGTGGATCATGCAGGGGAGAGAGGTGCAATTAAAATTTATGAAGGCCAACTTCTTGCTTTAAAAACAATTATGAAAAATGATGAATTAAAAGAAAAAATTGAAGAAATGAAAATTCATGAACAAGAACACTCAGATTTTTTTGATAAAGAGATAAAAAAAAGAAATATTGAACCAACAAAATTTTTACCTCTCTGGGATATATTGGGAGTAACTTTGGGATTTGGGTCCACAATTCTTGGTAATAAAGCTGCTATGCTATGTACTGCATCTGTTGAAGAAGTAATTGATGAACATTATCAAAATCAGATTAGTAAGATTGGAGATGATGAAAAAATTTTGAAAAATAAGATTATTAAATTTAGAGAGGATGAGCTGCATCATAAAAATATAGCATACGAAAATGGGGCAAGTAAAGAAGGTCTTTACTCTCTTTTAGATAAGATTATTAAAACAAGTTCAAGAATTGCTATTACGATTTCTGAAAAAATTTAATTAAGGTTCAAGCTCAACGTCCCAATATAGATAATCAATCCAGCTTTCGTGTAAAAAGTTAGGAGGAAAGTTTTTTCCATTTCTATGTAAGTCTTCAGTGGTAGGCTGATAAGGTAATTGATTTAATTTCATACCTGAACTTTTAAGAAGTCTTCCTCCTTTCTGAACATTACAACTTGAACAAGCAGTTACAACATTATCCCAATCGGTTTTGCCACCTTTGGATCTTGGAAGCAAATGATCAAAAGTTAAATCATTTTTACTTCCACAATATTGACATGAAAATTTATCTCTTAAAAAAACATTAAATCTTGTAAAATTTGGATTTGATTGTGGCTTTATAAACGATTTCAAGGCTATAACACTTGGAAGTTTCATGCTAAATGAAGGGCTTCTAATTACTCTGTCATAATGATTTACAATTACTACTCTGTCTAAAAAAACAGATTTGATCGAGTCCTGCCAGCTCCAGAGTGAAAGTGGATAATAGCTAAGTGGTCTGTAGTCAGCATTAAGAACTAACGCTGGGCATTTCTCGAGAGAAATATTTTGACTATCTAATTGTTTCATTTAATAAGACTAGCTCAAATAAATTAAATTATCAATGGAACATATTAAATATTAAATTTTTATTAAACCTAAAAATGTTGTTTAATAAAAGTTAGTGCCTCGCTTGATGCTTCAATTGATATATGATGATCACATTTTTTAATAATTTTTGAAAAAATTTTAATTTTACTTCTTAACATAAAATCTTTAGCATCAAGAAGATTTGAAACTGGAACAACATTATCTAGTTCTCCATGAATTAATAATATATCAGATTTAGATGTGATTCTTTTTGACAAGTCATCCTTATCTATTATTTTTCCAGAAAAACCTACTATACAAGCTAAGCTATCTTTTAATGTAAGACCAACATTGAGAGAAATCATACATCCTTGACTAAAACCAGACAAACATATTTCTGAATTTTGTAAATTATATTTTTTTTTTACTTCGTCTATATATTGTTTAACAACAGACTCTGATTTTATAACTTCTTTTTTGATGTAATCATCATTATCTGTATTCAAGTCAAACCATTGACATCCCGATGGATTTATTTGACATTTTTCATGCCCATCAGGACATAAAAAAATTGTATTCTTTAAAAACCTCTTCCAATTGTATGCTAAAGAGCTTATATCTTTTCCATCCCCTCCATATCCATGAAGTAAGATAACTGCATTTTTTATATCATTATTTTGATCTGGCTCGATAATTGTTGTATTTAAACAAAAAGTCATAGAGTTATTATTATGTTTTTTTTTTAAAATTAAAAGTTAATTAATTAATCTAAAAGGTATAATTATATTGAATGAGTAAAGTAAAAAAAAATAAATCCGTTTGGAGTTCCAGAATCCTTAATGAAAATTCAAATAACTTTAAGAAATTTGGAAGTTCTATATATATAGACAGAAGACTATTCAAAGAAGATATTTCTGCATCAATGGTACATATTGAAATGTTATGTAAACAAAAAATAATTTCGCTAAAAGTAAAAAATAAAATTATTTGGGGCCTTAAGAAAATTTTAAATGAAATAGTCAAAAAGAAATTTAATTTTGATATTAAACACGAAGATATTCATATGAATATAGAAAATAGATTGTTTGAAATTATTGGTGAGGATGCGGGATATTTACATACTGCTAGATCAAGAAATGATCAGGTTATTACAGATTTTAAATTATGGATAAGAAAAGCAAATAAAGAAATTATTAAAAATTTAGATACAACAATAAAGATTATTTTAAGTAGTTCAGAAAAGCATATATATACAATTATGCCAGGTTTTACTCATTTAAAAAATGCTCAACCGATTTCCTTAGCGCATTACCTTCTTGCTTATGTTGAAATGTTTAGTAGAGATAAAAAAAGATTTTTAAGAAATTTATCGAGTTTACTGGAGAATCCTTTAGGTGTTGGTGCATTATCTGGAACCTCTTATAATATAGATAGAAATTATACTACAAAGAAACTAAAGTTTGACTCACCCACAAATAATTCTATAGATACAGTTTCAGATAGAGATTTCGTAGTCGATTTTCTTTATACAGCATCAATGTGTTCAATGCATATTTCTAGAATTGCTGAAGAGTTGATTATTTGGAATTCAGAAGGTTTTAATCTTATTTCATTAAATGACAAAGTTGTAACAGGATCCTCAATTATGCCACAGAAAAGAAATCCAGACTCTTTAGAATTAATTAGAGGAAAAACTGGTTCAATATATGGCAATTTATTTTCTATGCTGACAGTTCTTAAGGGGCTTCCATTATCATATTTTAAAGATCTTCAAGACGATAAAAAATTCATTTTTGATGCCTATGATCAATTAAAAAATTCAATTATGGTTATGAATGAAGTGCTTAAAAATATTTTATTTAATAAAAAAAATATGCAAATCCTTGCAGAGAAAGGGTTTATCACATCCACTGATTTTGCTGATTATTTAGTAAAAGTGCATAATTATCCCTTTAGAAAAGCTTATCAATCGACTGCAAGCTTAGTAAATTATTGTGAAAAAAAAAATAAAAAGCTAAGTGAATTAACAATTAATGAGATAAGAAAAATAGAGCCTAAGTTAAACGATAAAGTATTGAAAGTTTTTAATCTTAAAAATTCTATAGATTCAAAGAAATCATACGGAGGAACCTCTTTTGGTAATATCAAAAAAATGATAAATAAATACAAGAAAGAAATAAAATGAAAAAAAAAATTATAATAATAATATTTTTTTTTGTATTTTTAATTTCTTGTGGAAAAAAAGGTGATCCTGAGTATAAAGCTGAAAAAAATCATAATATATTTAAAAATAATATTTTAAGATTCTAAAGGCTTTAAAAAAAAAATTATTAAAAAATGAAATATATAAATAAAATTTTTTCAATTGAGAAAGTTAGCGCAATAAAGCTTGCGAAAAGATTTGGTACTCCAATTTATTGTTATTCATATAATAAAATTAAAGAAAACGTATTAAATTTCAGAAAAAATTTTGATAACTTTAAACCCCTAATTTGCTTTTCTGTAAAATCTAATAGTAATTTATATTTACTGAGAGAAATAAAAAAGCTTGGTTTTGGGGCTGATGTTGTATCAATTGGGGAATTGATCAAAGCTTTAAAAGCAGGCGTTGAGCCAAAAAAAATCGTATTTTCTGGGGTAGGTAAAACCTCTGGAGAAATATCTTACGCAATAAATAAAAAAATATTATTAATCAATGCAGAGTCGAAAAGTGAAATAATAAAGATTGAAAAAATTGCAAAATCAAAAAGGAAGGTCGTTGAAATAGGTATAAGATTAAATCCTAATATAGATGCTAAAACATTAAGTCAGATTTCTACTGGAAAAAAAACTAACAAGTTTGGAGTAGAGGAAAATGAACTTTATAGATTAATCAACTTAATAAAGAAGTCAAAATATTTAAAGCTAAGTTGTTTAAGTGTTCATATTGGAAGTCAAATTCTTGATTATAAACCATATATCAAAATGTTAAAAATATTAGGTCGAATTATAGACAAGTCTCGCCACAAATTTAAATTCATTGACTTGGGTGGTGGAATGGGAATTTCTTATGGTGATAAAATTAAAAAGTTAAACTACCAAAAATACAGTAAAGAGGTTAATAAATTCTACAAAAAATATAAAGCAAAAATTATCTTTGAACCAGGCAGATCTGTAATTGCAGATGCTGGAGTATTAATTTCTGAAGTTATATACATAAAAAAAACAAATTATAAAAATTTCGTAATATTGGATGCAGGAATGAACGATTTGATGAGACCAGCATTATATAGGTCTAAACACAAAATTATCCCAGCGATTAAAAGAAATCAATTGCAAAAAAAGAATATAGAGTTCGTTGGACCAATATGTGAAACAACTGATAGTTTTTTAATATTGAAAAAGTTCCAGAAAATAAAAGAGGGGGAAATTTTGGTAATTTGTGACGTTGGTGCCTATGGCATGTCTTTAAGCTCTAACTATAATCTTAGACCTAGACCAATAGAGTTATTAATTAAGGAAAAAAAAATAAATATCATTAAAAAAAGGGAAAGAATTTTAGATATAATTTAATTTTTTAATTTAATGCTAAGGAATTTCTTATTTTTATTTTTTTTCTTCTTTGGAATTATTTTTTTATCAATAATTTTTTTACCCTCCTTTTTTTTACCAAAAAAAGTCGCTTTGTTTGGTGGAAAAATTATGGGTTATTGGTCAAAATTTTGTTTACAATTAATTCTTTCTACTAAGATAGTCATTAAGGGAAAGGAAAACATTATAAAAGATAAAAAATTTTTTATAGCCTGCTCACATCAATCAATGTTTGAAACATTTTTTTTACAAACAATTTTTAATTATCCTGTTTTTATTTTAAAAAAAGAGTTGCTTAAAATACCAATATTTGGTTGGTATTTATCAAAAATAGGATCTATTTCCATTGATAGGAATAAAATTAAAAAAGAAAATTTAGATTTTTTATCAAATGTGAAAGCTGTAGTAAGTTCCACAAGCCGTCCGCTAATAATATTCCCTCAGGCTACGCGTACAAATTTTAATGATAGATCACCATTCAAAAAAGGTGTATCAAGAATTTATGAAGAACTAAAAATTAGCTGTCAGCCTGTAGCAATAAATTCAGGAACAGTTTGGCCTAAGTCCGGTGAATTAATTTCTAATAAAACAATCACTATATCTATTTTAGAACCGATTGAACCTGGCAAAAATGAAAAAGATTTTTTAGTTTTTTTACAAAATAAAATTTATAAAGAATTAGATAATATTACTAGCCTTTCATAGGCATTACGACGTAAATACTGTCAAAGTCTGATGGATCTTTAATCAATGCTGGAGACCCTGTATCTTTGAAATATATTTCTATAATATCTCCATTTAATTGTGAGGCTATATCGATAAGATATCTAGAATTAAAACTAATATCTAAATCATGATCGAATTTAACGTTGAAACTTTCTTTACCATCACCACTGTTGGTATTATTTACAGATAAATTTAATATATTTTTTGTGATATTAAATTTTACACCATCTTTTTTATCTAAAGAAACAGATGCCACTCTATCAACTGAGTTTAAAAATAGTTTTAAGTCAGCTTCAAGTTTTTTTTTATTTTCTCTTGGAATAACTTGTAAATAGTTTGGAAATTTTCCATCAATCAATTTTGAAATCAAAATACTATTATTCAATTCGAATTTAATTTTGGATTTAATATTTGACACTTTTACATCACCTTCATAATCTTCTAAAATTGAACATAATTGAAAAATTGTTTTTTTCGGTAAAATTATTGGTTCAAATTCTATTTTATCTGAGAGAAGTAATTTTGAGATGGACATTCTATGACTGTCTGTAGCAGCAGCTGTTAAGTAAAATTTTTCATCATTTTGAGTTTGATGAAAATATATTCCACTTAAATAATGTCTTGTTTCATCGTTAGAAACTGAAAATTTACATTTGTTAAGAAGTTTAAGTAAATTTTTAGAATTTATGGAAAATTCATTTTGATTAAAATTTTCATCAGTTATTGGAAATTCTGAAGGATCAATACAATTTAAATTAAATGCTGCATTTTCTGACTCTAAATGTATTTTATTATTACCTTGATATGAAAAATTTATTATTTTTCCAGAATTAAATTTTCGAATTATATCGTACATTATAGAGGAGGATGTTGTAGTTTTGCCCTCCTCAATAATCTCAACATTTTTAATTTTATGAATAAAGATTAAATCTAAATCTGTTGCTATAACAGTAAGATTTGAATTACTTGCATCTAATAAAACATTTGAAAGTATAGGTAAGGTGCTTCTTTTTTCAATTACACCTTGGCAATAATTTAGAGATTTTTGAAAGTCAGCTTGATTTACATTAAATTTCATTATCTTTGTTATAAAGAATTTTATTTTTTAAATTATCAACATTCATTTTTAACTCATTGTCCTCTTTTATCAATCTATCAATTGTTTTTACAGAATGTATCACTGTTGTATGATCTCTATTTGAAAATGTTCTTCCAATTTCAGGTAACGATTTGGATGTTAAAATTTTTGCTAAATATATTGCTGTTTGTCTTGGTCTAACTAGGTACCGTGAACGTCTAGAAGATAACATTTCATTTTTACTGATTTTAAAATACTTGCAAACTGTTGTCTGTATTAAATCAATTGTTACTTTATTTTCAGATAAGTTTAGTAAATCTTTTAAAATAATTTTAGTTTCTGAAATATTGGGTATTTTATTATATATTCTTGAAAAAGATACTATACGGTTTAATGCACCAACCAATTCTCTTATACTATTTTTTACCTCAGAACTTATAAATTTTTGTAACTCATTAGTAATGTTTAGTTGATTAGAATATAACAAGTTAAGATCATAGCATTTAGATTTTACTATTTCATATCTTAAATCATAGTCTGGGCTTTGTATATCGACAACTAAGCCTCCAGAAAAACGAGATTTAATTCTCTCTTGAATTCTTAAAAGTTTATTTGGAGATCTGTCTGCAGATAAAATTATTTGTGAACCTTTGTCTAAAAGGGCATTGAATGTATGGAAAAATTCTTCTTGCATAGCCTCTTTACCATTCATAAATTGAATATCGTCTATTAATAAAGCATCTGTATTTCTGAAATAATCTTTAAATTTCACCATATCATTATTTTTTATAGATTTTACAAATTGATACATGAAACGTTCTGCAGATATAAACATTACTTTTTTTTGCTGCTTATAATTTAATCCTATTGCATTTAATAAATGAGTTTTTCCCATCCCAACTCCACCATAAATATAAAGTGGGTTGTATTGTGATATATTTTCGGAAACTTTTTTTGACGCTTCGTATGCAAGTTTATTACTTGAGCCCACAACAAAATTTTTAAAATTTTTGTTTGGATCAATTCTATTGTATTGGAGATAAGTATCTTTTATAAAAGAAACATTTTCAGTATTTATTTTATTATTATTGTTTTCATATATATTTGCAGCACGATTTTCTTTTTTATGATTTACTGTAAACTCAATCCTGGATATATTTTTATTGTTAGATTTGACTATTTGTAAAATTTGATCAATATATCGAGAGGTAATCCAATCTCTTATAAATCTTGTTGTCACAGATATTAAAATATAATTATTAAATTCATCAATAAATTCAATTTTTTTTAACCAACTGTCATAAATGTCATGTCCAAATTTTGATTTCATTTCTGACTGTATAGAATCCCAATCTATTTTTTTTTCATAGATTTCTTTATTGTCTTTACTAAGATTTTTATTCATGGAAGAATAAGAATTAACTCTTTTAACAATTCATTTGCAATAAATTATTTAGTAATTCAAAAGAAAAATAAAATCTCTAATTGAATAAACCTTAGCGAGAAATTTATAAACTTTTTAATTGAATTTTATTATTTTTTTTTAGTACAAAAAAATTTACTTTAACCAATAAATCTTAAAACCACATATAGTAATATCTTTAAGGAAGTTTATATATTGTGTATATTATATCTTAGGTTGTAGAAATTAATTTTTATTTATTATGTTTATTGTTTTATATCTAAAATTTAAGTCTACCTAAAGTTGTTAAAGACTGTTTATCTTTCTAGTAATTCTTGAAATATTTCTTGAGGCATTCTTTTTTTTAATTATTCCTGACTTTGAAATTTTCATTAGTTCAGAGTTTAATTTAGGTAAAAATTCTAATGCTTTTTTTTTATCTTTTTTATTAATAATTGATTGCATCTTCTTCAAGGCATTTTTAAATCTGCTTTTTCTTGCTTTATTTACAGTTGTCTGTCTTGATATTCTTCTTATTCTTTTGATTGCTGATTTTGTGTTTGCCATAGGCGCGATCTATAACTCGCAATTATTGGGTGGTCAATAAAATAATAAGTTATTTTTGACATTTTTTACAAAAAAAAGTAGACCTATTCGAAATAAAAATTCTTTTAATAATTCCCTTGCAATACCTATTTATACACTTTTTTTCATTTCTATTGTATGCCCTAAATTCATTTTGATACGATCCCTTTTGGCCCTTAGAATTTTTGAAATCTCTTATAGAAGAACCACCCTTAGTAATTGCTTTTTTTATAACTAATTTTGAATACTTTACAATTAATTTGATTTCATAAGATCCTAATTTAAAACCTAGTTTTTTAGGATTTATTCTAGAATAATTTAGAATTTCATTTACATATATATTGCCAAGTCCTGAAACTATAGATTGATCTAACAAAATATCTTTTATTTTTTTTTTTCTGTGATGTATTTTACTCATCAAATATTTATTATTAAATTTATTGTCTAAAGGTTCTAGACCAAGTTTTTTAAAAAAATTCAAAAATTCTTTCTTTGAAGAAAGTAACAATATAAAGCCAAATCTTCGTGGATCATTATAAATTAATTTTAATCTATTAAAAACAATCTCTACATGATTATGTTTCTTTGGAAGCTTTTGTTGATTATAAAAACTAAGATTTGTATAAATATTTTTTTTATTTTTTTTTACTAGATGTAATGTTCCTGACATTCCAAAATGAATTATCAAATATTTTGATTTTGTTAAATTAACTATAAGATACTTTGATTTTCTCTCGATTCTGAGTATCTTTTCATTTTTCAATTTTTTTGGAATATTTTTTTGAATTTTAAACCTTAAATTCTTGTTTTTGATAAAAACCTGTTTAATTTTTTTAAATTTTATAGTTTTTTCAAGCGACCTCTTTACAATTTCTACTTCTGGCAATTCTGGCATTTGTGATTATATTGTTTAAAATAAATAAATAAACTATGCAACAAAGCTTACAACAAAAAAAAGGACTGGTTCAAACTGTATTTAATAAAGTCTTTGATAAATATGATCTGATGAACGATTTAATGTCCCTAGGTATCCATAGAAGTTGGAAAAATAATTTAATTAAAATTATGAACCCATCTATCACACAAAATCTTATTGATGTGGGATGTGGAACCGGAGATATTGCTAAATTGTATTCTGACGCAACAAATAGAAAAGCTGAGGTTCTTTGTTTAGATCCAAATATGAAAATGTTACAAAAAGGAAAAAAGAGACTCAAGAATTACCAAAATTTAAAATGGAAATGTGGGTACGCTGAAAAATTGTCACTTCCAGACAATTATTTTGATTTTTATGTAATTAGTTTTGGTTTAAGGAATACAAAAGATATTAATAAAGCTGTATCAGAAGCATTTAGAGTACTTAAAAAAGGTGGATGTTTTTTCTGCTTAGAATTTTCAAAAATTCAAAATTCAAATCTAGAAAATATCTACAAAATTTACTCCAAATTAATACCAAAAATTGGAAAATTTATAGTTGGTGACGAAAAACCATATAATTACCTAATAAAAAGTATTGATAAATTTATCAATCAAGAACAACTAATAGAAATTTTGAGGCACAATAATTTTGAAAATTGTAAATATAGAAATTTAAGTGGGGGTATAGTTGCAATTCACTCCGGATGGAAAATTTAATGCTTAAAAAAATTTATATTTTGCTCAAAATCGCAAGAAAACTTTGTCAATCTGAAGCTTTGAAAGTAATTTCAAAAATTCATAAACCTCCGATGATTATTGTTTTTTTATCTAGTTTACTGTCTTTTTCTTTCTCAAATAAATCTAAAAAAGAAAATATAAGTGATGAGGAAAAATTATGTAACTCTATTCAAAGTATGGGTACAACCTTTATTAAATTGGGTCAATTTCTAGCAACTAGACCTGATATAATTGGAGAAAAATTATCTGATCAATTAGAAAAGCTTCAAGATAAACTTCCACCTTTTTCAAATGAAAAAGCAAAAGATATTCTAAAAAAAAATATCGGAGAAAGATCTTTTAACTCAGTAATTAATTTTAGTGAGCCTGTTGCTGCTGCATCAATTGCGCAAGTTCATAAAGCGCAAATAAATGATAATGGTACAATTAAAGATGTTGGGATCAAGATACTAAGACCAGATATTAAAAAAACCTTTAACGAGGAAATCGATGCATTAATGCTGTTAGCATATATAATTGAAAATCTTATAAAGAAAACAAGACGATTGAAATTAGTTGAGGTAGTTTTCTTGTTAAAAGAAATTACAAATCATGAAATGGATTTAAGATTTGAGGCAGCAGCAGCTAATGAATTTTTTGATAATACTAAAAACGATTCTGGTTTTAGAGTTCCTAAAATTTATTGGAATTATACTGGTGAAGAAGTTTTAACACTTGATTGGATAGATGGAGTATCAATAAGAGAAAGGGATGCTATTATGTCAAAAAAAATAGATTTAAATATTATTGCTTCTGATATTATTCAACATTTTTTAAGGCATGCTGTTAGAGATGGTTTTTTTCATGCAGATATGCATCAAGGAAATCTTTTTATAGATAATTCTGGTCAAATAGTTCCTATAGACTTTGGTATAATGGGAAGAATTGACAAATTAAATAGAAAATACTTAGCTGAAATATTATATGGTTTTATTAAGAGAGATTATAAAAAAGTAGCTGATGTTCATATCCAAGCTGGATTAGTTCCTCAAAATGTGCAGGTTGATGAATTGGCTCAAGCTTTGAGGTCAATAGGGGAGCCTATATTTGGACAATCAGTTAAAGATATATCTGGTGGAAAACTATTAACTCAATTGTTTGAAATTACTGAAAAATTTAATATGCAAACTCAACCCCAGTTGCTTTTGCTTCAAAAAACTATGGTAGTTGTTGAAGGAGTTGCAAGAAAGCTAAACCCTGATACAAACATTTGGGAAACATCAAAACCAGTATTAGAAAAGTGGTTAAAAGAAACAAAGGATCCACTCAACAATTTAAGTAAAACCTTGAAAGAATCAACAGAAGCGTTAAAAAACTTACCTGATTTTCCTAAAATTATGGAAAAAGCTAACCAAGCTCTAACCTTTTTAGCAAGTGGCCAGATACCTCAAAATTCAAAATCTTACTCAGCGTTGGAGGAAAAGAGATTGGAAATAAAATCTTTTAAAAATCAAAGTATTATTGGATTATTACTACTTGTATTTTTAGGTTTCATAGTATTTTAATTATTTTATGGAAAATTTAAAAAATAAAAAAATTTTGTTAATAATTTGTGGTGGTATAGCTGCATATAAATCTTTAGAACTAATAAGATTATTTAAGAAAAGTGGATCAATGGTAAAAACTATTTTAACAAATAATGCAAAAAAATTTGTTACACCACTCTCTGTTGTTTCGTTATCTCAAGAAAAAGTTTATTCAAATCTTTTTGATTTAGAAAATGAGTCTGAGATGGATCATATATCTCTATCAAGATGGGCCGATATAATTTTAATAGCTCCTGCAACTGCAAATACTATTTC
This sequence comes from uncultured Pelagibacteraceae bacterium, assembly GCA_902560625.1. GTDB lineage: Bacteria > Pseudomonadota > Alphaproteobacteria > Pelagibacterales > Pelagibacteraceae > Pelagibacter. Next base: position 100,434 of record CACEMD010000002.1, read on the forward strand.
AAAAATAGCTAATGGATATGCTGACGATCTAGCATCTACAGTTGTTTTAGCTTCTAACAAAAAGATTTTTTTAGCTCCAGCAATGAATGTTCGAATGTGGGAAAACTCTTCAAATAAAAAAAATATTAATAAATTAATTGATTTTAATTATAAAATAATCGGACCTGAAAAAGGAGACATGGCATGTGGAGAGTATGGTGAAGGTAAAATGACAGAACCAAGAGAGATGATGAATAATTTAAATAGATACTTTCAAAATTTGAGTAATAACTCAAAGTTTACTGCTTTAGTTACAGCGGGGCCTACTCATGAGTATATCGACCCAGTAAGATATATAACAAATAGATCAAGTGGTAAGCAAGGTTATGAAATAGCAAGGTGTTTACAGGAAAGTGGAATAAAAACAACACTAATTACAGGGCCAACTAATTTAAGACCAGTAGAAGGTGTTGATATTATTAAAGTTAAGTCAGCTGAAGAAATGTTTAAAAAAACTTTAGAAAACTTGCCTTCAGATATAGGAATTTTTTCTGCAGCGGTCTCAGATTGGAGAGTCAAAAATTATAAGAATATTAAAATAAAAAAAGATGAAAATATAAATCTAGAGTTTGAAAGAAATATTGATATTTTAAATCATGTTTCAAATCATAATAGTCTTAGACCAAAAATTGTTATTGGCTTTTCAGCAGAAACAAATAATATTTTAAAAAATTCAAAAGCGAAGATTGAACAAAAAAATTGTGATTGGATAATCGCAAATGATGTATCTAATGATGCTATAGGATTCGAATCAGACTTAAATGAGGTTACAATATTCTATAAAGGCAAAGATAGTGAAAAATTCCCTCGAATGAAAAAATCTTTGCTAGCAAAAAAAATAGTTGAAAAAGTTATCTCACAATTAAACTAGTTTGATATTATAATTATAAATATTAAATTTAAAGAAATGATATCTGGATTAAGCAAAGAATATATAGAGAGATATTCTCGACAAATAATTTTAAAAAATGTTGGACCTTCAGGACAAAAAAAAATTACAAATTCAAAGGTTTTAATCATTGGAGCAGGAGGTTTGGGATCCCCGGTCTCAGACAGTTTGTCAAGAGCAGGGGTTGGTAATATTGGAATTGCAGATTATGATAAAGTAGATTTATCAAATATTCATAGACAATCTATGTTTACCACCAAAGATATTGGTAAATATAAAGTAGATGTTATAAAAAAGAGAATTAAATTAATAAATCCAAAAGTAAAAGTAAAAATCTTTAAAAAAAACGTAACTAAAAAAAATATAGAAAAAATTTTTAAAGGATATGAAATAATTGTTGATGGGTCGGATAATTTTAAAACCAAATTTTTATTAAATGAATATTGTATAAAACATAAAAAATTTCTAATTGTAGGAGCAATAGGTAGTTTTGATGGTCACATATTCTCTTTTGATTTTAGAAATAAAAAAGTGCCGTGCCTTCGGTGTTTTTATCAAAATATGCCTTCCGACGATGTTCTAAATTGTCAGACAGAAGGTGTACTTAGTCCTATTACTGGTATTGTTGGAAATCTTCAATCAAATGAGGTTTTGAAGAATATTTTAAAAATTAAAAATAATTTAAAGGGTTACATTTTAATAATTAATTTAATTAATTTGACTTTTAGGAAAGTAAGGTATTTTAAAAAAAAAATTGTGTATGTTAAGATTTTTAATATTATTAATTATAATTTTTATACCTTCATTTGTTTTTTCTGAAGAAAATTATTTTTTAATGTTAAAAAATAATAAAGTTAATGTTAGATATGGTCCAAGTTTTGATTATCCGATTAAATATGTCTACAAAAAAAAATTTTTACCTGTAAAAGTAATTGACAAAAAAGAAAACTTCAGACGAATAATTGATCACAAAAAAAATAGTGGGTGGATACATATTTCACAACTTAAAGCATCAAAATCTTTAATAGCTCTTGAAGATAAATTAATTTTTAAAAAAAACACTAAATTTTCCGAACCTTTAGTCAAAATAGAAAAAGGTCGACTTTTGATTGTAAAAAAATGTCTTACAGAATGGTGTAGAGTTAAAACTGAAAATTATTTAGGCTGGATTGAAGTTGAAAATTTATGGGGGTCTTTTAATTAATTTCGATCAAAACGGTCTAGATTCATTATTTTTGTCCATGCATAAACAAAATCTTTTACAAATTTTTCATTTGAGTCATCTGTAGCGTAGACCTCTGACAGTGCTCTTAATTGTGAATTAGATCCAAAAATCAAATCAGCTCTAGTAGCTTTCCATTTAACTCTTTTAGTTTTACGATCAATTCCCTCAAAAAACTGTTCTTCTTTGTCTATCTCTCTCCATGTGGTTCTCATATCTAGTAAATTGACAAAAAAATCATTAGTCAGAGTTCCAGGTCTTTTGGTAAAAACTCCATAATCTGATCCGTCGTAATTTGTATTTAATACACGCATACCACCAACCAAAACTGTCATCTCTGGACCTGTTAATCCAAGAAGTTGTGATTTGTCAATCAGCATTTCCTCAGCTGAAGAAGTTGGAATACCTCTACCATTAGCGTATCCTGGGGCATTTAATTTTATATAATTTCTAAATCCATCAGCTATCGGTTCAAGCAGATTGAAGGAATTGATATCTGTCTGTTCTTGATCTGCATCACCTCTCCCAGCTTTGAATGGAACTTTAATTTTTCTGCCAGCTTTTTTTGCAGCATTTTCAATTCCTACTGATCCACCTAAAACTATTAAGTCAGCTAATGAAACAGATTTCTTATTTGTATCAAATTCTTTTTTAATTTTTTTAAAAATTCTTATTATAGTTGACAATTTTGATGGATTATTAACTTCCCAGTCTCTTTGGGGCTGAAGAGCTATTCTTGAACCATTTGCTCCACCTCTTTTATCAGATCCTCTAAAAGTAGAAGCCGATGCCCATGCAGTCGTAACAAGTTGGGAAATACTTAATCCAGATCTTAAAATTTTTTTCTTTAAATTTTCAATATCTTTATTTTTTAATTTATATTTATTTTTTTTAATTGGATCTTGCCAAATTAGATCTTCCTTTGGAACATCAGATCCCAGATAATTTGCTTTTGGCCCCATGTCACGATGTGTAAGTTTAAACCAAGCTCTTGCAAATGCATCAGCAAATTCTTTTGGATTTTGATGAAAATGTCTTGAAATTGGGCCGTATTTTGGGTCGAGTTTAAGTGATAAGTCAGTTGTTTGCATCATCGGTAAGTTTTTCTTTGAATTATCATGTGCATCAGGAGTTAAACTTATTGCATGACCATTTTTTTTAGGTTTCCACTGATGGGCTCCAGCTGGACTTTTTGTTAATTCCCATTCATAGCCAAATAAATTATCAAAATAACCCATATCCCATTTAATCGGATTAGATGTCCATGCTCCTTCGATCCCACTACTTATTGTATCTACTCCTAAACCACTTTTATAATTACTATTCCATCCTGTTGCTTGCTCTTGTATTTTAGATCCTTCAGGCTCTGGTCCTTTATGAGATTCAGGTGCTGCACCATGAGATTTTCCAAATGTATGTCCACCAGCAACGAGAGCAACCGTCTCATAGTCATTCATTGCCATACGACCAAAAGTCTCTCTAATATCGTGTGCAGCCAGGTAAGGGTCTGGGTTCGCGTCAGGGCCTTGAGGATTAACATAAATTAAACCCATGTGTGAGGCTCCTAAAGGATTTTCAAGCTCTCTTTTGCCGCTATAACGATTTACACCTAACCACTCTTTTTCTGACCCCCAATAAATATCTTCTTCTGGCTCCCAAATGTCCTCTCTTCCTGCACCAAATCCAAAAGTTTTAAAACCCATAGACTCTAGAGATATATTGCCGACTAAAATGAATAAGTCAGCCCATGAGATTCTTTTTCCATATTTCTTTTTGATTGGCCAAAGTAGTAGCCTTGCTTTATCCAAATTGACATTGTCTGGCCAACTATTTAAAGGTGCGAATCTTTGATTTCCTGTTCCAGCTCCACCTCTTCCATCTCCCGTCCTATATGTTCCAGCAGCATGCCATGCAAGTCTTATGAAGAAAGGACCATAATGACCATAGTCAGCAGGCCACCAATCTTGCGACTCAGTCATTAATTTATATAAATCTTTTTTAAGTGCTTTAAAGTTAAGTTTCTTAAATTCTTTTTTATAACTAAATTTTTCCCCCATTGGATTGACCATAGATGAATGTTGGCTTAAAATTTTTAAATTTAAACTATTGGGCCACCAATCTTTGTTTATTTGACCTTTTCCAGTCGAATGCTTTGGAGGCGTTCCAACTCCAGTAAAAGGACATTTTGATTGCTCTTTAATTATTTCACTACTCACACTATTACTTTATAACTATTCTAAACTAGTGTCAACATATTAGAATTATTCTAAATTAGTAAACTTATCTTTAAGATTTTAATTTTTTGATTTTAATTACTATTTGCAATCTTAACCAGTACTTCAATTGATTTTACCTTTTTTCCAGGAATGTTTTTTTTGATCTTTATGCGACTAATGTCCTCATCATAAAAATCGGTAAGTTCATTAGTATTTTCATTGAAAAAATGATGGTGGTTAGAAATATTTGTATCAAAAAATGTTTTATCACTATTTATTGAAATTTCTTTTAAATGACCTTTTGACTTCAAAATTTCAACGGTATTATAAATGGTTGCTAATGAAATTTTATTTTTTGAGTTTAAATTAAGAATTTTAGCTAAATCACTGATTGTAAAATGAAAAGTTCTTTCACGATCAAATAGTACTTTACATATCTCTATTCTTTGTTTTGTGGGTCTTAGATTAGAAGATCTTAATTTTTTAACTAAATTTTGTTCTATAGTCATATTTTATCTATATTTTATAACAATTATAGAGCATTTGTATATTATTATTATTGCTAATAAAGTATTAAGGTTTTTAAATTATGAATAAAAAATCATCTTATAATTATGAGGATCTAATTAGCTGCGGAAATGGCGTACTTTTTGGTCCTGGGAACGCCAAATTACCTTTACCTCCAATGCTCATGTTTGATAGAATTACAAATATTAAAATAAACGGTGGAGCTTTTAATAAAGGTATAATTGAAGCTGAATTAGATATTAAAGAAAATATGTGGTTTTTTGATTGTCATTTTAAAAATGATTCTGTTATGCCTGGATGTCTTGGATTAGATGCAATGTGGCAATTGGTTGGTTTTTATTTAGGATGGTTAGGAAATCCTGGAAAAGGAAGGGCGTTAGGTGTTAATTCTGTGAAGTTTACTGGGGAAGTTTTAAAAAACATAAAAATCGCAAAATATGAAGTAGATATGAAAAGAATACTTGCTAAAGAAGGAACAACTGTTGGTCTTGCTAACGGAATTTTAAAAGCTGATGGAAAAAAAATTTATTCAGCTGAGAACTTAAAAGTTGGATTATTTAAATAATGAGAAGAGTAGTAATTACTGGAATAGGTATAGTTTCTTGCCTTGGAAATAATCAAGGTGAGGTAAAGGAATCATTACTAAATTCCAAATCAGGAATTTCTTTTTCTGAAGAGTATAAAGAGTATAATCTTAAAAGTCATGTGCATGGAAAACCAAAAATAAAACTTGAAGACCACATAGATAGAAAAACTATAAGATTTATGGGATCTGGCTCTGCATATAATTATATTGCAATGAAACAGGCAATTGAAGACTCAGGTTTAGAAGAAAAAGATGTAAGTAATTTTAAAACAGGAATTGTAATGGGTTCGGGTGGTCCTTCAATTGAAAATGTAATTTTAGCAGCAGATAAAACTAGAGTTAAGACTCCAAAATTGATGGGTCCTTTTATTGTTCCAAGAACGATGGCCAGCACAGCCTCAGCAACTCTTGCTGTTCCTTTTAAAATTAAAGGAACAAATTATACAATGAGCTCAGCTTGTGCAACTAGCGGTCACTGTATAGGTAATTCAATGGAGCTAATTCAAATGGGAAAACAAGATGTTGTTTTTGCTGGAGGAAGTGAGGAGATCCATTGGGCAATGACTGCTATGTTTGATGCAATGACTGCTTTATCTTCAAAATATAATAATACCCCAGAAAAAGCGTCTAGAGCTTATGATAAAACTAGAGATGGTTTTGTAATTGCAGGCGGAGCCGGTGTACTAGTGCTTGAGGAATATGAGCACGCTAAAGCAAGAGGTGCAAATATTTATGCAGAATTAACTGGTTATGGTGCAACATCTGATGGATATGATATGGTAGCTCCATCAGGTGAAGGAGCTGTTAGGTGTATGAAAATGGCACTTGCAACATCAAAAAATAAAATTGATTATTTAAATACTCATGGAACTTCCACACCTGTAGGAGATATTACAGAATTAAATGCAGTAGCTGATACTTTTGGAACAGAAATACCAAAAATAAGTTCAACTAAATCTTTGTCGGGCCATCCACTGGGAGCTGCTTCTGTTCATGAAGCTATTTACAGTTTAATTATGATGAAAAATAATTTTATTGCTGCATCAGCAAATATTAATGATATGGATGAAAATGCTAAAAAATTTCCAATAGTTATGCTTACTGAAAAAAATGTTGAATTAAACGCTGTAATGTCTAATAGCTTTGGTTTTGGTGGAACCAATGCAACTTTAATTTTTGAAAAGGTTTAAATAATGAGCTTAATGAAAGGTAAAAAGGGTTTAATTATGGGGGTTGCAAATGAAAGATCAATTGCTTGGGGTATATCACAAAAACTATCAGAGGCTGGGGCGGATTTAGCATTTACTTACTTAGGAGATGCACTTAAAAAAAGAGTTATTCCTTTAGCGAAGAAATTAAGTTCGAAAATTACTATTAGCTGTGACGTAGAAAAAAAAGAGGAAATTATAAAATTATTCGAGGATATAAAAACAGAATGGGGAAAAATAGATTTTGTAGTCCACGCAGTTGCCTTTTCAGATAAATCAGAATTATCTGGAGAGTATATTAACACCACTAGAGAAAATTTTTTAAGGAGTATGCTAATTTCATGTTTTTCGTTTACTGAGGTTGCAAAGGAAGCAGCAAAAATAATGAATGAAGGTGGAAGCATGCTTACACTAACATATGAATCAAATAAAGCTATTCCAAACTATAATGTAATGGGTGTATGTAAATCTGCACTAGAGGCTAGTGTTAAGTATCTTGCAAGAGACCTTGGAACTAAATCAATAAGAGTAAATGCCATTAGTGCAGGACCTATTAAAACTCTGGCAGCATCCGCAATAGGAGACGCCAAATTTTTGTATAAGTGGAATGAGGATCACTCTTTTTTGCAAAGAAATGTTGATATTAATGATGTTGGAAATTCAGCATTATACTTATTAAGCAATCTAGCAGCTGGAGTTACAGGTGAAATACACTATGTGGATGCAGGATATAATAAGGTAGGGATGCCAAATCCTAAAAATATTTCTTAAAAAAATGTCTAAAAGATACAGTGGTAAATCATTCAAAGATTCAAGTTTAATGAAAAAACCAAAACTAACTTTGAAAGAAAAAAGAAAATTAAAAAAAAACAAAAAGAAAAATAAATAAAATGTTAATTTTAGTTTGGTTTATAGTTTGTATAATTTTTGCATTTGTGCAATTTGCAGCTGGCGATACAGGACATGCATTAGAAGTTTTCGCGTTGATAAGTGCAATTGCATTATTTTTTTTGAGCAGAATAAAAGGTAAAATTAAATAAAAATGGAAAATTTAATACAAAATATTGTTGCATTCTGTTTGGGTATGATGTTTTTTTTTTCTTTTGTATTAGCTCCAATGATTTTCAAAATTTTAGATGAAGAAAATGCTGGCAAATTTGTTAGGAAAATTTTTCCGTATTACTATTTTGTAAATTTAGTATTTTTATCATCTGTAATTTTATTGTTCTTCTATATTTCAAAAATTAATCTTGATTTATATGTAGCAATCTCGCTTGTAATTTCATTTGTATTTGCACAGTTTTTTTTAATGCCTCTAATTAATAAATTGAAGGATAATAATGAGAATAATAAATTTAAATATGCTCACGGTCTGTCTGTGCTACTAAACTTTATTCAAATGATTGGGCTAGTTTATCTTCTAATTTAATGAAAAAATTTTTAGTTCTCATATTTTTTTTTTTATCAACTAATTCATTTTCAAATGATAAAATTATTAACTCTCTAGTAGATGGAAAAAAAATAGTTTTTATAAGACATGCAATTGCACCTGGAAATGGAGATCCATATAATTTTGATATAACTGACTGCTCAACTCAAAGAAATTTAAATGGTAAAGGTAGGATACAATCAAAAAAAATAGGAAAATTTTTTAAGTCTAATAATATTAAAATTGACAAGGTATTGTCTAGCGAATGGTGTAGATGCAAAGATACAGCAAGTATTGCTTTTGGAAACATGCAGACATTCAATGCTCTTAATTCATTCTATGAGGAAAGATTTTCAGAAAATAAAAGCAAGCAAATTATTGATTTAAAAGAATATATCAAAAATTGGGAAAGTGAAAAAAACCTAATCTTAGTAACTCATTATATTGTTATTTTAGAAATATTTGATATTGGTGTTTCCTCAGGCGAAATAATTGTTTCTAATAAAAACTTTGAATTAATTGGTAGTTTTGAAACTATGTAGTTTCTTAATTTTTAAAAAATACTAATTCCTTCTTTATAAAAAAATATAGCCAAAATCATGATGGCTAAAAAATAAATAATTCCGTAGATTGTATATTTAAATTTTTTCTTCATCTGCTAAATGAATTAAACAGAAGCTTGTTTAATAGATAATTTAACTTTTCCTCTATCAAAACCTATGACTTTTACTTTAACTTCATCGCCCTCTTTCACAACATCAGTAACTTTTGCAACCCTTTTATCAGCTAACTCTGAAATATGAACAAGACCGTCTTGTTTGCCTAAAAAATTAACAAATGCTCCAAACTCCATAATCTTCATTACTTTCCCATTATAAATTTTATTGAGTTCTGCTTTAGCAGTAATATCTTTGATGAATTGTAATGCAATATTTCTAGACTTCTCATCAGGAGCAGCAACTGTAACAACCCCTTCATCATTTACATCAACTTTGGCTCCAGATTTTTCCACAATTTCTCTTATTGTTGCTCCACCTTTTCCAATTACTGCTGCAATATCTTTTTTGTCTACAGTAATTTTCTCCATTTTTGGAGTATGTTTTCCTACACTATCTCTAGACTTGTTTAAGGCTTTGTTCATTTCACCAAGTATATGAATTCTACCTTCTTTTGCCTGTTTCAATGCTTGATCCATGATTTCAAAAGTAATTCCAGTTATCTTAATGTCCATTTGAAGTGCTGTTATGCCATCTTTTGTTCCAGCAACTTTAAAATCCATATCACCTAAGTGATCTTCGTCTCCGAGAATATCAGATAATACGCTAAAATCATCGCCTTCTTTAATCAATCCCATCGCTATACCAGCAACTGGTTCTTTAATTGGAACTCCTGCATCCATTAATGCAAGTGAAGATCCACAAACTGTTGCCATTGAGGATGAGCCGTTAGACTCTGTAATTTCTGAAACAATTCTAAATGTATAAGGAAAACTCTCCTTTGAAGGTAAAGAAGATTTAATTGCTCTCCAAGCTAGTTTTCCATGACCAATTTCTCTTCTTCCAGTGCCTATTCTCCCAGTTTCTCCAACTGAGAATGGAGGAAAGTTATAATGCAACATAAATCTTTCTCTTTGTAACCCATCTAGGCTTTCAATTCGTTGCTCATCGTCAGATGTTCCTAAGGTAGTAGTTACTATTGCTTGTGTTTCTCCTCTTGTGAATAGTGAAGATCCATGGACTCTTGGTAATATTCCAACCTCACATGAAATTGGTCTTATATCTGAGAGACCTCTACCGTCTATTCGATTTTTATTTTTCAAGATATCACTTCTAACAATTGATTTTTCTATGCTTTTAAGTTCAGAATTAACATCCAAATCTGAATAATCTTCATTATCTTCGTAAATTTTTTTTGCTTTATCTGTAATTTCAGAAATAAGATTAGATCTTTCTTTTTTGTCCTTAATTGAGAAAGCTTTTTTTAGATCATTTGTGAATTCATCTTCAAGCTTTTTCTTAACTTCTGAAAGATCTTTTTTTTCTACAATCCATTCAGGCTTTTTACATTCTTTAGCAATTTCTTCTATCATTTTAATAATTGGTACGAAATTTTCATGACCAAATTTAACTGCATCTAACATCTCTTTTTCTGTTAAACCTTTTGCCTCTGACTCAACCATCAAAACGGCGTCTTTTGTGCCTGCAACTACTAGATCTAATTTTGATTTTTCTAAATCTATTTTTGAGGGATTTAAAACATATTTTCCGTCAATAAATCCTACTCTAGATGCAGCAACTGGACCCATAAATGGCATTCCTGATATAGCTAAAGCTGCTGATGAAGCTATAATTGATAAAATATCAGCTTCATTCTCCTTATCATAAGATATTACAGTTGGAAGAAGTTGTACTTCATTTTTAAACTCATCAGGAAATAATGGTCTTATTGGTCTGTCAATTAATCTAGATATTAAAGTTTCGCTTTCAGTTGGTCTGGCTTCTCTTTTAAAATATCCTCCAGGAATTTTACCTGCTGAATAATATTTTTCTTGATAATTTACTGATAAGGGAAAGTAGTCAACATCAGGATTGACTTTTTTAGCTCCTACAACTGTAGCCATTACAACTGTTTCTCCACACTGAGCAATTATTGCTCCATCTGCTTGTCTTGCTATTTTTCCTGTTTCAATTGAAATTTTTTTTCCATCAATTTCTGTCTCTTTTTTTATTATTTTAAACATTTATTTCCTTAATTTTAGTTTTGAAATTACATCTTTGTAAGATTCAATTTTATTTTTTTTTAAATAATCCAATAACTTTTTTCTTTTATTAACTGCTTTTAATAAACCAACAGATGAATGTTTGTCTTTATTGAATTTTTTAAGATGACTAGATAAATTTTCAATTTTATCTGTTAATAGAGCAACTTGAATTTCTGTTGATCCAGTATCTTTTTCGTGAATTGCCAGTTCTTTAGCTTTTTTGTTCATTTTGTTCCTTGTTTATATGTTTGTTTTATTAAATTTTCAATTTTTTCAGCATATTCAAAAGACTCATCTTTAACGAATAAGATCTTGGGCAAAAACTTCATAACTATTTTTTTTGAAAGAACTTTTCTTATTAAATAAGAAAATTCCTTTAGTTTTTCAACTACTTCATTTGCATTTTTACCTTCCAAAGGTAAAACAAAAGCCTTTGCCACTTTTAGATCAGGACTCATTCTCACCTCAGTAACAGTAATATTTTTTGTATCTAAATTTGGTAATTTTGCTTCATCTCTTATAAATATCATTCCTAATGCCTGTTTGATCATTTCTCCCACTCTTAACTGTCTTTGTGTAATAGGTTTTCCTAATTTTGTCATTATATTCTTCTCTCAGTAATTGTTGAATTATAAGCTTCAATGATGTCATTTTTTTTGAAATCGGTGAAATCTTTAATAGTAATTCCACATTCAAGACCTGCGGAAACTTGCTTGGTTTGATTTTTTTCTCTAAAAATTGTTCCAATTTTTCCATTAAACACTATTGTTCCATCTCTAATAATTCTTGCACTGGAATCTTGTGTAATTTCTCCATCTAATACTTTTGAACCAGCAACTTTGCCTACTTTTGAAACTTTAAATATTTCTAAAATTTCTGCAGACCCAATAATTTTCTCATCTATATCAGGCGTTAGTAATCCAGACATTTTATTTTTTACAAAATCTAAAACCTCGTAAATTATATTAAAAAATGAGATATTTATTTTGCTTTGCTCTGCCAGTTTTTTTGCCTCTTTGGTAGGTTTTACATTAAATGCAATTAAAACAGCATTAGATGCTTTAGCTAATGTAACATCCGTTTCGGTTATCATCCCTATGTCAGATAATATTATTTTAGCTTTCACCTCATCATGTTTTATTTGCGAAATTGCATTTTTAATTGCCTCTGAAGAGCCATGAACATCTGATTTAATTATAATATTAAGCTCTTCAGATACTTTATCACTGAAAGCTGACTCTTGAGTAACAAATGTAAGTGCAGTTTTACCTTGTTTTGCCTCTTCAATCCTGCCATCAGCTAATGTTTTTGCCTCTTTTTCCGTAGGCAAGACTATAAAATCGTCTCCTGATCGTGCTGCTCCATTAATTCCTAAAATTTCAACTGGTGTAGCTGGTTCTGCAAAGTTTATATTTTCTCCTAAGTCATTAATAATTGCTCTAACTTTTCCCCACTTTACACCGCTTACAAAATAATCTCCTTTTTTTAAAGTACCTGCAGTAATAATAATATTTGCAATAGGTCCTCTTCCAACATCAATTTTCGACTCCATTACTATACCTTTTGCATTTGTTTCAAAATCAGTCTTTAAATCCAGTAGCTCAGCCTGAAGTTGAACAGACTCTAATAACTTATCTAAGTTCATCTTTGTCTTTGTTGATATTTCAACAACTAATGTATCTCCTGAAAGTTCCTCTGCAATTAATTCGTGCTCTAAAAGTTGATTTTTGATTTTTTGGGGATCAGCTTCAGGTAAATCACATTTGTTAATAGCAACTACAATTGGCACTTTTGCAGCTTTTGCATGTTTAATCGACTCGATTGTTTGAGGTTTTACTCCATCATCAGCAGCAACTACTAATATAACTATATCAGTTAATTTTGAACCTCTGGCTCTCATTTCAGTAAAAGCAGCATGTCCAGGGGTATCTATAAATGTTATTTTTTCAGAATTATTTATTATTTGATATGCACCAATATGTTGAGTTATGCCCCCAAATTCTCCTGATACTACATTTGCCTTTCTTAATGAGTCTAATAGAGATGTTTTCCCATGATCTACGTGACCCATTACTGTTACTATAGGAGCTCTACTCTTGAGGTTTTCAGTTTTGATATCTTTGATTTTTTTAATTATTTCTTCTGTTTTCTCCTCTTTTATTGGAATATGTCCAAATTCTTTAACCAAATATTCTGCCGTATCTGCATCTATAGTATGATTAATGGTCACTGTAACACCCATACCTAGTAGGTGTTTAATGATATTGCTTGATTGTTCCGCCATCCTGTTAGCTAACTCTCTAATAGTTATTACCTCAGGTAAATTGATTTCCCTTTTAATAGGTCTTAGAGCATCTTTGCTATCTTCTCTCTTTAACTCCCTATTTTCTTTTTGTTTGGCTCTTTTTAATGAAGCAAGACTTCTTGATCTTGAAAAACTATCATCATCACTTAGAGCTCTAGATATGGTTAATTTTAATTCTCGTCTTCTAGGACTTAGTTTGCCTTTTGTTTCCTTTGCAACGGACTCACCCTTAAGTCTTTTTGTTGCTCTTTGCTCAGCTTGCTTACGTTTTTCAAAATCTGACTGGTTTGATAAATTTGATTTTGAAAAAGACGGTTTTTTTGATGTAAAATTTGGCTTTGTTGATACTTTGCTATTAAAATTCCTAGAAAAATTTTTTTGTTGAGTCCTTCCAGAAGATTTTTCAATTATTACAGAATTTTTAGATTTAAATTTAGCTTTTTCGATATTATTTATTGTCTTTTTCGAACTTCCAGAAATTGATAACTTTAATTTTTTCTTTTCCATATTTCATCTTTCAATCTGTAAATATTTTATTTCTTGCTGACATAATAAGTTCATCAGCCTCTTTTTTTGACAATGCAAAATCTTCTAAATATCCTTTAATTTTTACTCTTTCTCCATTTACTATATCATAGGCGCCTGTTAGTTCATCTGATGCTAAATCTGCAAAGTCATTTAGAGTTAATATTTTCGACTCACCTAAAGTAACTAGCATTCCTGGAGTTAAACCTTCGTGCTCTATTAAGTCATTCTCTAGGCCAAGATCCTTGATTTTATTTGATATTTCTTCCTGGTCCTTTTTATGAAATTCATTTGCTCTCTCAATAAGTTCTTTAGCGGTTTCTTCTTCTATGCCCTCAATTTTTGATAATTGCTCAATATTGCTGTCTTTTACATCATCAATTGTGGAAAAACCCTCTGCTACTAAAAGTTGACCAAGAGTTTCGTCTAATTCTAGATTTTTAACAAAATTTTCTGTTTTGTCTTTAAACTCTATTTGCCTTTTCTCAGAGTCCTCTTGATCAGTCATTATATTAATTTCATAATTTAATAATTTTGTTGCTAATCTCACATTTTGACCTCTTCGGCCAATTGCCTTACTTAAATTTTCCTCTGTTAAAATTACGTCAAGTTTTTTTGATTCATTATCTACATTTACTCTTTGAACTTCTGCGGGAGATAAAGCGTTAGATACTACTATTGCTGGATCCTCTGACCAATTAACAATATCAATTTTTTCTCCCTGCAATTCATTGACTACAGCTTGGACTCTACTACCTCTCATTCCTACACATGCTCCAACTGGATCTAAAGAGGTATCTATAGCTTTAACACATATTTTTGCTCTACTTCCAGGGTCCCTAGATGAAGATTTAATTTCAATTAAACCATCATAAATTTCTGGGACCTCTTGAACAAATAATTTTTCCATAAATTTTGGATGAGCACGTGAAAGAAAAATTTGCTGACCTCTTGGCTCTCTTCTTACATCAAGACAGTATGCTTTTAGCCTATCTCCAGCTTTAATATTTTCTCTTGGTATTAATTCATTTTTTTGAACAATTGCTTCTGTTTTTCCTAAATCAACAATAACATTTCCAAATTCTAACCTTTTCACTATTCCACTAAGAATTGTATCTTTTTTATCCTTAAAGTCATTGAACTGTCTTTCTCTCTCGGCCTCCCTAACGTTAAAGCTTATTACTTGTTTCGCTGTTTGGGCAGCTATCCTTCCAAAGTCAAATGATGGTAAAGGTTGTAATATTTCATCACCAATTTTTTTATCTTTATTATCTTCACTTAATGATATTGCATCATTAACGCTAATCTCTAAATTAATATTCTCTGGTTTTTCTACAATTTGTAATTTTCTAAAAATACCAATTTCACCGTTTTCTCTATTAATCTTAACAGTAATTTCATTATCTGATCCAAACTTTGATTTAGCAGCTTTAGCTATGCCACTTTCCATAGAATCAATAATTAACTCCTTATCAATAGATTTTTCAAGGGCTACTGCTTCTGCAATTCTTAATAATTCTAATTTGTCAGCACGTCTATTTAACATAATTATACGATCCAAAAAAAAATGGGCCGAAGCCCATTTTGAAATTTCAACAATGTGAAATTAATATAAGTATTTTCTTTAAATATTCAACTTTAATTACTTAGCAAAAACAGTTGATTTGTCTGTTTTTTCCCAAGAAAAAGAGCCATCTGACTCTGGATTTCTCCCGAAGTGTCCATATGCTGCTGTTTTTTGATAAATAGGTTTATTCAAACCCAACATTTCTCTTATACCTCTTGGGCTTAAATCAAAATTTTCATTAATCAATTTTTCAACATGCCTATTTTTTTCTTCATCATTATCAAATAGATCGACATAGATAGAGAGAGGTTTAGAAACACCAATTGCATATGCAAGTTGAATTAAACATTTTTCAGATATTTTTGATGCAACTACATTTTTAGCTAAATATCTAGATGCATATGCTGCAGACCTATCTACTTTTGTTGGATCTTTTCCTGAGAAAGCACCACCACCATGAGGTGCTGCACCACCATAAGTATCAACTATTATCTTTCTCCCAGTTAATCCACTATCTCCATCGGGACCACCTATTACGAAATTTCCTGTAGGATTAATATAAATCTCTTTTTCATCAAGATTGCCTAACAAATTTTTTGGAATTGACTTCTCAATGTATGGCATACAAAGCTCTTTAACTTTCGTTAAATCAACATCTTTGGAATGTTGTGTAGAGATGACCACTGACTTTACTGCACTTGGCACACCATCTTTATACTCAATAGTAATTTGACTTTTTGAGTCTGGCTCAATCCCTTTTAGTTTTCCAGATTTTCTATCTTCAGCCATTAATCTTAAAATTCTATGTGAGTAATGAATTGGAGCCGGCATTAGTACATCAGTCTCATTACATGCATAACCAAACATGATTCCCTGATCACCGGCACCTTCATCTTTGTTTCCAGAAGAATCGACACCCATGGCTATATCCGCTGACTGAGAGTGTAAGTGAGTTTCAATCTTAGTAGTATCTTTCCAACTAAAACCATCTTGGTCATAACCAATGTCTTTGATGCAATCTCTTACTTTTGATATTAATTCTTCTTTTTTAATTTCCGGACCTCTTGTCTCGCCTGCTAAAACTACTTTATTGGTTGTTGTTAAAGTTTCACATGCAACTCTTGCCTGGGGTTCCATTCCCAGATATGTGTCTACCACCATATCAGATATTCTATCACATACTTTATCTGGATGACCTTCTGAAACTGATTCACTAGTGAATAAAAAATTTTTTTTCATTTTAAGTACCTTTCTTTTTTTTTAAAAAAAAAATCAAAGTAATATAAAAAGTCAAAAAATAAAAGAATATCTTGTTACCATGCTTACTGAACATTGTTGTTTCTGAATATCTGAAACTATTTATAAAGATTACTCCCTTCTGGGTTGATTCTACCTTTTTGACTACCATACCTTTGGGATTAATATGTGCAGAAATCCCATTATTACTCGACCGAACTGTATTCTTTCCCTCTTCTATTGACCTAAATATAGAATGAGAAAAATGCTGTACCGGTCCATTTTTTTTACCAAACCATCCATCTTCAGAGATATTTAGTATAAAATCGTAATCTAATTTTTGCTTATTTAATTGCCCACTGTAAATTATTTCATAACATATTAGAGGAAGAAATTTAATTTCATTTATATTAATTAAATCTCTATTAACATCTGGGCTAAAAGAGTTATATCCAAATGTAATTTTCTTTAATCCAACTTTTTTAAATAAATTTTCAAAAGGTAGAAATTCACCAAATGGCACTAGTTTGTTCTTATTATATTTACTCAATAACTCTAAGTTATTATCTAAAAATACCATTGAATTAAATATTTTTTTATCTTCCTTGCTAGTAATACCCAAAACTAATTTTTGATTTTTTGAAAAATTATTATTAAATATTTTGCGTAAATAATTTAAATCTTCTAAATAGAGACTTGGAAAAGTTCCTTCGGGATAAACAAAAATAGTTTTATTATTTTTATTGCGATTACTTAATTTTATTAATTCCTCTGCAATTAAATTTATAGAGTCATCTTGAAGATATCTTTTTATTTCTATTTTAGGAGAGATTATTTTAATATTTGTTTCTAATTTTTCTGGCACTTTTTTATTAAAATTTTCAATAGTATAAATGCCATAAAAATAATTAATTAAAATTAAAGATATTAATCCTGCTGTCAAAAATATTTTTTTTGTTTTGTTTTTATTCATAAACCAAATTAATGGAGTTAAGAAAAGCGTGATTGATAAAAGATTAAATGAATAAGTGCCTATAAATGACAAAATTTGTAAAAAATTAATATAATTTGTCCAGCTATAAACTATCAGGTTCCATGGAAATCCACCCAAAGCTACACCTCTAATAAATTCAATTCCAGAAAATATAACTGCAAACAGTAAAATCGAGGCAATATTTAATTTTAAATGAAACCAAGAAAGAAAAAGTGTAGACAGCCCATAAAAAGTTCCAAGAAAAAGAGGTATTAAGATTAAAGCGAAAGGTATCAAGTTTTTATAGCTTTCATCAAAAGTAAGAGAATTTGTTATCCAGTGAAGGCTTAAAATAAAATATCCAAATCCAAACATCCAGCCTATAGAAAACGATATAAATTTGCTAGAAGTATAATATTTTAAAAAAAAAAAATATATTAATGGATATGTTAAAAAATTTAAAAATACGAAATTATATGGAGGAAGGCTAAAGGAACTAATTGAACCTAAAATAAACGGTACTAGATATATTATTATTTTATTCAATTTTTTTTATTAAGATAATTAAATATTAAATTTTCTTTTTTTTTCATTTTATTATACTCTTTAATTTTTTTATGATCGTATCCGAGTAAGTGCAAATATCCATGTATCCAAATTTTATCAAATTCATGCTCAAAGCTATTTAATTTAGATCTTTTATTAATAATCTCAAAACTTATTGCTATATCGCCAATATAAGAATTTTCTTTTGTGGGAAAAGATAGAACGTCTGTTGGTCTGTTGATTTTTCGAAATTTATTATTTAATTTTTTCATTTTTAAATTGTTAGTTAATAAAATTGAAAATTCCTTATTTTTTTTACCTAATATTTCAGACACCTTTTTAATTTTGTTATTTATATACTTTTTGGGATCTTTAAGATTTTTTTGCCATCCGTAATGATCTATGTAAACATTGGCTTTTATCATTCATCTATATTTTTACTGGAATATGCTTTAACAATCTTAGAGACTAATGGATGTCTAACAACATCTGTATGGTCAAAATCAATAACTGAGATTTCTTTTAGGTGACCTAAAATTTTTTTTGAACGGTTCAATCCTGATAATGATTTATTGGGCAAATCTATTTGAGATGGGTCACCATTTATTACAATCTTTGAATTTTCGCCGATTCTTGTTAGAAACATTTTAATTTGTGTGTCAGTTGCATTTTGAGCTTCGTCTAAAATTGCAAAAGAATTCTTTAAAGTTCTACCTCTCATAAATGCTAAGGGAGCAATTTCTATATCGCCAACCTCAATTTTTTTTTGAATTTTTTCAAAATCTAACAAATCGTACAAAGAGTCGTATAATGGTCTTAAATATGGATCTACTTTCTCTCTCATATCTCCTGGTAAAAATCCAAGTCTTTCCCCTGCTTCAACTGCTGGTCTAGATAGTATAATTCTATCGATTTTTTTATCCAATAACATTGTTAATCCAATGGCAACCGCTAAAAAAGTTTTACCTGTACCAGCTGGTCCAGCTGAAATAACTATATCACTTTCTTTTAGTGCTCTTACATAATTTTTTTGTTTTTCTGATCTTGGAATTACAGATTTCTTTGGGGTTTTGATTATATACTCCATATTTTTTTCGGAAGGACTTTTTTTTTGTTTAATCATAAATTTACTCACTGAAGAAACTATATCTTTTTCCTCAATAGTTCCATTAATATTGAATTGTTCTACTAAAAATTCTATCGCATTTTTAACAATCTCATTTTTGGTTGGATTACTTTTTATTAATAAAGAATTACCTCTAGAATAGATGTTTGTCTGAGTTATTTTTTCTAATTCTTTTATATTATTATTAAACTCTCCAACAACACCAAGAAGAATTTCATTATTTTGAAAGATAATACTCAAAGTATCATTACCAGAATAAACAAACTTTAGATTTGATTGAATTTTTTTATTTAAAATACTACTCAAATTATGCTGCTTTCATATTTTTCTTTAACTGAATTTTTCCAAAGAGTGAATTTTGATTACAACTATCTATTTTCACATTAACAATTTTTCCAATATTTTTTTTATTTCCTTCAAAAATTACTGAATTAAGAAACTTATTTCTTCCAAATAGCTTTTTTTCATCTTTCATTTTATTTTCTACAAGAACTTCTATTTCCTTTCCAACAAATGAATTATTCATTTTTTTTTGAAATTTAAAAAGTAATTCTTGAATTTTTAGTAATCGTAAATTTAAAATATCCTTATCAATTAATTCTAGTTGTGAGGCTTTAGTTCCTGGTCTTGGGCTAAAAATAAATGAGAAAGAATTAATAAATTCAATTTTTTTTATAAGATTTATTGTATCAGCAAAATCCACATCTTCTTCTCCAGGATAACCAACAATAAAATCACTTGAGAATTCTATATTAGGATTAATTTTTTTCAATTTCTCATATATTTCAATGTAATACTCTACAGAATGTTTTCTGTTCATCAGCTGTAAAACCTTATTTGACCCGCTTTGAATAGGTAAATGAACAAATGGCATCAACTTCTTTGATTTTGAATAACAACTTATTAAATCATCTGTCATATCTTTAGGATGTGAGGTTGTGTACCTTATTCTTTCTAGCTCAGAATATTTCTCTAATTCAAGTATCAAATCAGAGATTCTAAATTCTTTATTTTTCTCTTTATATGAGTAAGCGTTAACATTTTGACCAAGAAGAGTGATTTCTTTCGCTCCGTTTTTAATAAGTTGCTCAGCCTCTTTTATAATCTGAATAAAAGGTCGAGAAAATTCAGGACCTCTTGTATAGGGAACTACACAAAAGTTACAAAACTTATCACATCCTTCTTGTATGGTCAGGAAACTTGATACGGTATTATTCTTATTTTCAATTTTTTCTAAAAATTGAAATTTAGATATTGTTTCAAATTCAGTTTCCTCATTTTTTTTGTTACTTTCAAAATTACTTAGAACGTTATTTATTTTGTGATAAGATTGAGGTCCTATCACAATGTCAATGTAGGGCTCTCGTTTGATCATTTCCTGGTTTTCTGCTTGAGCCACACATCCAGCTACAATTAATATTGGTTTTTTTTTATTTTTATAGATTTTTTTTACTCTACCTATTTCATGATAGACTTTTTCTTTTGCCTTATCTCTGATGTGGCAAGTGTTAAGTATATAACAATCAGTGTTTTCTTGACTCTGAGTTTTGTGAAAACCAATTTTTTTTACAGAATCGTATATTCTGTTAGTGTCATATACATTCATTTGACAGCCAAATGTTTTAATGAATACTTTTTTTTCCATTAATTAAGATTTTTTTTTAATGCCATATAGTTCAAGTTTATGATCAACCAATTCATAACCATACTTGTCGGCTACCTTTTTTTGTAAAATTTCAATTTCATCATTAACAAACTCTATAATCTCTCCGGTCTTGATATCAATTAAATGATCATGATGGCTTTCGCTCATTTCCTCATAACGAGCTTTCCCACCTTTAAAGTCGTGCTTTGCGAGAATTCCAGCTTCTTCAAATAATTTAACAGTTCTGTAAACAGTAGCTATACTAATTTTTGAGTCTAATTTAGAAACCCTGTTATAAAGTTCATCTACATCAGGATGATCACTTGACTCTGACATAACTTTAGCAATTATTTTTCTTTGTTCCGTTAACTTTACACCTTTAGAAATACATTTTTGTTCAATAGTTTCTTTCATTGCAATATATAACTCTAATAATTAATTTTAATCAAATTTTTTTTTAATTTACCCTTATCAAATAACTCTAAGATTTCATTATAATTTTTGTTTTTTACCTGACTTGATTTAAATCCATATAAATTTAATTGATTTGTGATATTTAAAGCTTTAACAACTGCAATTGATGCCTTAATACTTGAAGATTTACCAGGTCCTTGATTAACTAAAATATTATTAATTTTATTGATATTTATATTGTTGCTTTTTAAAAAGTTAAAAAGTAAGCCCGTAAATTTATCAAAATTTTCTCTACTGTTACTAAATTCGTTAGTATATGATTTATTATCGTCTATGATTTTAAAAAAAACATTATCTTTTGCAGCATCAATAATTAAAGTTATCATTATATTAATTTTTACTTTTAATTCTAATGCAGAAGAAAATAATAGCAAATATTATAGTGAAGATAGAGGTGTTATTTCTTTAATGTACCATAGATTTAATGAAGATAAATACCCTTCTACCAATATTCAAATGAATGTTTTTAAGGAACATATAAATAAAATTAAAGGCCATAAAATAAATTTTTATAACCCTTTGGATTTTGCAGAAAATTATAACAAATCAAAAGTAAATAAGAAAATTTTATTAACAATTGATGATGCATTCTCCTCTTTTTATAAAAATGCATGGCCTTTTTTAAAACAAAATAAAATTCCTTTTATTTTGTTTGTATCAACGGATCCAGTAGGAAAAAAAGGATATATGACTTGGGAGCAGATAAGAGAAGTAGAAAAAGAGACATTTGCTTTTATTGGTAATCATTCACATTCACATGAATACATGATTGAATTTGACTCTTTTAAATTTCAAAATGATATAAATAAATCAATAAAGATTTTTGAAAAAGAACTAGGTTATAATCCTATATTTTTTTCATACCCATTTGGAGAGTACAGTCTCAAACAAAAAAATTTCATAAAAAAAAAATTCAAATTTGCATTCGGCCAACATTCAGGGGTTATTGATATAAATAAAGATAAATTTGAAATACCAAGATTTCCAATAAATGAAAAATATGGAGATCTAGAAAGATTTCAATTTTTAATTAAATTACTTCCACTACAATATGATAACATTTTCCCTGAAGATAAATTAATTCTTTCAAAAGATAACCCTCCTAAAACATATATTAATTTTTTCAGTAAACAAAAAAATTTAGATAAAATAAATTGTTATTCTAATGAAGGTAATGATTGGAAAAAAACAAATTTAAAAATTATTGACAATAAATTATTTATAAATTTTTCTGAAAAATTTTTATTTAGAAGAGGAAGAATTAATTGTTCTTTAAATGATGAAGAAGGCTGGAAGTGGCTTGGAATTCAATTTACAATCAGGCTAGATTAGACTTTTAAGTTTTTTACTCTTTGGAAGTATTTTTGCATCATCAAAATCTTTTAAAGAATTTTGCTCTATAATTTTTTTAAGTACCTTAATATATTCTGTTCCAGTTTCTGCATAATTTTCAAGATATTCAACCAGTTTTAAACTATCAAGATCTTCATTATTATCTCTCAAGATTGCTCTTTGCTTCCTAAAACTTTTATAACCTGAGTGAGTGTTTAAATTTCTTTGATAAGCTCTTACAGACGCTTTTAAAACTTTGAATTTCATAACTTTGTGAGAAGATTCGCTGCTGGCCGCTAATGGTTTAATTCCATCTCCAGAGTAAGTCCATTGACCATATAAAGCATTTCCCTCTATAGCAAATCTTGACGTACCCCATCCTGTTTCTTTAGCAGCTTGTGCTATAGCAAGTGATACTGGGATTACGTCCATCCTAATCTTTAGTGTTGAAAGATCGTTTTTAATTACACCATACTGTTTAAACTTTTCCGCTATCCATTTTTTCTCAGATTCAGAGTTGTTATTTTTATTTAAAACCGTAAATAATCTTTTTCTATCTAGTTTTATTCTTGCATTTTCCTCCAGAATAAGTGGCAAAACAATTTTAATAAAAAGATCTTTCCTTTTTTTTGAGCTTTCTATTTTTTTAATTTCAACAGGTAAAAGATTTATCTCAATTGGTTTTACAATTTTGTTATTTCTTATTTTTTTTAAATCATAGCTCAAATCTTCAAAAAGTTGATCTAATGTCGAGGCACTAAGCCTCACAGAATTTTCAGGAGTTTCATTTAATTGAAATATATCATCAAACAAATTTTTCCTATCAAGTTCTTCATCTAAACTGAAAGGTATTCCATTTTGAGCATTTAAAATTATTTTTTCTAAATCAAATTTTGACTTATTTTGAATCTCTATAGGCTTTTTTAAAACTTTAGATATATAAACTGTACTTGTAGGTAAAATTGAAAAAAAGACTATAACAAAAAAACTTAGTAATAAAGTTTTATATATATTTATAATTTGTTCATTGGACTTTTTTTTTTTAATTTTGCTAATCTTGAATCCTCTATACAACAGGTTTTTCCTTATATCTTTTAATTTAAGTTTGTGAATATTGCTTATCATGCTTTTATCTAATTTACTTTAAATTGCTAATACTTCTTTTACTTCTGGAATATAATGACACAAAAGATTCTGAACTCCTTTCTTTAGTGTCATAGTTGAACTTGGGCAACCTGAGCAACTTCCCTGTAATTTAACTTTTACAATTCCATTACTAAATTCTTGAAATTTTATATCACCGCCATCTCTTGCAACTGCAGGACGAATTTTAGTATCGAGTATTTTAATGATTTTTTTTTCCACCTCTTTTAGGTCACCACTTTCCTCTCCATTTGATTCATGATCAATTACAATTTCATTTTCATTTTCATTCGAATAGTAATCATTAATAAAAGATTTTATAATATGTTTAATCTCTTCCCAATCTGTATCTTCTTTTTTATTAACTGATAAATAATCCTTAGTTAAAAAAATACTTTTAACTCCATCTACAGACATTATATTTCTTACTAATTCATTATCGGTCTGACTTTTTTCAAAAATTTCAATAACACCTTCGTTCAAAACTTTTTTTCCTGGAATAAACTTTAGAGAGTTTGGGTTTGGAGTATTTTCAGTTTGTATAAACATAATTGATATATAATTATATATTTTATAATTTAAAGATTAAAATTGCCTCAAAAACCAACAATTTTTTTCATTTCATCAACTTTTTTTGATGCGATTGCATTTGCTCTTTCAGCTCCCTCTTTCAAAACATCATCAATATATTTTGAATCTTTTTGTATATTTTTCATTTTTTGTGAAACAGGTGATAATTTTTCGATTAATAAATCTGAAAGTTTATTTTTAAATTCTGAAAAGTTTCTACCACTAAATTCATTAAGTGTTTTAGTTAAGTCTTGATTATTTAGACTTGAATAAATTCCGAATAAATTTTCTGCTTCAGGTCTCTTTTTTAACTCTTCCTGATTTTCGGGGAGCGGGTGATTATCGGTTTTAGCTTTTTTTATTTTACTTACTATGGAGTCCTTATCATCATTAAGATTAATTCGACTAAAGTCTGATGGATCTGATTTGCTCATTTTTTTTGTTCCATCTTTTAAACTCATAATTCTTGAAAAATTTTTTTTTATTAATGGTTCAGGTACCCTTAAGAAATTTGGTGCTTTAAAATCTAGATTAAATTTCTGAGCAATGTCTCTGCAAAGCTCTAAATGTTGTTTTTGATCTTCACCAACTGGAACATGAGTTGTATCATATAGTAAGATGTCAGCTGCCATCAATACTGGATAAATGTAAAGTCCAACACTTGCTTTTTCTTTATCTTTTCCTGCTTTTTCTTTAAATTGTGTCATTCTGTTTAACCAACCCATGCGAGCTACACAGCTTAATAACCATGACCCTTCAGAATGTGATTTTACTAGAGATTGATTAAATATTATGCTTTTTTTATAGTCTAATCCGCTTGCAAGAAATGCAGCAGTAGTTTCTCTTATATTTTTTTTTAAAGCAACTGGATCTTGCTTTGTTGTAAGTGCGTGTAGATCTACTACACAATAAATACACTCATTCTGATCTTCATTTTGTAAATCTACAAAATTTCTAATAGCACCAATATAATTCCCTAAATGAAGATTACCAGTTGGCTGAACTCCAGAAAAAATTTTTTTACTCATATTTTGTTAATACTTTAATTTAATATCTGAAATTTTAAAAGCTTTTGTAAGTATTGATATAATTATATATGCAACAAATGTTATGATTACTAACAGCATTATCACTAAAAGTTTATATTCATTTTCATATAATAATCTATTTGAGTAATAATCAATTAAATTATAAAAAAATATTGAAGTAATTATCGTTGACATAAATATTTTTAATAAATTGTTAATTAAATTTAAATTTATAGAAAAATATTTTTTATTATTTAAATAAATAAACAGTAATAAAGAATTTAACCAAGATGATGCTGTTGTTGCAATAGGTATAATTATAAATCCCACATCTTTAAAAAAATATAAACTTAAAATAACGTTGACAGCTACTGAAATAAGAGAAAAATAAAATGGTATCTTTGTATTATGTCTTGCAAATAGAAAGCTTGAAAAAATTTTAATAATTGAAAAAGCAGGCAAACCCAAAGCAAAATAAAAGAGTGCACGAGCTGAATTATTTGTACTATTGAGGTCAAATTCACCGTAGCCAAATAGTGCAGAAGTAATTTCATTTGGAGCAATCAATAAAGCCATCATTGCAGGTAAACTTAAAAATAAACTGAGTTCTAATGCTTTATTCTGAATCAACTCTATCTTTGAGCGATCTTTGGATTGAACATTTTTTGTCAAATTAGGAAGAATTACTGTCCCTATAGCTATTCCTGCAACCGCTAAATT
This sequence comes from uncultured Pelagibacteraceae bacterium, assembly GCA_902560625.1. GTDB lineage: Bacteria > Pseudomonadota > Alphaproteobacteria > Pelagibacterales > Pelagibacteraceae > Pelagibacter. Next base: position 126,502 of record CACEMD010000002.1, read on the forward strand.
AATTTGGTATATTCTATCTGCATAATATAAGTATGAAACAGCACTTGCTTGAAATGATGCAATTACTGTTCCTATTAAAATATTTATTTGGGTTACACCAGATGAAAAGATACTTGGAAGAAGCTTTTTAAAAAACATTTTGACACTAGTAGGTATTTTAAAATTTAGTTCAATTTTGGATTTATAAAATTTTCTTGAGTATATCATCAAAACTATAAGTTGAATTAAACCTGCTAAACTTACAACAAAAGACAGGTAGATAACCAAATGGTCATTTAGATAATTTCCATAAAAAAGAACTAAAATTAATAAAATATTTAAAATAATTGGTGCTCCAGCAGCAGCTGCAAATTTGTTATGTGAATTTAATATTGCAGATAAGAAGGATGCTAAACTTACAAATATTAAAAATGGAAAAGTTAGTCGTGTTAATAAAATTGTTAATTCGATTTTCTCAGAATTATCCTTAAAGCCTGGTGCTAATATATAAATAAATCCAGGCATTAGAAGCTCTACAAGTGAAACGATAATTAGCAAACTAATTAGTAATAAGTTAAAAACTCGATTTGCAAATTCTTGACCTTTTTTTTTTCCTTTTATTAATTCAGATGAGTAACTTGGAACGAAAGCTGAGTTAAAAGTTCCTTCTGAGAACAATCTTCTAAATGTATTTGGAATCCTAAATGCAACAAAAAATGCATCAGCAATCGGTCCTGAACCTAAATGAAAAGCTATTAAAACATCTCTTAAGTATCCTAGAATTCTACTAATTAAAGTAAAGAAACTAAACGTACCTGTTGACTTAATTAGGTTCATAAATCATATTAGTCTTAAATTTGATCCATTTGTATATCTAATTACATATAATGAAAAAAAATAAAATTGAACATTATTCCGAAAAAGAAGCTTTAGAATTTCATAATACCAACAAATCCGGAAAGATAGAGATAATCTCATCAAAGCCTATGACCACAAAGAGAGATTTAGCTCTAGCATACTCCCCAGGGGTTGCGGCACCTGTTAAAGCAATTTCTGAAAATCCTGATTTAGCATATGACTATACTACAAAAGGAAATCTGGTAGCTGTAATAAGTAATGGATCTGCAATATTAGGTCTTGGAAATCTAGGTGCTATCGCTTCAAAGCCTGTTATGGAGGGCAAAGCAGTATTATTTAAAAGATTTGCAGACATAGACTCTATTGATATTGAAATAGACTCTAATAATACCGAGGAAATAATAAATTCAATAAAAAATATATCTAAAAGTTTTGGTGGCATTAATCTGGAAGATATTGCTGCCCCAGACTGCTTTATAATTGAAAAAAAATTGAAGCAAATATTAGATATTCCAGTTTTTCATGATGATCAACATGGTACAGCAATTATTACAAGCGCAGCATTAATAAATGCATGCGATATCGCAAAAAAAAAAATTGAAAAAATTAAAGTAGTTATTAATGGTGCGGGAGCCTCTGCTATGGCATGTGCGAAGATGTTTATAAATTCAGGAGTAAATAAGAAAAATATTACAATGTTAGACTCGAAAGGAGTTATACATTCGGAAAGAAAGAATTTAAATGAGTGGAAAAAAAATTTTGCAATCAGAACAAATCATCGTTCATTAAAAGATGCATTGAAAGATTCAGACGTTTTTTTAGGACTATCTTCGGCAGGGGTTTTAAAAAAAGATATGATTAAGGTAATGTCAAAAAATCCTGTAATTTTTGCATGTGCAAATCCAGACCCTGAAATAATTCCTGAAGAAGTTGAGCAGGTTAGACAGGATGCAATTATTGCTACTGGAAGATCAGATTATCCAAATCAGGTAAATAATCTTCTTGGGTTTCCATATATATTTAGAGGTGCTTTAGATGTACGTGCTAAAACAATCAATGAGGAAATGAAAAGTGCTGCAGTAAAGGCAATCGCAAGTTTGGCTAGGGAGAGGGTTCCTGACGAAGTTGTTGCAGCAATGGGTGGTGAAAGACCAGTATATGGAAGAGAATATATAATTCCATCAACATTTGACCCAAGACTAGTTAGTGTAATACCTGTAGCAGTAGCTAAAGCAGCAATTAAAACTGGAGTAGCTAGAAAAAAAATAAAAGACTTTAATCTTTACTCTGAACAGCTTAAAAATAGATTAGATCCAACTGTTGCAGTAATTCAAGGTATTAATAATCAAATTAAAAAAACACAAAAAAAAGTTGTATTCGCAGATGGAGAAGACGAAAACAATCTAAAAGCTGCAATTGCATTTAAAAACAGCGGATTAGGTATTCCAATTTTAATAGCAAAGGAGGAACTTGTTAAAAAGAAATTACATGATATTGGATATGAAGAAAATCTTGGAATTCAAATAGTAAATTCTACAAATCAAAAACTTAGAAAAAAGTACGTTGATTATTTATTTAAAAAACTTCAGAGAAAAGAAGGTTTGTTAGAAAGAGACTGTGATAAGTTAATTAGAAATGATAGAGTTATATGGGGTGCATGCATGGTTTCATGTGGTGATGCTGATGCCTTAGTTACTGGTAATACAAGACGATATTCATCTTCATTAGAAAAAGTCTCAAGAGTAGTCGATGCGAGGACAGGTGAAATTATGTTTGGACTCAATATGGTGGTAAATAGGGGTAAAACCATATTTATTTGTGATACAACTGTTATAGAGTACCCCACTGCAAAACAATTGGCAGAAATGGCAATTTCAGCTGCAAGAGTAGTAAGATTATTTGGTTTTGATCCTAAAATTGCATTTTTATCTCACTCAACATTTGGTCAACCAACAACAGATAGAACTACTAGAATTAGTGATGCTGTAGATTTGCTTAAAGAAAAAAATGTAGACTTTAAGTTCGATGGGGAAATGCAGCCAGATGTTGCTCTGGAAGAAACCTACAAAGAACTTTATCCTTTTTCTCAAATCGTAGGAAATGCAAATGTTTTGATTATGCCTAGTTTACATAGTGCGGCTATATCATTTAAAATTATAAAATCTATGAGCAGAGCCAAGGTAATCGGTCCATTACTTATAGGACTTGGTCAGGCTATTGAGATAGCTCCACTTAGAAGCTCAACCTCAGAAATTCTTAATTTGGCATCAGTTGCAGCATATTCATCAGGAGTAATAGATTATAAAAAAAATTAATCTTTTTGAATTCTTAGATCTTCAACTAATAAAATGCTTGCAATTACATCCTCAACATCTGTAATATTTTTTGCCTCATCAATTACATTTTTTTTCTCATCTTCACTATGAGCTATGCCGTATATGTAAATTTTTTTTTTATAAGTGTCTAAGTTATAATTCACAGCCTTAATTCCTTTGTTAAATATAAGTGCAGATCGTAATTGCGATGTAATTAAAATATCTTTAGTAGATCTTTTAAAATTAAACTCTTCCCTAATTTTGATATCATTTCTAACAGATCTTGCGCCATCAGTTTCCCAAGCTATTTTTGTAATTAACAATTTTTCATCTAGAGAGGAGACCTTGCCAGAAATAAAAATTCTTCCATCTAAAACTTTTGTGTTTAATGATAAAAGATAGTTTTTATCTTTCACTAATAATCTTGCAGTTAAATTTTTTTGCATTATTGAATCATCTATTTGGGTTCCCAATGAACGTGGATCTAAGGCTATACTTACGCCTGTTCCAAATATACCTGTGCTAGAAGTTCCAACACAACTAGCTATCATTAAAAATAATAGAAAAAATTTTATTAGGTTAAATTTCATCCTTTAGACTTAAACAATAGTTATAGATAGTTTTTTTTGAAATTTTTTTTTTTAAGGTTATTTCTTTAACAATATCTTTTATACTCATTTTATTAATTAGTTTTTTTATTTTTTTTATATCTGATTCGTTCATTTTATTTGAGCTAATTTTAAAATCATCTTTTTCTGATATTACAACTGTAATTTCACCTTTAATTTTTTGTTTAAATTTTTCAAGATCATTCACTGATAATCTAAAATACTCTTCATAATACTTTGTGATTTCTTTACAAATAACAATTTCTCTATCTTTAAAATATACCTTTAGCTCATCGATTATTCTATTAATTTTTTTTGATGATATAAAAAATACAATTGAACAACTTAATTTGGATAAAAAAATAAAATCTTTTTTAATTTCATTTTGTTTATCTGGCAGAAAACCATGGAAATAATACTTATCAGAAAATCCACTAACTGAAATTGAAGCTGTTACAGAAGAAGGCCCTGGTACTGAAAATATATTAATCTTATTATCAACACACTCTCTTATAAGAAGTCTGCCAGGATCAGATATAGATGGAGTTCCAGCATCTGATACTAAAGACAATATTTTATTTGATTTTAAAATATTGATAAATTTGTCGATATTTCTTTTTTCATTAAATTTATGATTTGATATTAAATTATTATTAATCTTATAATAAGAAAGTATTTTCTTCGATATTCTAGTATCTTCGCAAATAATATAGTCTGATTTTTTTAAAAGTTCTAAAGCTCTTATAGTAATATCTCCTAGATTTCCAATTGGAGTAGAAACAATATATAAACCACTTTTAATCTTATTTTTGTCTAATTGCGTATACATAAGTTAAAGCAATATAATATTAAATATAAAAATGAAAACTTTAATTAAAATTATAAGCTTTTTATCAGCTATTATGTGTTCATTGATTAACACTGCCTATTCAGAAGAAAAAATTAAAATAGGATTAATTGTACCATTGTCTGGAGAATACAGTTTGATTGGAAAGTCTATACTTAAATCTACAAGACTTGCAGTGAATAAAATAGATGACAGTAAGATAGAAATATATCCAAGAGACACAAAGTCAAATCCAGTACAAACTTTTAAAGTTTCAAAAGAATTATATGATCAGGGAATAAATATAATTATTGGCCCTGTTTTTAATGAAAATATTAAGTTATTAAATCAGTTAGAAGAAGTCACATTTTTATCTTTTACGAATAAAATAAACGGAAATCCTAAAAATGTAATTAGCTCTGGTGTAAATGCGATATCACAAATTAAAACAATTAAGAAATTACAAAAAGAATTAGGTCTTGAGAGAAGTATTTTTTTGATACCTAATTCAAATTACAAAAATGAATTGGAGATAGCTATTGAAAAAACAAAAATTAATCTCAAAGATAAGTTTGTTTACAATATTGATCCAACTATTTTAACAGGCCAAATTGAAAAACTAACAAGATACAAACAAAGAAAAGAAAATCTGTTGGCAGAAATTAAAAGACTTGAAAATTTAGAAGACACAAGCAAAGCGTTAAAAATTGAGAATTTAAAAAAAAAAGATACTCTCGGAGGAATAAATTTTGACTCAGTAATAATTGGAGATTTTGACGAAAATCTAAAAAGTGTTGCAACCTCTTTACTTTATACTGATGTCTCGTCTAAAAGAGTAAAATATATAACTTTAAATCAATGGTTCGATGAGTCATTAATAAAAGAAACGAATCTTCAACCAATTTATTTTCCTTCAATTAATAAAAAGAATTATGATGAGTTTAAAAAATTGTATTATGAAAACTATGGCGAACAACCAAATCAAATTTCTTTTCTAAGTTACGATCTAATAGGTCTCGTATATTTTTTAACATATAAAAATGATTTTAAATTAGACAAAAAAATATTTTTTAATAAAAACAAATTTAAAGGAAAAATAGGAGTTTTTGAAATAGAAAAAAATACTATAACTCACCAATTAAATCTTTATTCTGTAGACGAAGGAGAATTTAAAAAAATTTTCTAATTTTTTTAAAAGCAATATATCGGTGATCTATACTAAATTTTTTCGACGGTTTCATTTCACCAAAAGTTTTATTGTAACCACTTGGTATAAATATTGGGTCATACCCAAAACCATTTTTACCTTTTTTTTTACTGGAAATTGAACCTTCAATCTTTCCAATTGATTTTTTTGATTTAAAACCTGGACCAAAAATTGTTAAGGCACATATAAATCTTGCTTTAATTTTTTTTTTTTTCCAATTTTTATCTTTTTTAGATAACTCATTAAAAACTTTTTTTATAGCTAAGTTAAAATTATTTTTTTTTCCACTCCATCTAGCTGAAAAAATTCCAGGTCTCTTATTTAATATATCAATCTCTAATCCAGAGTCATCTGCTAAGCAGATCATTGCACTTTTCTTTGAATAATACTTGGACTTAATTAACGAATTTTGGATAAATGTTTTTCCATTCTCTATTGGACTTTTTGATAAATTAAGATGAATTGGGGTATAGATTTTCACCCTTTTTGGGAGCAATTCTCTTATTTCACGCAATTTACCTCTATTATTTGATCCAATAAATATTTTTGAAATTTTTTTTTTTAACATCTGGAAAATTATTTATTTCTTACCATATAAATCCTAATGACTGAAAATGAAAGACAAAACATAAAGGGCGAGAAAGAAGAAAACAAGGATATAGTAAAGGAAGAGCGTGTAGAAAATGCAGAACAAAAAGTTGAAGAAGCTAAAGAATCTGAAGAAAATGAAAGCCCATCTTTAGAAAAAAAAATTGAAGATCTAGAAGATAAGCTTAAAAGAACTTTAGCTGATATGGAAAATCAAAGAAGACGTTTTGAAAAAGAAAAAGAGGAAGCTTTTGATTATGGAGGATTTTCATTTGCTCGAGAGGCATTAAATTTAATAGATAATTTAGAAAGATCAAAACAATATTTAGAAAATGATGAAAAATTAAAAAATACTGAAGCCCTTAAAAAAATTTCTGATCACATAGACATTATACATAAAGATATGCTTTCAATATTTAAAAAAAATAATATTGAACCAATTGAATCAATAAATGAAAAATTAAATCCAAACTTACATCAAGCAATGATGGAAATTGAAGATGAGAAAAAAGAACCTGGTATAATTATTCAAGAAGTTCAAAAAGGATTTATGATGAAAGATCGGCTGTTAAGACCATCCTTAGTTGGAGTTGCTAAGAAACCTGAAAAAAATAAAGAAGAATCTAAAAAAAGCTCTGAAAATACTGAAAAAACGATAAAAAATTAATGATCTATATAACTTGTACATTGAAAATTAACACTTATATGAGCCTAGAAGATAAATAATATGAGCAAAGTAATTGGTATAGATTTAGGAACAACGAATTCTTGTGTGTCCATTATGGAGGGTACACAAGCTAAAGTATTAGAAAATGCAGAAGGTGCAAGAACAACTCCTTCAGTTGTAGCATTCTCTGATAATGATGAAAAACTAATTGGGCAGCCTGCAAAAAGACAAGCTGTTACAAACCCTGAAAATACTATATTTGCAGTTAAGAGATTAATTGGAAGAAATTTTGATGATCAAACAGTTAAAAAAGATATTGAGACTGCTCCATTTAAAATTGTTAATTCTGATAAAGGTGATGCTTGGATTGAAGCTAAAGGACAAAAATATTCACCATCTCAAATTTCAGCTTTTGTTCTTCAAAAAATGAAAGAGACAGCTGAAAAGTATTTAGGACAAGAAGTAAGTAAAGCAGTAATTACAGTACCAGCTTATTTTAATGACGCCCAAAGGCAAGCAACGAAAGATGCAGGAAAAATTGCTGGCTTAGAAGTTTTAAGAATTATAAATGAACCAACTGCAGCAGCATTGGCATATGGATTAGACAAAAAATCGAGTAAGAAAATAGCTGTTTATGACCTAGGAGGTGGAACGTTTGATGTTTCTATCCTTGAATTAGGTGACGGTGTTTTCGAAGTTAAATCTACTAATGGCGATACATTTTTAGGTGGAGAAGATTTTGACAATACAATTGTAGATTACTTATTAACAGAATTTAAAAAAGAAAACGGTATAGATTTAAAATCTGACAAACTTGCACTTCAAAGACTAAAGGAAGCTGCAGAAAAAGCAAAAATTGAGCTTTCATCTGCAACCCAAACTGAAATAAACTTACCATTCATAACTGCAGATAAGACTGGTCCAAAACATATAAACTTAAAAATGACTAGAGCTAAATTAGAGGCTTTAGTTGAAGATTTAATTACAAGAACAATACCACCATGCAAAACTGCACTAAGCGATGCTGGATTATCTCCTTCTGATGTTAATGAGGTAATTTTAGTCGGTGGTATGACAAGGATGCCAAAAGTTATAGAAGAAGTTAAAAACTTTTTTGGTAAGGAGCCAAATAAAAGTGTTAACCCTGATGAAGTTGTTGCAATGGGAGCAGCAATTCAAGCAGGTGTGCTTCAAGGTGATGTAAAAGATGTTTTATTATTAGATGTAACTCCTTTATCTCTAGGAATTGAGACTCTTGGAGGTGTATCTACTAAATTAATTGATAAAAATACAACAATTCCAACCAAAAAAAGCCAAGTATTTTCAACTGCTGAAGATAATCAGCCTGCGGTTTCTATAAGAGTTCTCCAAGGGGAGAGGGAAATGGCAGCAGACAATAAAGTTTTAGGTAATTTTGAGCTAGTTGGTATAGCACCTGCGCCGAGAGGTGTGCCTCAAATTGAAGTTACATTTGATATAGACGCAAATGGAATAGTAAATGTATCAGCTAAAGACAAAGGAACTGGTAAAGAACAAAAAATACAAATCCAGGCTTCTGGGGGTTTAAGCGAAGATGAAATAAATAAAATGGTTAAAGATGCAGAGTCTAATAAAGAAGCTGATAAGAAAAAAAGAGAATCTGTTGATGCAAGAAATCAAGCGGATACACTTTTACATTCTACTGAAAAAAATCTTAAAGAGCACGGGAGCAAAGTGACTGAAGCAGATAAAAAAGCGATAGAGGATTCATCTGCAAATTTAAGAAATGCTTTAAAAGGAACTGATATAGAAGAAATTAAGAAAAAAACTCAAGATTTAGTTCAGAGTTCGATGAAATTAGGAGAAGCAATTTATAAATCTCAACAAAGTGCTAAGCCAGGTGAAACGCCAAAAGACACAAAACAAGAAGGAAAAAAAGACGATAACGTTGTTGATGCAGACTTTGAAGAAGTAAAAGACGATAATAAAGAAAAAAGCGCCTAGGATAACAACTTTGTCTTAACTAGTTATGGCAAAAAGAGATTATTATGAAGTCTTAGGTGTAAGTAAAAATTCTACTCCAGATCAAATAAAATCAGCATATAGGAAGCTTGCAGTTAAATATCATCCTGACAAGAATGAAGGAGATAAAGCTGCTGAGGAAAAATTTAAAGAAGCTTCAGAAGCATACCATATTTTATCAAACACAGAGAGAAAACAAAATTATGATAACTTCGGTCATGCTGCTTTCGAAAATGGTGGAGGTGGAAGAGGCGGTTTTAGTAATTTCGACTTTTCTAGTAATTTTTCTGATTTGTTTGAGGATTTCTTTGGAGAAGGTTTTGGAGGGGGAGGTAGACGTTCAAGAAAGTCAAATTATAGAGGATCAGACCTTAGGTATGATTTAACAATAAGTTTGGAAGAAGCTTACTCTGGAAAAAAACAAGATATAAAATTTGCAACATCTGAGAAATGTAATACGTGTTCTGGAAAAGGATCAAAACCAGGTTCTGCACCAGAGTCATGTTCAATGTGTAAAGGACATGGTCAAGTAAGATCTAGCCAAGGTTTTTTTACCGTTCAACAAACTTGTCCACAGTGTGCTGGATCAGGAGAACAAATATCAAACCCTTGCGGTAGTTGTAATGGTCAAGGGAAAAAACAAACGTCAAAAAGGCTTTCTGTGAGTATACCAAAAGGTGTAGATGATGGAACTAGAATTAGGCTTGCTGGAAAAGGAGAGGCAGGATCCAGAGGTGCAGCCAATGGTGATTTATATTTATTTATTAATGTTAATGCTCATGATTTATTTAAAAGATCTGATGAAAATTTATTTTTTGAATGCCCAATATCTATTGCAGATGCTGCACTTGGTACCTCGATTGAGATTCCTACAATTGATGGGGGTAAAGCTAAAATAAAAATTCCTGCTGGAACACAAAGTGGTAGGCAATTTAGGTTAAAAGCAAAAGGGATGCCATATATTAGAGGAAGTGGGTCGGGGGATCTTTATGTCCAAGTAAATACGGAAGTACCTATATCCTTAAATAGTGAGCAGAAAGAGTTATTAGAAAAATTTAGAGAAATAGAAAACGAAAAATCAAATCCAAGTATTAAAAAATTTTTTCAAAAAGCTAAAAGCTTTTGGAAGAATTAATATATACTTTTTTCTATATATTGAATTACCATAATCAATAAAGTAATAAATATATATTTTATATGTATAAGTTTTCAACATCTCAAAAAATATTTATAGCCAAAGTTTTGAGCAGAATATTAATCTTTTTTATTGGAAATAAAAAAAAAATTATCAAGAGAGATGGTATTAATTATTTTGTAGATCTTACCGAAGGTATTGATTTAGGAATTTTTTTAAATATTAAAAACGAAAAAAAAATTTATAATATAGGACAAATATTAAGTAATAATATTACTATAATAGATGTGGGTTCAAATGTTGGTTCTATAACATTACCCCTTGCAAAAAAATTCTCAGATTCAAAAATAATTTCTATAGAACCAACAGTTTATGCATTTTCAAAACTTAAAAAAAATATAGATCTTAACCCTGTTTTAAAAAAAAGAATTAAACTAGAAAACACTTTTATTTCAAATAGCAAAAAAATAGTAAACGAAGTACACTCATCATGGAACCTTTCAAATGATTCAAAAAAACATAAAGTTCATTTAGGAACATTAAAAAAAACATCAAAAAAGATAAAAAAGCTCGATAAAGTTTGTTCGAATGTTAAAAAAGTTGATTTTATTAAAATCGATGTAGATGGACATGAATTAGATGTCTTAAAAAGTGGAATAAAAACAATTAAGAAACATAAGCCATTTATCTATTTTGAATTTGCCCCATATTTGTATAAGGAGTTTCATTATACTCCTGAAATACTAATAAATTTTATAAAGAAAGATCTTAATTATTTATTTTATGATGAAAAACTTAAAGAGGTTTCAAATATTGAAAGTTTTATTAAAAAACTTAAAAAAAGCTCTCAAAACTTTTTTTTGATCCATAAAAGTTTTAAAAATATAGATTAATGACTTTAGATCAAATAATTCCAGCTTTGGCACTTATAGCAGTTTTAATACTTGTATTACCAAATTTTTTGCAGACTAACTCAAAATCTAAGGTTTTTTTAAAAAATTTATTTATATGGATTTTTGTGACTACAGTTATAATAATATTTATTTATATTTTTCTATGAAAATTAATTTAGCTATTACTGGGTGTATGGGTAGAATGGGTCAGCAGATAATTAAATCTGCAAAATCTGATAAAAATTTAAAATTAGTTGCTCTTACAGAAAATCGAATAGTTAGTAAAAAAATTAGTGGAATTAAACCTAGTTTAAATACAGAACAAACTTTTAAAAAAACAAATTTAATAATAGATTTTACAGTTCCAAAATGCACTTTTGAAGTTCTAAAAATTGCATCAAAACTTAAAAAAAGAGTAGTTATCGGAACAACTGGATTTACTAAAAGAGAGGAAAATTTAATTAAAAAATACGCTAAAAAAATACCCATACTTAAAGCAGGAAATATGAGTTTAGGAATAAATTTATTGGTGTATTTAACAGAAATTGCATCAAAATCACTTGGTAATAATTTCTTTAGTAAAGTTTTTGAAATTCATCATAAGCATAAAAAAGACCATCCTTCAGGTACTGCTTTAATGCTCGGAAAAGGCATAGCTGTTGGGAAGAATAAAGATCTTTACAAGTTAATGGGAAAAAAATATTTAAACAAAAAAACTTTCCCTTATGATAAGAAGATTAATTTTAATTCATTGCGAAAGGGTGAGGTTGTTGGTGAACATGAAGTAACTTTTTCAAGTGGCAAAGAAATAATTACATTAAATCATGAGGCATTTGACAGGGCTTTATATAGTGAAGGCGCATTAACTGCTGGTAAATGGTTGATGAAAAAGAAGCCTGGTTTATATTCTATGCGAGATGTTTTGAATTTTAAATGAGCGAAGAACAGAGAGCAAAGATTGTTCTTCGAACCTTAAATAAAATATATCCTAAAACACCTATACCTCTTAAACATAGAAATATTTTTACTTTATTAGTTTCTGTTCTTTTGTCCGCTCAGTGTACAGACGTAAATGTTAACAATGTTACCAAAAATATATATCCAAAGTACAATAGACCTGAGCATTTCGTTAGGCTTGGAAGAAAAAGAATTGAGAAACTTATACGAAGTATTGGTATTTTTAGAGTTAAAGCGAAAAGTGTTTATAATTTATCAAAAACTTTAGTTGAAAAATATGAGGGTAGAGTACCAAAAACCTTTGAACAATTAGAAGAACTACCTGGAGTCGGACATAAAACAGCTAGTGTAGTGATGTCTCAAGGATTTGGATATCCTGCTTTCCCGGTAGATACTCACATTCATAGGTTAGCTCAAAGATGGGGCTTAACTAATGGAAAGAGTGTGGTCCAAACTGAAGCAGACCTAAAAAGACTTTTTCCCAAAAGGTATTGGAATAAGTTACATCTTCAAATAATTTATTATGGAAGAGAATACTGTAAGGCAAGAGAATGCTATGGTTTATCTTGTAAAATCTGTGCTACTTGTTATCCTAAGAGAAAAAAACCACTTATAACTAAGAAAGCTTAAACAATGAAAATATTAGGAATTGGAAACGCAATTGTAGATGTAATTTGCAAAGTAGAAGACGATTTTATTACTAAAAATAACCTAACAAAAAGTACAATGAAGTTAATTTTTGATGATAAAGAGTTCAAAGAATTATTATCTAACCTTAAAATAGAGAAAACTGTTTCAGGTGGATCAGTTGCAAATTCTATCGTTGGACTATCACAACTTAAAAATGAAGTAGGATTTATAGGTAAAGTGAATGACGATGATCTTGGCAGTAAATATGAAGATGGTCTAAAGCAAGAGAATGTTAAATATTTTTATTCAAAGAAAAAAGAAGAGCTTCCCACTGGTACTTGCTTAATTCTAGTTACTCCTGACTCGGAAAGAACAATGTGCACTTTTTTAGGAACTGCAGGCAAAATAAATGAAAACGATGTCAGTTCAAATGCAATTAAACAAAGTGAAATGATACTTTTAGAGGGATATCTTTGGGACGAAGGGGAACCCAAAAAAGCTTTTGAAAAAGCAATTCTAGACGCAAAAAAAGTAGCAATGTCATTGTCTGACCAGTTTTGTGTTGATCGACACAAACCTCATTTTTTAGAATTAGTTAGAAATAAATTAGATATAACATTCGCTAATGAGCAAGAAATTATGTCATTAATAGATGCAAAATCTTTTGATGAAGTGATAAATTTTTCAAAATCTCTTGGTAAAATAATTGTATTAACAAGAGGTGAAAAAGGTGCTGTTGCTATTAACGGAGAAGAAGTTGTTGCGTGTGGAATTAAACAAGGCCTTAAAATAGTTGATTTAACTGGTGCTGGAGATCTTTTTGCAGCAGGTTTTTTACACGGGCATGTAAATAATATGTCTTTAAAAGAAAGCCTAGATAAAGGTACTGAAATGTCCTCTAAAGTAATTCAACAAATTGGGGCTAGGCTTTAAAAATTTATTTTTTTTTTCTTTTAAAGCTTCCTTTTCCTTTTTTAGGTTTTACAATTCTAGTCTTATATTTGCTAGTCATTAAGTCTTTAGCAATATAATTCTTTTTTTTAGCCAATTTTATATCCTATTTTAGTACTAATTATCAATTTACTATCCTTGAAATTTTCTTTTATTTTTTTTCTTAATCTATAAATATGCGTTTCAACTGTATGGGTATCTAAATCTTTCTTATATCGCCATACTTCTCTTTTTAAGTCGTCAACAGAACATTCTTTAATAGATGAATTTAAAAATAAAATAATTGCTATTTCTTTCTCTGTTAATTTTACTTTTTTGCCATTAATAGATATTTCTCTAGAATTTAAGTTTATTTTAAAATTTTTAGCAACTATCTCGGACTCATTATTATATTTTAATTTTAGTAATTTTACATTTATTGTTTCTAATAAATTTTTAATATTGATAGGAAGTTCACTCAATATAATTTGGTTTCTATTTTCTTTTATTTCATTTTTTAAAGTTGATAAGATTATTGAATTTTCAATAATTTCAGAGTTAATTTTTTGCAAGTCATTTTTATTATCTACTTTGACTATTTTAAAATTTAAATTATCTTTAATTTCATTTAATACTTCAAATAAAACTGGTATGTTAAGAATTATTAAATTTTGTTCTGTCATTTAATTTACAGATTATGATAATTAAATTGAAAAATAAAGATAAGTTAGTTCTATCAAGTTTCATCTTTAAGTGTTCTATAGGAAAGGCTGGTTTGAATAAAAAGAAAAAAGAAGGAGATAAATGTACTCCTTTTGGTACTTTTCAGCTGGGCAATTTATATTGGAGACCTGATAGAGTGAAAAAACCTAAAACTAAATTAAAATGTATTCCAATTAAGAGAGATATGAAGTGGTGTAACGATCAAAATAGTAAATATTATAATCAAGAATTTACAAAAAATTTTAAAATTAGTCATGAAAAACTTTTTAGAAAGGATCATAAATATAATTATTTTATTGTCATAAAATATAATTATAAAAAGGTCTTAAGAGGGAGAGGAAGCGCAATATTTATTCATCTAACCAAAAATTACCGACCAACTTTAGGATGTATTGCTTTAAGTGAAAATGATTTTTTAATTTTATCAAAAATTTTAAATAAGAAGACTAAAATTCAATTAATTTAAATCCTTTTACCAAAAATTTTAGATCCTATTCTTAAAAAATTTGCTCCATAATCAATCGCACTTAGATAATCATTAGACATACCCATGCTTAAAGATTGTAAATTATTTTCTGAAGTTAATTTTTGCATTTCTCTGAAATAATTCTCTATGTTATTATCATTCGGAGGAAGACACATTAATCCAATAATATCTAGTTTTAAGTCGTTTACACATTGGTCATAAAATTCTTTTAAATTTTCAGACTTAATACCAGATTTTTGATCTTCTGAGCCTATATTGATTTGAATAAAAATTTTAAGCTTTTTGTTAATTTTTTTTTCTTCATCAGAAATTTTTTTTGCAAGTTTTAAATTATCTAAAGAGTGCAAATAATCAAAAAGTGGAACCACATGCCTCACCTTGTTAGTTTGAAGTTTTCCAATCATGTGAAGTTTAATATTTTTGTTGGTTTTTTTTACATTTGTCCATTTTTCAACAGCTTCTTGAACTTTATTTTCGCCAAAATGTATGTGTCCATATTTTATAAGTGGTTGAATTTTTTCAATACTAAATGTTTTGCTAACAGCAATGATATTTAAATTCTTTTTTACATTTTTTTTTAATAATCTTTCATTGATTTCATTTATAATCTTTTCTAGACTGACAATTGTATCATGCATAAACTATTAAAAAAATTTCACTTTATAGATAAATATAATGAAAGCTATTTAGAAAAAATAGATAAAAATGTGTCCATTATATATAGAAACTACAATAAAGTCTTGAATGTTGAGAAAATTTTAAAAATCAAAAATCATTGCAGAAAATACAAGCGTAAGTTTTTTTTAGCAAATGATCATAAGCTTGCTTGGAGATTAGGTTTAGATGGATGCTATATTCCGGCATTTAATAAGAATTTTAGTCATCTTTTGTCACTTAAAAGAAGAAATTTTTTGATTATAGGATCTGCTCACAATTTATCTGAAATTAATCGTAAGACTGAACAAAAATGCCAGTTAATATTTTTAAGCCCAATATTTAAAGTAAAAAAGAAAAACAATTATTTAGGATTAAACGTTTTTAGAAATCTATCTATCAAAAGTAAAAAAAATACCATTGCTTTAGGAGGAATAGAATTTTCAAATAAGAGAAAAATTAATATTTCAAAAGCCGCGGGGTATGCCTCAATATCAATGATAAAAAAAAAGGCCCAGATATAATATCCGGGCCTTTAAATATTTAGTCTTAAATTCTACTTAGAATGAGAATGATACTGCAATCTCTGTGTTCTCAGCAGATTTATTTGATGAGAAATATCCATTGTCTGTATCAGTATGTTTAAACTTGATACCCATACTTCCCATTGTGTAAGCTAATTGGTAAGCTGTCATTTCAGTTGTTACAGCAGATGAAGCACTATCAGCTTCTTGTGTATCTTCTAATTCACCCCATGACACTGAAAGATCGTCATTAACTGCAAATGCAACAGTTAGACCTTCTGTAGAATAGTCCGTTCCACCATTTGCACCGTTAACAAACCACTCACCATAACCAACGCTAATTGGTCCAGCTGAGTATACAGCTTGTACAGTTACTGATTCTTTGTCTGAAGCATTAACACCTGTCTCTGTAGACTCTACTTCTTCCAATCCAGCAACAATCTTTAGTCCTGCCATACTTATTTCACCACCGTATGCAATACCAGAACCTGTAAGTGCGGCACCAGCAACACCAGTACCATCTGCAGCAGCAGCTCCAGCAGCTGGGTCGAAGTCAGCTCTTACACTCAAACTAGCTCCAGCAATATCAAAAGATGGAGAGATATATGAGATTGAACCAGCTTCTACGCTTGATCCAACGTCCATACCTTTAGCTCCATGTTTTGCACCGTCATTAACTTCTTCATAAGCAACTGGTAAGATATCGTCATAACCATCAACTGAACCTGTTGCAGCTGTGTTTATGTTTACAGTTCCAATAGAACCCATACCAATTGATATGTTAGATGACGTTTGACCTAGTGAAATGTCATCCATAAAGCCTGATACAGTCCAACCATTATCAAGTTCACCACCGTATGATGCACTGATAGTAGTGTCTGCGTTCATACCTTCTCTAGAAGCGGCTTCTGCTCCTGTTCTGTCAGATGAAGTAGATCCGAATGATATTTTTGCAGTACCACCGAAACTTACATCAGCTGCATTAGCAGAGAAAGTTGCAAGTGTTCCAGCTAAAGCTGTTACACCTAGTTTCTTTAAATTATCCATAATATTCTCCTTTTTGTTTCATATATGAACATTGCGTATATACTTAAAAAAAGTGCTTTTTTTCGGGAAAAATCAATAAAATCTCTATTTTATTGAATAGTGTTGTATTTTTACAACAAATATTGGTATTCATTGCTTTTTTTATGCTTATTATAGGTTAAATGTAGCATTATGAGAAATATTTATATCCTAAACTTTAAATTATTAATATTTTTAATATTTGTCCTCAATTCTTGCGGAATTTATAAGCCTGTAGATGTTAGAGATACTCCAATAAATGCTGATGAAAGAATTGCAAAGAACATAGAGGATGGAAAAGGTATTCAAATATTTAACAAAGATGATTTTGGAGTAGGCTCATTTAGTGAATTTAATCCACTTTGGAGAGCAAGTCTTGATACTTTAGATTTCATGATTTTAAGTAGTGCTGACTATGGTGGAGGCATTATAATTACTGATTGGTACAGTGAAAATAATGATAAAGAATCTATAAAAATAACAGTAAGATTCCATTCCAATGAAATTAGAGCAGATGGCTTGGATGTTATAATTCATAATAAAGTTTGTGAAATAAACAAAAATTGCAAAGTATCTAAAGTTGAAGGCAAACTAAACGATGAAATAAAAGTTGCTATTCTTAAAAAAGCAATGACATATGATAAAAAATTTCAGGAGAGAGCTAAGAAACTTCGTAAAAAAAAGAGACCAAAAAACCCTGTTGAAAAATAACTAGAAATGAAAGAATTAATATTTCTAAATTAATTATCATTTAAAATGGATAGATATAATTTTCATGAAGTAGAGTCAAAATGGCAGAAATATTGGATAGAGAATAATTCTGATAAAACTCAAATTGATAAATCAAAGAAAAAATTTTACTGTCTTGAAATGTTTCCATATCCATCTGGAAAAATACATATGGGTCATGTCAGGAATTATACTATTGGTGATGTACTTGCACGTTATAAAAAATTACAAGGATTTAATGTACTTCACCCAATGGGATGGGATTCGTTTGGAATGCCAGCTGAAAATGCTGCTAAAGAAAATAATCTTGACCCAAAAGAGTGGACCCAGAAAAATATTTCAAATATGAAGAAGCAGTTAATGAGAATGGGATTATCAATTGATTGGGATAAAGAAATTTCTACATGCTCTGAAGATTATTACAAACACCAACAAAAGTTTTTCCTTGAATTATTTGATAAAGGTTTGGTTTATAGAAAAGAGAATTATGTGAACTGGGATCCAGTAGAACAAACAGTTTTGGCAAATGAGCAAGTAATAGAAGGAAAAGGTTGGAGGTCTGGTGCTACTGTCGAAAGAAAGAAATTAAATCAATGGTTTTTTAATATTTCGAAGTTTTCAGAAAATTTATTAAGTGATTTAGAAAAACTTCCTGATTGGCCAAATAAAGTTAAAATTATGCAAAAGAATTGGATAGGTAAATCATTTGGATGTGAAATAGAATTTAAGATACTTGGAAATGAAAAAATTAAGTCCATTCATTGTTACACCACAAGACCAGACACTCTTTTTGGATCTTCCTTTTTGGCGTTGTCTGTAGATCATCCACTTTCAAAATATTATGAAAAAAACAATGACTTTTTAAATTTTAAAAACCAATGCTCAAAATCTGGAACTACAGAAGAGTCAATTGCTAACGCAGAAAAAATTGGTTTTAAAACTGAATTAGTTGCAATCAATCCACTGGATCAAAATATTAAGATTCCAATTTATTTTGCAAATTTTGTACTTATGGACTACGGATTAGGAGCTGTATTTGGATGTCCGGCTCACGATCAAAGAGACTTAGATTTTGCCTTAAAATATAAATTGAATGTTATACCTGTAGTTAAGCCAGAGAAAGATCAAGAGAGCTTCAAAATTACCAAGGAAGCTTATACTGGAGAAGGATATATTTTTAATTCAGATTTTCTAAATGGTTTAAAGGTTCCTGAAGATTCAATATCTAAAACAATTGAGATTTTAGAAAAAAAAAAATTAGGGAAAAAAAAAATAAACTTTAGATTGAAAGATTGGGGTGTTTCTAGGCAAAGATATTGGGGTTGCCCAATACCTATCGCATATAATGAAAAAAATGAGATTATTAAAATTCCTGAAAAATCTCTTCCTGTAAAACTTCCAGAAAATATAGATTTAAACATCACTGGTAATCCGCTAGATCATCAAGAAAAATGGAAAAAAGTTGTTATTAACGGACAAAACTGCACTAGAGAGACTGATACACTTGATACATTTGTATGCTCTTCATGGTATTTTTTAAGGTTTTGCTCTCCAAAAGAAGAAAGGCGTGGATTTAATATAGAGGATGTAAAATATTGGATGCCTGTAGATCAATATATCGGTGGAATTGAACACGCAATATTACATCTATTATATTCAAGGTTTTTTATGAGAGCGCTTTCCTATAAAAATGAAAACCTAAATATCTCAGAACCTTTTGCCGGGCTTTTTACTCAAGGAATGGTTTGTCACGAAACTTATAAAGATAAAAATGGAAAATGGCTTTCATTAGATGAAGTTATCTTAAAAAACGATAAAAAATTTTATTTAAAAAACAATCCTAGAGAAGAGGTCAGAGTAGGAAAATCAGAATCTATGTCAAAATCAAAAAAGAACACAATAGATCCTGAACAAATAATGAAAAATTATGGAGCTGATGCTGTTAGAATTTTTATACTTTCTGATAGTCCACCAGAAAAAGATATACAGTGGTCAGATCAGGGAATGAATGCATCTTACAAATTAATTCAAAAACTTTGGGCACTTCACAGCACCATAAAGAGGAAATTAGTCAAAAAAACAATTTTATCTTCAAATGATAAAGTTGAGGATATTGATAAATTCACGAATTTATTAATTGATAAAATTACGAAAAATTTAGAGAAGTTTAATTACAATGTAATAATAGCAAATTTATATGAAACTTATAATTTCTTAGTAAAAATTGTTGATAAAAATCTGGACTTAAAAAAGTTTGAGGAAAACTATTACAAAATATTGCAACTAATGTTCCCAATAATACCTCATTTTGCTTCTGAATGTATTCAGGATTTAAATAAAAGTCTTGAATATAAATGGCCAGAGGTGGAAAGAAAATTTTTAAATGAAGATGAAATTAAAATTGTGATTCAAATTAATGGTAAGAAAAGAGCAATTATTTTAGAAAAAAAGGGTACTAGTAAAGATGCCTTAATAGAAAAAATAAAAAAATTAGATACACTTAAGAAATATATTGAGAATAAAAACATACATAAAACAATATTAGTAAAAGATAGATTAATTAATTTTATAATAAAATGATTAGATTAACAAAAATAATAATTTTTTTTTTTATTTCTATTTTTTTTTTAAATAGTTGTGGATTTGAATCTATCTATAGCACAAAAAATACTAATTTTAGATTTAGTGAAATAATAACAAATGATAAAAAAACATCTTTAGATCTAAAAAAAATTTTAAGCAATTATTATTCAAATGATTTAGGTAAAACTGAATATAGCTTAGTGATCAAATTGAATCAAAATAGAATTATTAAGTCGAAAAATAAAAAAGGTGAAGCACTAGTTTATTCAATCCTAATAGACGGTGAAATTTCAATATTTAAAAATGCAGAATTAGAGAATACCTTAAATATAAATGAATTTTTTGATTATCAAAATACTGAAAATAAATTTGATTTGTCGGAATATGAGGGAAATATTAAAAATAATTTAATTTCTAATATAGCGAACGACTTAATTATTAAAATTATTGATTTACAAAATGATTAAAAAATATTTTGAGCTACAAAAAGTTAATTTATCAAAAAATAATATTTTTTTATTTTATGGATTAAATAATGGTTTAAAAAATGAAATTATTGAAAAATACTTTAAAATAAAAACAAAATTACAATTAATTAATTACGAAGAAAATGAGTTATTAACTAATCCTAAAAATTTTGTTAATGAACTTACTAATAAGTCTTTTTTTGAAAAAGGAAAAATTTACAAGATAGACAGATGTACTGATAAATTGATCAGTTTTTTAGAAGAAATAAGTGAAATAAACATTGAAGACTCTGTAATTATATTCAGTTCTGATGCACTTGATAAAAAGTCAAAATTAAGATTATTTTTTGAAAAACATAAAAGTAGCATTTGCGTCCCATTTTACCCTGATGATAACAAAACATTATTTGGCTTAGCATCTAATTTTTTTAAACAAAATAAAATTTCAATTTCTTCAGAAAGCATAAATTTGTTAGTTGATAGAGCTAGAGAAAATCGCGAAAATTTAAAATCTGAAATTGAAAAAATTTCGATGTATTGTTTAGACAACAAAAGCATCAGCCTTAATGAAATTGTTGTTTTATCAAATTTATCTGAAAGCTATAAAATTTTTGATTTGGTTGACAATTGTTTGGCTAAAAACACTAAAAAGACTATAAGCATGTTAAATGAGAATAAGTATGGACCAGAAGATTGTATATTAATAATCAGATCACTATTATCAAAATCAAAAAGATTGCTTAAACTTAAAAATTTAAATTCAGAAAAAAAAAATTTAGATGATGCTATATCAAGCTATAAACCTCCTATTTTTTGGAAAGAAAAAGAAATAGTAAAAAAACAAGTACTAAACTGGAAAATAAAGGATGTTAATGAATTAATTTATGAAATAGGTGAGATAGAAATTTTGATTAAGAAAAATTTTACAAATTCACTAAACATACTTTCAGATTTTATTATCTCACAAAGTAATACTAGTAATTAAGTTTAATTACATCGATCAGGTGATCGAGTTGATCTTGACTTTTGTAACTAAAAGTTATTTGGCCAGAATTATCTTTATTATTTTTAATATTTACGCTTAAACCTATTTTATTAGTCATAATATTTTCAAGTTCTTTTATATTCGAATCCTGTGGTTTGAATTTGACCTTACCTTTAGAATTGAGCAATCTAACAAGATTCTCACTTTGTCGAACTGATAGTTTTTTGTTTATGATTTTTTTAGCTAAAAAAAGAGCATTTTCTGTTGATACTAAAATTTTGGCATGACCTTGTGACAGTTTATTCTCTTCAACTAGTTTTATAACTTCATCTGGTAAACTTAATAATCTTATACAATTAGCTACATGGCCTCTGCTTTTACCAATAAATTTTGAAACTTTTTCTTGATCATAATTGAACTCATCAATGAGCCTCTTATATCCATTAGCCTCATCAATAGGATTCAAGTCCTTCCTTTGCACGTTTTCAACAATGGCAAATTCTAATGATTTTAAATTATCAGCTTCAATTACGATTACAGGCACATCATGTAAACCTGCATTTTGAGCTGCTTGCCATCTTCTCTCACCAGCAATTAATTCATACTTTTCATTTTGACCATCTGCTTTTCTCACTATTAAAGGTTGGATTATACCTCTTTCTCTAATTGAGTTTGTTAATTCCTCAAGACTCTCTTTTTCAAAATTTTTTCTAGGTTGATATTTATTTGGAATTATTGAGCTAATACTTATTTTATTATTAATAGAATTTGTTCCTGAGTCTCCTATTAGCGATGATAATCCCCTGCCTAATCCTTTTTTACTTTTAAATGGGTTTATCATGCTGCACTCTCCACTGGTTTATCTTGATTTAAAAACTCTTCTGCAAATGAGAAATATGCTTTGCTTCCTGGACAACTTTTATCATATAAAAGTACTGGGATACCGTGAGATGGTGCTTCTGACAATCTTACATTTCTGGGGACAACTACAGAATATACTTTTTCTTTAAAATAACTTCTGGCCTCTGACTCAACTTGACTTGATAACCTATTTCGTTTGTCATACATTGTTAAAAGTATTCCTCTGATGTTTAAGTTGGGATTTAAATTAGATTTTATTCTATCTATTGTTTTCATGAGTTGAGTTAGACCCTCTAATGCAAAAAATTCTGTTTGGAGAGGCACAACCAGCTCATCTGAAGCAACTAATGCCATAATTGTAAGCAGGCTAAGAGATGGTGGGCAGTCTATGAGGATATAATTGAATGATGCTCTAGAATCATTTAAAATAGAGACTAATTCGTCCTTCAATTTAAAGGCTCTTCGACTATCTCCAGCTGTTTCCACCTCCAAACCAGATAAGTCTACATTAGACGTTATTAAATTTAAATTTTCTACCTTGGTTGTCTGGATAACATCTGTAATTTTCTTATTACCATTGAGTACACTATAGATTGTTATTTCCGAATTAGCAGTGTTTGACAATCCAAGGCCTGTTGTTGCATTTCCTTGAGGATCAAGGTCGATTACTAAAACTTTTTTTCCTCTCATTGATAATCCGGCTGCTAAGTTGATGACTGTTGTCGTTTTTCCTACTCCACCCTTTTGATTTATTATTGAAATTATTTTCTTATTCATGTTTTTTTTCTAAATTATAAATTTTAACTACTGTTGACTCATTGTTTGTTAAACTTTTTTTTTCTTCATAATCAAAATTCCAATTTTTGAGTGCATCATTTAAGATTT
Organism: uncultured Pelagibacteraceae bacterium; assembly: GCA_902560625.1. Classification (GTDB taxonomy): domain Bacteria; phylum Pseudomonadota; class Alphaproteobacteria; order Pelagibacterales; family Pelagibacteraceae; genus Pelagibacter. The sequence goes on from CACEMD010000002.1 coordinate 150,059, forward strand.
TTTTTCTACTTTTTCCTAAAAAAAAAATTATGTACTTAAAATTTATAAAATTTTTATGAGCAATTTCGAAAATTATTGGAAGTGGTTTGAATGCACGTGAAATAATAACATCTGTGCTTAAATTTTTTTGTTCAAAAATATTTTTTCTATAAACTTCTGTGTTAATTCTAAATTTTTTTGACATTTCTTTAAGGAAAGTGCTTTTATGATAGCTTTTTTCGTATAAGATTGTTTTAAATAATGGTTTTTTGGATTTCATTAAAATTCCTAGAACTATTCCAGGAAATCCTGCGCCTGATCCAAGATCTGTGCAAACTTCTATATCATTTTTATCAATAAAATCAATTGTTTGCGCACTATCTTCTATATGCCTCGATTTTATTGATTTTTCTGTATTCTTGCTAATTAGATTTATCCTGCTATTTCTAATTATTATCTCTTTAGAGTAGTCTTCAAGCTCTCGTAATGTTTCACGTGAAACATTGAGCGCTAAAATTTTATCAATTTTTAAAATATTCGAATCAATCAAGCTATATGCTTAATAGACTTTCTTTTAAGGTGAGACAACAAAATATATACTGCTGCTGGAGTAATTCCATCTATTCTAAGCGCTTGACCCATTGTTTTTGGCTTTATTTGCTTAAATTTTGACTTTGCTTCATTCGAAAGGCCAGAAAAATTGTCATAATCTAGATTATTTGGTATTAATAAATTTTCGTCTCTTTTAAATGCCAATATATCTGCATTTTGCTTCTTTAAATATCCTTTATAATGGGAATTAATTTCAATTTGGTCGTCTATTTCACGTGAAATAAAATTGATTTCAGGCCATATTTCTCGGATTTTATCCATATTTACAGATTTCTGTCCTAAAATCTGATTTGCCGACCGATTTACCCCATCTTTCGCAATATTTACACCGTATTTAGAAATTTCAGACGGAGAAATTGTTAATTTATCCATTTTCTGCTGAATATTTGATAATTGTAAATGTTTTTCTGTAAAAATTTTAGCCCTTTTTTGTGAAACAAGGCCCAAATCAATCCCTTTTTTTGTTAATCTAGTGTCAGCATTGTCTGATCTAAGTGATAATCTATACTCTGCTCTAGACGTAAACATCCTATATGGTTCAGCAACTCCTTTTGTTACAAGATCATCTATCATAACTCCAATATATGCCTCGGATCTATCCAAAATAAAAGGTTCCTGAGCTTTAAAAGAGACAGCAGCATTAATTCCAGCTATTAGTCCTTGAGCAGCAGCCTCTTCATAACCGGTAGTTCCATTTATTTGACCAGCAAGGTACAGGTTTTTGATTTTTTTGGTCTCAAGTGTTAAAAAAAGCTCCCTTGGATCTACATAATCGTATTCAATGGCATAACCAGGCCTTAAAATTTTTACATCCTCTAAACCATTGATTTTACTACATATTTCATACTGCACATCCTCTGGCAAGGATGTGGAAATACCATTTGGGTAAATAGTGTAATCATTAAGACCTTCAGGCTCTAAAAAAATTTGATGTCTTTGCTTATCAGCAAACTTTTTAATTTTATCCTCTATTGATGGACAATATCTAGGACCAACACCCTGTATATGCCCTGAGTACATTGCGCTTCTCTTAAGATTCTTCGAAATAATTTTGTGAACCTTATCGTTAGTGTATGTCATTCGACATGAAATTTGTTGATTAGAAATTTTTTTTGTTAAAAAAGAAAAAAAATAAGGGTCATCATCTGCATGTTGCTCTTCCAAATTTTCAAAATTAATTGTACGTGCATCTAGTCTAGGAGGAGTTCCAGTTTTTAATCTTCCTATTTTAAATTTATATTTTTCTAATTGGTCACTCAATCCAGTCGATGGTTTCTCGTTGTATCTTCCAGCTGGTGTCTGCTTTTCACCAATATGTATCAAACCATTTAAAAATGTGCCTGTTGTTAGAATTACCTTAGAAGATATTATTTCTTTTCCTGATTGAGTTATAAATCCTTTTATGTCATTTTTATGAAAATTAAATTGAATTACAGGGTCAGAAAATATACTTAAATTACAGTAGTTTACGAGTTTTTCTTGCATATATTTTTTATATAGCGATCTGTCAGTTTGAGTTCTTGGCCCACGCACAGCTGGGCCTCTACTCCTATTTAACAGTCTAAACTGTATGCCAGATTTATCAGCTACTTCACCCATAATGCCATCTAATGCATCTATCTCTCTTACAAGGTGCCCTTTACCCAAACCTCCAATTGCTGGGTTACAAGACATTTCACCTATTGTTTCAAATTTATGTGTGAAAAGTGCTGTGTTAACTCCTAATCGTGCTGCTGCAGCAGCAGCCTCGCATCCTGCATGACCACCACCGATCACTACAACATCAAATGACAATTCATTTTTCATTATTGTAATTTATTATTGATAAAAAAATTTACAAGAAAACACTTATAATTTAATAAAAATCCCCGTAAAATAACGCTTATTTACCTATACAGAAATCACTAAAAATTGATCCTAAAATCTCTTCAACGTCAACTTTTCCAACAATCATACCAAGGTGTCTAACCGCCAATCTTAAGTCCTCAGCTGCTTTGTCAAAATCGCTTTCAGATGTTTTTGTGTCAAAAATTTCTAAATGTTGAATACATTGTTTTAAATGCTGTCTATGCCTCTCACGCGTAATTATCGTATCTTCTGTTGAAATAAATTTATATTTTAATCTATTTCGAATTTCTTCTATTAACTTATTTAAATTTTTTTCTTTTTTAATAGATATGTAAATTGGCTTAAAATTTTTAAGCTCTTCCTCAATTTGCTTAGTACCTAAATCTGATTTGTTTATAACTAGTATTGATTTGTCAGAATTTATTAAACCCTTTAAAACTCCAGTAAAATAGCCACTTTTCGGCTCGATTACAACTATATTTAAATCTGCATTCTCTGCTTTTTTTAATGCTAGCTTTACACCTCTCTTTTCGATTTCATCCTTGGCTTCTCTTATGCCCGCAGTATCTGAAAGTACAACTGGGTACCCATCTATATTTAAATGGGTCTCGATAATATCTCTTGTTGTGCCGGCAAACTCAGAAACAATTGCAACATCTCTTCTAGATAAATAATTAAGTAATGATGATTTTCCCGCATTTGTGGGCCCTAAGATCGCTATTTTAAAACCCTCTCTTATTCTTTCACCAACATTTTGATCATCCAAAACTTTAGTCATTTCATTTCTTATTTGTTGAGAGATATTTTTTATATCGTCTAAAACATTTTCTGGAAGATCCTCATCTGGGAAATCAATTTTAGCCTCTATACTTGATAAGATCTTTATTAATTTACTTCGCCAGTTTTCATATTTTTTGCCATGGTGACCTGACATAATTTCAATAGCTTGCCTTCTTTGAATTTCGGTTTCAGATGCTATAAGATCACCGATACTCTCAGCTTGAAGCAAATTTATTTTCCCATTTTGAAAAGCTATTTTTGTAAACTCTCCAGGCTCAGCTAACCTGCAATCTTTAATTTGAGAAATTGAGGATTGGATGGCCTCAATTACTGCTCTGCTTCCATGTACGTGAAATTCTAGAATATCCTCACCTGTGTAGCTCTTAGGCCCTGGAAACCACAGAATAAGGCCTTCATCAATTAGCTCATTAGTATCGATTTTATTGATTTTTTTAAACGTAGCAATTCTAGGTTTTGGAAAATCTCCAGGTATCATTTTAGAAGCTATTTGCTTACATTCAGGGCCCGAAATTCTGATTACTGCAAGACCTGAAACACCTGGGCCTGATGATAAACTGAAAATAGTCATTTATTCAATATAATTATTTATTTCTTTTAACTCCAGGCATTAAAAGGTCCAATTTTTGAGTAAATTTCCAATTATCAAGATTTTTTAAAGCATCTTCAGTCTCCACTATTAAAGTCTGATTTTTAATAAATTTTGATAATTCCAAAATTAGTAACATTATATTTTTTACCAACTCATCGGTAGTCTTTTCATAGTTTTTACTATTTAGAAAATTTAAGTCATTATTATGTTGAAGAGCTGCATGCAAACAATCAATTGCTTGATAATATTTTTTATTTATCTTTAAGTACCTTGCCATTAGAAATAAGTACTCTGGATGCATATAAAATTTTTCTCTATTATGTATTAAAATTTTGTTTGCTTCATCATATTTATTATTGTCTAGAAACTTATGTAGTTCAGCAAAATTTTTTATTTTAAACATTTAATATTTTTATTATATTGTCTTTTAATTCTTTTTTATAATTAACCCACCATTCTTGAGTTTTGTCTGCAACCTCATTCAATTTATTTTGATCTTTAACAAGATTTTCTATTTTTTCTTTCGCTTCAGACCAAACAGATATTGAATAAAAAGGATGGTTTTTTAAAAACTTATCAAAGAAATTGTATGGATTTTCAATTATTGGTATAGAGCCGCACTCTAGACTTTCATACAATCTATAGGTTTCTGGGTGTAAATATCCATGGGGTACTAAAGAAAAAGTACATTGATTTAATATATTATAATAATCATCAGAGTTCAAAGTATTATCACCCCCAAAATTTTTGGTTATATTTATAAAATTCGGTTTTATGTCTTGATTTTGATGAATTAAGTCAAATCTACTCGCACCATGAATTGTTCCCATAAAACTCCATAGATATTTTTTTTTAGAAATATTTAATTTATTCTTAATAAGACCACTTTTATAACCAATTGGTATTGATGTTATTTTTTTATTATTAGAAAATTTATTTAAATGGAATGTTCTAAATATATGTTTAAAATTTGAATAAAATGCTTCATTGTATTCTCTCCCACCTTCATCACCTAAATGTATCAAGTATAAATTATTAAAATTTCGGAATATATTTGAATAAAAGTTCTGTTTATTCGGAACTTCAGAATCTACTATTATTATTTTTTCTTTGCTTTCAATTTTTCTTAGATCATTAATTTCATCAAATTTAACATTTTCTAACAATTCATATATCCAATTTTTTGAGTTTTTTTGATGATAATTGCCCCAAAAAGTACTTGCTAGATTATTTGTGTTCCAAAATAATTTCATTTTAGTTTAATTTATAATAATGTTTTTTATGTACAATAGGACTTTAAAATAAATAACTATAATATTAATTAATTATTAAAAATGGCTCAAACAGAACAAATAAAGCAAAGAATTCAGATTTTAATGAATTTTTTTAATGCAAAAAGATACGATGAAGTCATAACACGTGTAAAGCCCCTTCTAAGAAAAAATCCTAAAGAAGTAATTTTTCATAATTTATTAGCATTGAGCTTACGAGGAGATGGAAAAACACAGGAAGGAATTGAAATATTGAAACAAGCATTAAATATATTTCCTGAAAATATATTTATTTTGAACAATCTTGGCTTGTTAAATACAAGTGACAATAATTATGAAGAGGCAGATAAATATTTTAAGAAAACTTTACAAATAAAAAAAGATTTTTTTGATGCTTTAATAAATTATAGTACTTTAAAACTTATTATTAACCAAGGAGATGAGGCTATAATAATTTTGAAAAAAATAAAAATTAATAATGAGAATCAATACATAGTAAATTTAACTTTTGGAAATGCTTATCAACAAACAGGTGATTTTGAGAATTCAATAAAACATTTCAAAACATGCTTAAAATTAAAACCGAACAATACTATTGCTGATAAATCTCTTAGCGTAATGATAAATTATGACGAAAACAATGATCATTATAAATCTATGATAAATAAAGATATTGCTCCTTTAGACCAAGAAGCAAAGTTATATTTATACTTTGCTATCGGTAAAGCAAAAGAAGATATAAAAAAATACAATGAGTCCTATGAATATATTAAAAAAGGAAATGATATTAAAAATAGTTTAGTTAGGTATAACTTAAATGATGACCTAAAAATAACTGAAAATTCTAAGAAACTTTTTAAAGAAGTAACAGAAATCTACGATAATATTTCTGAAAAAAAAAATTATATTTTCATAGTAGGAATGCCAAGATCTGGGACCACTCTAATAGAACAAATACTGTCCTCTCATGAAAAAGTTTATGGCGCAGGTGAGCTTAGTTATATGTCGAATATTATCGACAAATTTTTTTTAAACAAAGATTTTAATTTTAAGTGTAATAATATCAATAATTTTGAAGGCAAGTTTATTGATAATGCTAGAGAGTATTATAGAAAAAATACAAGCTTATTTAATTATAAAGAGAAATTTTTAATAGATAAAGCTCCTTTAAATTTTAGATGGATAGGATTTATTATTAAATTATTTCCCAACTGTAAAATAATAAACTGCAAAAGGGATACTATGGACATATGTTGGTCAAACTACAAAAATTTATTTGCTTCAAATAAAATGAATTATTGTTATGATTTTAAAAACTTATCTTCCTTTACTAATATGTATTTAGATCTTATGAATTTCTGGAGCAATAAATTTCCAAGTAAAATTTTTAATATAGAATATGAATTATTAGTTAGTAAACCTGAGGAACAAGTTAAAAAGTTGTTGGAATATTGTGGATTAAACTGGGATCATAACTGCTTAAATTTTTATAAAAAAAAAAATATTGTTTCTACTGCTAGTGTTGCACAAGTAAGAAGCCCAATATACAAAAGCTCAATTAATAATTGGAAAAATTACTCTAGCGATTTACAAAATTTAAAAAATCTATTAAATAAGTAAGGGTTTAGCTCAATATTTTAGGAAGATTTATTCATTGAGTTAAAAAACTCTGAATTATTTTTTGTAACTTTAAGTTTTGAATTAATAAATTCTATTGCATCCATGGATCCCATGGGCGCTATAATCCTTCTTAATACATTCATTTTTTGCAAATCATTTTTTTCGAAAATTAGTTCCTCTCTTCGTGTGCCTGATTTTGTAATATCTATAGCCGGAAATATTCTTTTTTCAGAAATTTTTCTATCTAAAATAGTTTCACTATTTCCTGTCCCTTTAAATTCTTCAAATATCACCTCGTCCATTCTGCTACCGGTATCTATTAAGGCTGTTGCAATTATTGTAAGGGATCCTCCTTCTTCTATATTCCTTGCTGCTCCGAAAAATCTTTTAGGTCTTTGAAGCGCATTTGCATCTACACCTCCAGTAAGCACTTTACCTGAACTAGGAACTACAGCATTGTAAGCTCTGCCCAGTCTTGTGATTGAGTCTAACAAAATTACTACATCTTTTTTATGTTCAGTTAATCTTTTCGCCTTCTCTATTACCATTTCTGCAACTGCCACGTGCCTTTGGGCAGGCTCATCAAATGTTGAGCTTATCACTTCACCCTTTACAGTTCTTTGCATGTCTGTTACTTCCTCTGGTCTTTCATCTATTAATAGAACCATTAAATAACATTCTGGGTGATTTGCGGTAATTGAATTGGCTATACTTTGTAAAATCATCGTCTTACCTGCTTTTGGTGGAGAAATTATTAGTGATCTCTGTCCTTTTCCGATCGGACTAACAAGATCGATTAAACGAGGAGTTAAGTCAGGTTTCTTCTCTATTTTTGTGCTTTCAACTTCCATCATTAATTGTTTATTTGGATATAAAGGTGTTAGATTGTCAAAAGCAATTTTGTGTTTAAATTTATCAGGACTTTCTAGATTAATTTTATTAACTTGAAGAAGAGCAAAGTATCTCTCACTTTCTTTTGGTGCTCTTATAGGTCCTTCAATAGTATCTCCGGTTCTCAAACCAAATCTTCTTATTTGACTAGGACTTACATATATATCATCTGCACCTGGAAGATAATTAGACTCGATTGCTCTCAAAAAACCAAAACCATCTTGGAGCAACTGAAGAACCCCTCCTCCGGTGATTTCTTCTCCTTTTTCTGCCAGCTTTTTTAAAATTGCAAAATATATTTCCTGTCTTCTCAAAGTGCTTGCATTTTCTATGCCAAGTTTTTCAGCCTCCGATATTAAACTTTCTGAGCTTTTTTCTTTTAATTCTTGTATATTCATATTGTGGAGATATTTTGGTTTGAAACAATAATATAGTAATCTATTATATAGATTTCAAGCCTATAAAGGCTTAAAAATAACAATAAAAACAATCAAAATTAGTAATAATGTAGGTATTTCGTTAATGTATCTATAAAATTTATGAGATCTACTATTCTGATCTAATCTAAATTTTGAAAGTATATTGCCTAGATATAGATGGTAAAATGAAAGCAATACTACCAAAACTAATTTAGAAATCATCCAAGTTTGACCTAGTTGTTTAAAGCCTATGCTGTGAATTAAAAACAAACCAAATATCCATGAAAGAATCATGGCTGGGGTCATTATATAAAAATAAAGTTTTTTCTCCATCGTTTTAAATATTTCAGATACTTTTGGTTCTGAATTGTTTTCAGCGTGATAAACAAAAATTCTTGGAAGATACAATAGTCCTGCCATCCAAGAAATTACAGAAATTAAATGTAAAGACTTTAATAATAAGTATAAATTCATTTATTAAATATTTCTTTGAATAAGATTTTTTATTAATTTTATATGATCATCGTTATCATTTAGACAAGGTATCATGTCAAAATTTTCTCCGCCAGATTTAATAAAGCTCTCTTTTCCTTGAACAAGTATCTCCTCTAAAGTTTCTACGCAATCTGAAGAAAAGCCAGGACAAATTGTAAGTACATTTTTTTTACCCTCTTTTGGCAGCTTTTCTAATGTTTTGTCTGTATATGGTTGAAGCCACTCTTGTGGACCAAATCTAGATTGAAATGTAGTTATTATATCTATAGATTTAAATTTTTCTGAAATAAGTCTGGTAGTTTTATGACAGTAACAATGATACGGGTCTCCTTTGTCAAAATATTTTTTTGGTATTCCGTGGTATGAAGCTAAAATTAAATCTGGCTTCCAATTTAAGTTTTTAATTTTATTGTTAATAGAATTAACTAAAGCATCTATGTATAAAGGGTCTGATTCATAATGAGGTATAATTTTTAATGATGGCTGCCACCTCATTTTCATTAACGTTCTATAAACCTCATCACAAACCGTGGCGGTGGTTGCTGCTGCATATTGGGGGTATAAAGGAAGAATTATGAGGTTTTCGCATCCATTCTGATGTAATTTTTTTATCTTACTTTTTATACTTGGGTTCCCATATCTCATGGCAAAATCAATTATCACATTATTGTTTCGAAAAGATTTTGAAACTTTTTCTGACTGTTTTTTTGTATAGTAAAGTAAAGGTGATATGTTTTCATCCTTCATCCATATTTCCTTATAAGCTTTAGCTGTTTTGGAAGGTCTGAAATTTAGAATGAAGACGTTTAAGATTATTTGCCAAATAATTGGATTTACTTCAATAACACGTCTATCTGATAAAAATTCTTTTAAATATTTCCTTATATCAAGCCAACTTGTTGAATCCGGTGTACCAAGATTTATCAACAATACGCCCGTTTTTCCGAAATTTATTTTTGGATGATCGTTTTTCATTTGAAGTCTCTTACAAGTTTTACCAAGTATTCAACAGCACCAGGACTTGTTTCAGGTACTACGCCATGACCTAAATTAAATATATACGGATGTTCTTTGAAAATATTTAAATACTTTAAGGTCTCTTTTTTTAACTCATCTAAATTGCATAATAATGCTTTTGGATTAAGTCCTCCTTGTATTGGAATTTCGATCTGATCTATAATTTTATTAGGATTAATTGAATAATCGATGCTAATAGCGTCGGGCTTTGTCATTAATACATATTTTTTATAATCTTTAATATTTCTTGGAAAACATATAATTGGCACTTTTAAATCTTTTACATAATCAACAACTTCAGCTGTGGGGTTATAGATGTATTCTTCAATATTTTTTTCATTAACTAATCCAGCCCAACTATCAAATAATTGTATAATTGTTGCTCCTGCACAAACTTGATTTTTAATATGAAGTTTAAGAAATTTTACAATAATTTTAAGAAGAGTATTAATTAATTTTTTATCTTCATAAAAACTTTTGGACAGACCTTTTTTAGGTGATGTCTTGTTTAACATATATAGAAGTATAGTCCATGGTGCTCCAGCAAATCCTATTAAATCTTTATTTTTTAGTATTTGATGTTTTGAAACATTATTTACTAGAGCGTATACATTCTCTAAAGTCTTTGTAAAAGATTCATCAGAAATTTGTATTATTTTATCTAATTCTACATTACCTAATCTTGGTCCTAAGTTTTTCTCAAAAGTAACATTTTGACCTAATCCATATGGTAGCATCAAAATATCTGAAAAAATTATCGCAGCATCGAAATTAAACCTTTTCAAAGGTTGAATTGTTATCTCAGTTGATAACTCTTTATTTAAACACAACTTTATAAAATCTGTATTATTCTTTCTAATTTCTCTAAACTCAGGTAAGTATCTGCCTGCCTGTCTCATTAACCAAATTGGTTTGTATTTTGTATCTTTATTTATTATACAATTCTTTATTGAGCCCATATTAAATATTAAATAATTATATGTAATAGTTTTTATATATCCTGTGAATTATGTATATTGTTTTATAGTCACAATTTATCAACGTTTTATTAACATTTTTTTTATCAATTTATCACTAAAATACTTAAATTAATAAGTTTATAAAAAAATTGTTAAAAATGTATTTTTTCTTTTAAACATGTTTAATTTTGTTAAAAAAAATGACATTTTTCAATAAAATCAATAACAAATAAAAATCTTAAATATTTAGTATATTTATTAATAAGTTATAAACTTAATATACATGAATAATAAATATCAAATTTACTTAGTTTCAGACTCAACTGGTGAAACATTAGATAGAATTTTTACTGCTTTAAAAGCACAATTTGAAAATTTTGATCATCTTTCTCATCAGTTTTCATTTACCAGGACTAAAAACCAAATAAATAATATTTTAGAAGGGGCAAAAAAAAACAAGAACTCTATTATTTTATATACAATAGTTGATAATAATCTTTCTGATTTTTTATTAGACCGAGCTAAAAAAACAAAAATTCCTTGTTTTGGAGTACTAGATGATTTAATTATAAATTTTTCAAAATTGCTAAATCAAGATGCTTCGCACATACCGAGTGGTCAACATGCACTTAATGAAGAATACTATGAGAGAATTGAAGCAATACAATTTACTATGAACCATGATGATGGAAATCTTACTGAAGATATTGAAAAATCAGACATTGTTCTGTTAGGTGTAAGTAGAACAAGTAAAACGCCAACCTCAATTTATCTTGCAAATCGAGGATATAAGACCTCTAATATTCCAATGATCAATAGTAAATCCATTCCAGAAAGTATTAGGAAAAAAACGTCACTCTGTATAATCGGGCTGACCACAGAACCTGAGAGATTATATGATTTGAGAAAAAATAGAATGAATACAATAAAAGAAAATGAAAACACAAACTACACTAATATAGAAAAAATTATTAAAGAAGTGGATGATGCTAAAAAAATATTTAAAAAATATAAATGGCCGGTCATAGATGTCTCGAGAAAGTCAGTAGAGGAGACAGCTGCATCGGTAATAAAGATCTATGAAATAAGCAGAAAAAATGGTTAAAGTAATTTTAGCATCAAAAAGTAAAGTTAGACACGAAATTTTAAAAAATAATAAAATAAATTGTGCAGTTGAGCCATCTAATATAGATGAGGACCCAATTAAAGATAGTTTGATGCGAGAGGGAGCGTCACCTGAATTAGTTTCAAAAAATCTAGCTGAAATTAAAGCAAACAAAGTAAGTTTAAACAAAAAAGGAGAAATAGTCTTAGGTGCAGATAGCGTCATAGATTTAAATGGAGAGATAATCTCAAAGCCATTAGATAGAGATGATGCTTTTAAAATCCTAAAAAAACTAAACGGAAAAAAACACTATCTAATAAGCTCCGTTTGTATTTCAAAAAATGGCTCAATGATTTGGAATTTTACTGAAAAAGCATCTCTTACAATGAAGAAAATGACTGACAAAGAATTAAAAATATATTTAGATAAAATCACAGATGATAATTTGTATGCATATAACGTATATCAAATCGAAGGTGAAGGAAAATTTTTATTTTCTGAAATATCAGGAAACACAGAGACAATTATGGGACTTCCCATAAAACAAATTAAAAAATATTTAGAAATTTTGAAATGAAAAAATATTTAGTAATCGGAAACCCAATTAAACATTCTCTATCACCTGAACTACATAAACACTGGTTTGAAAAAAATAAAATTAAAGCAAGTTATGAAAAATATCTAACGAACGAAAATGAAATCAAAAATATTATTGAAAGAATTAAAAAAAAAGAAATTTCAGGTATTAATGTTACTGTTCCTTTTAAGAAAATAATCATCCCTTTTATTGAAAAATTAACCACAGAAGCAAGCATGTCTAAATCCGTTAATACAGTTTACATGGAAAATGAAAAAATTATTGGACACAATACTGATATAGCTGGCTTCGAACTTGCAATCAGATATACTAAATATGATGCTAAAAATAAAATAGCTTTTATATTAGGAGCGGGAGGAGTCGTTTCATCTTTGATAATTGCTTTAAAGAATCTAGGAGTATCACAAATCATTATAAGCAACAGGACAATTGAAAGAGCCCAAGAGCTAAAAAAAAATTATAAAGACTTGCAAATTATAGAATGGGGAAAAACTCCAAATTTTGATATTATTATAAATGCTACAAGTGTTGGTCTTAATGAAAAAGATAATGCAATTAAGCTAGACTACAATAAAATTGGATCTAATAAATTTTTTTTTGATGTTATATACAATCCTAAAGAAACAAATTTTTTAAAAAAAGCAAAAGAGACAGGAAATAAAACAGAAAATGGAAAGATGATGTTTATTTATCAGGCACACCAAGCTTTTACAATTTGGCACAAAATACTTCCAGAAATTGATGAAAAATCATTAAAAATACTAGACAAATGATAAAAATAGGAATTTTAGGTGATATAGGATCAGGTAAAAGTTTTATATCGAAACAATTTGGTCTACCCGTCTTTAATGCAGACAAAGAGGTACAAAAAATTTATAAAAAAGACAAAACTTGCTTTAGGAAGCTAAAAAAAAAACTACCAAAATTTATTAATTCTTACCCAGTTAATAAAAAAAATTTAATTAAAGCTATATTCTCAAATTCAAAAAATATCAAAAAAATAAATGAAATTATACACCCTAGAGTTAGAAAAAAACTAAAATATTTTTTTTCTGAAAATAAAAAAAAAAAGGCAGTAGTTTTAGATATACCTTTACTGTTGGAAAATAAAATTAATGATAAAAGCTATATATTAATTTTTGTAGATGCAAAAAAAAAGGATATCGATGAAAATCTAAAAAAAAGAAAAAACTATAATTCTAATTTAATTAAAAGGCTTAAAAAAATTCAAACTTCTTTAAAAACTAAAAAAAAAGTATCAAATTTCATTATTAAAAATAATTTTAGGAGTGAAGAAATAAAAAAAAAGGTTAAAATAATAAAAAAAGAAATATTTAATTTATGAAGCAAATAGTTTTAGATACTGAAACAACTGGATTATCAGTTAAGGAAGGCCACAGAATTGTAGAGATAGCATGCATAGAATTAGAAAATTTAGTAAAAACTGAAAATGTTTTCCATAATTATTTGAATCCTGAGAGAAAAGTTTCGGAAAAAGCTTTAGACGTTCATGGCTATTCAGATGAGTTTTTATCTGATAAAAAAAAATTTAAAGATATTGCCGATGACTTTCTAAAATTTATAGAAGGAAAGGAATTAATAATACATAACGCAGATTTTGATATTGCGCATATAAATAATGAACTCTCAATAATTGGAAAAAAAAAAATAGATAAGGAATATATAATTGACACTTTAGAAATAGCTAGAAATAAGTTTCCTGGGGCTGGATTAAGTCTTGATGCACTCTGTAAAAGATTTAGGATAGATAACTCAAGAAGAATTAAGCATACAGCTATAATTGACTGCGAGCTACTATCAAAGGTTTATATTAATCTAATTGACCAAAAAGAACCAACTCTTGATTTTAAACCATCTATAAGTTTAGAGTCTAATTTTAAGAAGGACTCCAAGCATGATTATTGTAAGAGAATTATTTCTGCCTCTCCACAAGAGATAAATCTCCATAAAAACTTTTTGGAAAAAAAACTCAAAAAAAACTATTTTTGATTAACTTTTTCGTTATATAAATTTTTAAAATTTATCTCTTTATCAAAAGTGACATTTTCATATCCACAATTATGAATTAAATTCAAAAAAATCTTTTTTAATTTAGGAAAAATTTCTTCTTGTACATCGCAGAGAACAATTTTTTGTAGTTCACTTTTATCATCAATATCTTTATTAATTTTAATTACTGTTGTGTACGATAATTCAAAAAAAGATTTAAAATTCGTACTTTCTGGGTCGCGGAAACTAAGAAGAGTGTCTATTCCAATCATTTTATTTTTCAAGGGTTTTGAATTAATTTCAATATTTAGATGATATCTAGAAATTACATCTTGAACATATAAGTATGTTTCAACATCTTTAGTATCTGATGAAAGATCTTTTACAAATTGAGATAAAATTTTGTATTTTTTATTCATCTTTTTTTTTATCATCAATATCTTCAAATTCTCCTTCAATAAAGTTTTTTTTCTTTAAACCTTTTGAATATTTTTTAGAAAATGAATTCAGTAATAATTTTCTAGTAGGTGGAAAGATTAATATTAAGCCAATAAAATCGGACGCAAAGCCTGGTAAAATTAGTAAAAGTGCTGCAAAAGCAATTGCAGCTCCTGACACAATCTCGTATATCGGCATTTCATTTTTAATTAATTGAGAAATCCCTGACCTCAAAGTATTAAAACCCTCATATCTAGCATAAATAATGCCAATAAATGCTGTCATTAAAATTAGTAAAATTGTATTTAATGCGCCTATTTGAGAACCAATTTTTATAAATAAATAAATCTCTATTAATGGAATACATATAATAAATACTAATAGTGCGTTCATTTGTTATGTTTTTAGTGTAAATTGTCAGTTGAAATATATCAACATAGTAAATATTATTAAATGATGAATTATAGTTTTGAATATATAGATATTATATTGTTAGCAATGATTGCAGGCTTTATTTTTTTAAGATTAAGAGGAATATTAGGCAAAAAAACAGGCTATGAAGAAAATGTTTCTACAAGCTTTCCTCATGAATTTCCAGAAAAACAAAATGATGCAAAATTAAATGCCAATAATTTTAATGAAGATGCAAAAAAAGAATTTATTAAAGGAGCTAAGATAGCTTACGAAAATATAATTACTAGTTTTGCAAGTGGAGATATAAAAGATGTAAAAAATTTATTGGATAAAACTGTTTTTGATCAATTTGATGCAGCTATAAAAGAGAGAAAAAGCAAAGGGTTAATTTCAGACACTACATTTGTAGGTATTAATTCGGCAAACATTAAAGATCATGAACAGAAAAATAACATGTTAGAGGTCACTGTTGATTTTGTAAGCGAAATTATAACTTGTATAAAAGATAAGAATAAAAATATTATGTCAGGAGATCCTGATAAAGTTAAAAAAGTACATGATACATGGAAGTTTTCAAGAGATAGCCGATCATCTAATCCTAACTGGTTGCTAGTAGATACTCAAGTTTAATTGATTAAAAAAATTTCAAAAAAAGATAAAAAAGATTGGGAAAATTTTATAAAAAGTAAAGATAAAGTTGAAAATAAAGATATTAATTATTTTGAAAATAAAAAAAATATAAATATCAAAACAATAGATCTACATGGATGTACATTGGATGAAGCAAATAAAACTATTAAAAATTTTATAGAAAAATCATTTTCTCAGAGTGTTAACAAAATAAATGTTATTACAGGGAGAGGTTCAAGGTCAAAAAATAAGGATGATCCCTATCAATCAATCAATTTAGGTATGTTGAAATATTCAGTGCCTGAATTTATTAAAAATGATAATGAATTGATGAAAAAAATAAAAAATATTGATTTTAGTTCTATTAATGACGAAAGTCAGGGTAGTTTTAATATAACTTTAAAAAAAAATGATTTATAGAATAAATTTTGATAGATCTGTATCTTTAGCTAATTCTCCTAAATTTTTCTTGATATAATCAGAATTAACAATAATTTTTTCACCAGCTCTGTCAGTTGCAGTAAAACTGATTTCATCTAAAACTCTTTCGATGATTGTATGTAGTCTTCTTGCACCAATATTTTCTATTGTAGAATTTACCTCAGTCGCAATATTTGCAATCGCATCAATTCCATCATCAGTAAATTCCAAATCCACTTTTTCAGTTTTTAAAAGCGCTTTATACTGCTTGATTAAACTATTATCAGGCTCTTTAAGAATTCTTTTAAAGTCATCACTAGTCAAAGCGTCTAACTCAACTCTTATTGGCAATCTTCCCTGAAGTTCCGGTAATAAATCTGATGGTTTAGCAAGTTGGAAAGCTCCTGAAGCAATAAATAATATATGATCAGTTTTTATTGGACCGTATTTTGTGCTTACAGTTGTACCTTCAATTAAAGGCAAAAGGTCCCTTTGAACACCTTCTCTTGAAACATCGCCACCCACTCTGTCTGTCCTAGCAGATATTTTATCTATCTCATCTAGAAAAACTATTCCATTATTTTCAGTTGAGTTTTTTGCAGATTTTATAATCTTATCTTGCTCAATAAGTTTGTCTGACTCTTCATTCATTAAAATTTCATACGATTCTTTGACACTCATTTTTTTCTTTTTTGGTTTATTACCCATTGATTTACCTAGAACTTCTGAAATATTTATCATTCCAATATTTGCACCTGGCATACCTGGAATTTCAAAAGATGGCATATTTCCACTTTCATTTACAGCAACCTCAATTTCATTATCGTCTAAATCACCATTTCTTAATCTTTTCCTAAAACTTTCTCTGGTAGCTACACTTGCTTTATTTCCGACTAGAGCGTCCAAAACTCTCTCTTCAGCAAGTTTTTGAGCTTGGGTTTTAACTTCTTTTCTTTTTTTAACTTTCTCCATTGAAATAGCAATTTCCAACAAATCCCTAACTATTTGTTCAACATCTCTACCAACATAACCAACTTCAGTAAATCTTGTCGCCTCAACTTTTACAAAAGGAGCTTCTGCAAGTTTTGATAGTCTCCTCGAAATTTCAGTTTTACCTACACCTGTTGGACCAATCATTAAAATATTTTTAGGTAGCACCTCATCTCGCATGTCTCCAGTTAAAGCTTGTCTTCTCCATCTATTTCTTAAAGCAATGGCAACCGCTCTTTTTGCATTATTTTGTCCAACTACAAATCTATCTAGTTCTGAAACTATTTCTCTAGGGGATAAAGATGTTGCTACAGATGTAGCATCAGATATCTTGTCTTTGGGTATTAATGATGTAACGTTTGATTTTTCCATTATATTTTTTCTACATTAAGATTGTTGTTTGTAAATACGCATATGTCTGAAGCAACTTTAATAGATTTTTTTGCAACTTCTTCAGCTTTCATATCTGTTTCCATTAAAACTTTTGCCGCAGCTAGTGCATAGTTTCCACCAGATCCAATACCTATTACGTCACCCTCTGGTTCTAAAACATCTCCAGTTCCTGAAACTATAAAACTTTTTTCTTTATCAGCTATGGCCATCAAGGCTTCTAATCTTCTAAGATATTTGTCAGTTCTCCAGTCCTTTGCTAATTCAACTGCTGCTCTTGATAAATTACCAGCATGTTTTTCGAGCTTAGATTCTAGTCTTTCAAATAAAGTCAAAGCATCTGCTGTTGAACCTGCAAAACCAGCTATCACATTTCTTTTCTCAATTTTTCTCACCTTTTTAGCAGTGCTTTTAATTACTGTGTTGCCCATACTGACCTGACCATCACCAGCAACCACCACTTCATTGTTTTTTCTTACTAATACTATTGTAGTCATAGGATATAGATGGATATTAAATTTGATAGTTCAAGACCAACCTTAGAATTATTGCCATAATTGAATAATATATGTATACCTGTTTTAATTATGAAGCGTAAAGGTAAAATAAACAGAAAAACCAAAGAGACTAGCATTAGTGTTGATCTAAATATTGATGGTAAGGGAAATTATAAGATTGATACAGGAATAGGTTTTTTAAATCATATGCTTGAACAGTTATCAAAGCACTCATCAATTGATATGAATATAAAGGCTAAAGGCGATACTCATATTGATTTACATCATACAACTGAAGACACAGGAATAGCTATAGGTGAAGCATTGAAAAAAGCTTCCAAAAAATTTATGGGCATCAAAAGGTATGCTCATACCATAATACCAATGGATGAAACATTAACTAGAGTTGCAATAGATGTATCCAATAGGCCTTATTTAGTTTGGAAGGTAAAGCTTAAAGTAGAAAAACTTGGGGAAATGGATACTGAACTTTTTAAAGAATGGTTCCAGGCATTTTCTCAAGCAGCAGGAATTACTTTACATGTTGAAAATATTTATGGTGACAATAGTCATCATATTATCGAGTCTTGTTTTAAGGGTTTGGCAAGATCTTTAAGATCAGCATTAGAAATGGATCCAAGAAATAAAAAATCAATTCCTTCTACAAAAGGTTCTTTATAAATTTAATGAATGTCACAATTGTTGACTATAAATCGGGCAATATTAGCTCTGTAATAAATTCTTTTAAGGAAGTTGCTAAAAGTAAAGTTAATATTAAAGTAACTTCTGACTTAAACGAAATCAAATCTAGTGATAAACTTGTATTGCCAGGACAGGGTTCATTTAAGAGCTGTATAGATGGATTAAAAAATATTAGTGGAATGATTGATGTATTAAATGAATTTGTAATAAATAATAAAAAACCTCTTTTTGGAATTTGCGTTGGTCTTCAAATGTTTGCAAATATTGGTTACGAGGAAAAAGAGACAGAAGGTTTAGGATGGATACCTGGTAAAGTTTCTAAGATTGATAACCAAAAAGGGAAATACAAGTTACCTCACATTGGATGGAACCAAATTAATATTTTAAAAAATAGCAAGATTTTAAAAGGGGTAGAAAAAAATTCACACATGTATTTTGTTCATAGTTACGAATTTATTCCTGAAGATAAAAATGTTATTTCAGCAACAACAAATTATTCGTCAAATATTGTTTGTTCTGTTGAGAAGGAAAATATATTTGGAACACAATTTCATCCTGAAAAGAGCGATAAATTGGGATTAAGAATAATTAATAATTTTATAAGTTTATAGATATGTTTTTTATTGATTTATTTTGGGTAACGAGTGGAATACTTTCAATAGGTTTAATATTCTATAGAAATAAAAATCAGGGAGTCCTTTTTAATCTAGCTCCATTGTTACTCCACATATTTTTGACATTACTTATATTATATACATCTATCGAAGGAATGTTTATTGAAAATTTAGAATTTATTTATGGATCAAAGTAAATGAAAGTTTTTCCAGCAATAGATATTAAAGATAAAAAGTGTGTGAGATTAATCAAAGGGGACTTTAACAGTAAAACTGAATATGAGATGTCCCCTGTTGAGCAAGCTAAAAAATATAAAGATCACGGTTTTATAAATTTACACATAGTTGACTTGGATGGAGCGTTGACTGGAAGAACTATTAATATTGATTTAATCAAAGGTCTAGTAAGCAAATTTGATCTTAAAATTGAGATAGGTGGAGGAATTAGAAATTTTGAAAGTATTCAAAAATATACTGATATAGGTGTCGAAAAAGTTATTTTAGGTAGTGCTGCAATTAAAGATAAAAATTTTCTAAAAGAAGCTTGTAAAAGATTTCCGAATAAAATCGCATTGGGTTTGGATGCTAAGAATGGATATTTAGCTGTATCTGGTTGGAAAGAAAATTCAAATAAATTAACAACAGATTTTTTGCAAGAGATAAATGATTATGGGGTTAGCAGATTAATCTATACGGATATTAATAGAGATGGAACAAAGCAAAGCCCTAATTTTGAGGAAACATCTAAAATTGCGGAGATATCAAATTGTCCAGTGATTATATCTGGTGGTGTATCCTCAATGGATGATATTAGAAAAGCCAAAAGTTTAAAAAATATAGAGGGTATAATAGTTGGCAAAGCTATATATGATGGAGACATAAAACTAGAGGAGTTAGCAAAAGAAATAAATGCTTAAAAATAGAATAATACCCTGTCTAGATGTTAAAAATGGGCGTGTTGTTAAAGGCATTAACTTTGTAGACTTAAAAGATGCAGGAGATCCTGTTGAACAAGCAAAAATTTATTCTGATGGTGGAGCTGATGAAATTTGTTTTTTGGACATTACAGCATCAAACGAAAATAGAGATACAATTTATGATGTAGTAGAGAGAACTTCAAAAAAGTGTTTTGTACCTTTAACAGTAGGTGGTGGAGTGAGAAGTGTTGATGATATTACTAAACTTTTAAACTGTGGAGCTGATAAAGTTTCTATAAATACTGCTGCAGTTCAAAATTCAGATGTAGTTATTAAAAGTTCAAAAAAATTTGGTTCTCAATGTATTGTAGTTGCAATTGATGCAAAAAAGAGTGAAAAAAAATGGGAAGTATTTACTCATGGGGGAAGAAATAATACTAGAATAGATGTAATCGAGTATGCAAAGAAAATGGAAGATAGTGGCGCAGGTGAACTATTAGTAACATCAATGGACAGAGATGGTACCCAAGTTGGTTATGATATTGATCTAATGTTTAAAATTTCATCCATAGTGAACATACCAATAATAGCATCCGGAGGA
>CACEMD010000003.1 GCA_902560625.1 uncultured Pelagibacteraceae bacterium
TGAAGATCTGGTTGGAGGTGCAGCTTATGACAAACATGGAGTTCCAATTACTGATGAAGTTTTTTTTAAAGCATTAGAAAGTGAGGCAGTAATGTTGGGTGCTGTTGGAGGTCCTAAATGGGACAATATTGATTTTTCAAAAAAACCAGAGAGAGCACTTTTAAAACTTAGAAAAGAGTTAAAACTATTTGCAAATTTAAGACCTGCAATTTGTTTCAAACAACTTGTAGATGCTTCAAGCCTTAAACCAGAAATAGTTTCTGGATTAGATATAATGCTAGTTAGAGAGTTAACAGGAGGAATTTACTTTGGTGAGCCGAGGGGAATTAAGCCTATTAACAATGGTGAGAGAAAAGGAATAAATACGCATACTTATACTAGCAGTGAAATCGAGAGAGTAGCTAGAGTAGCTTTTGATTTAGCAAAAAAAAGAAAAAATAAAGTCACTTCTTGTGAAAAATCAAATGTTATGGAAGCAGGACAGTTATGGAAGGAAGAAGTACAATCTCTTCATGACAAAGAATTTAATGAAATTGAGTTAGATCATATGTTAGCAGACAATTGTGCTATGCAATTATTAAGAAATCCAAAACAATTTGACGTTATTGTTACTGATAATTTATTTGGAGATATATTGTCGGATGAAGCCGCAATGTTAACGGGATCTTTAGGTCTTTTACCATCAGCATCTTTAGGAGCAAAAGATAAAGATGGAAACATGAGATCAATGTATGAGCCAGTACATGGATCAGCTCCAGATATTGAGGGAAAAGGTATTGCTAATCCAATAGCATCAATTTTGAGCTTTTCAATGGCTTTAAGATATTCGTTAAACTTAGATAAGGAAGCTGATGAACTTGATAAATCTGTACAAAGTGTACTAGATAAAGGATTGAGGACTAGAGACATTTTATCTAAAGGAAAAAAGGAAGTTTCTACAAAAGAAATGGGTGATGCTATTATTGCTTATTTGCAAAAATAACTATTTTAAATATATTTATAATATCAAAAAAATGACTATTTATAATGCACCAGTTGAAGATATGCTTTTTCTTTATGAAAAGCTAAGAGACAATAAAAACTATAATGAGATCGAAAGGTATAAGGAAGTAACAACTGATTTAGTCAAAAATATTCTTGAAGAAGCAGCAAAGATAAATAAAAATTTAATATTACCTCTAGCAAAATCTGGTGACGAAAATCCTACAGTCTTAGAAAATGGAATTGTAAGAACACCTCCAGGTTACAAAGAAGCCTATAAAAAATTTATTGAAGATGGTTGGACATCCTTATCTTGTGATCCAAAATATGGAGGACAAGGTATGCCAAAAACTGTAAGTGCATTTTTTGATGAAATGATTTCATCATCAAGTCTTTCATTTAAGTTATATAGTGAATTAACTTTAGGTGCATATAATTGTATTCATCATCACGCTTCTGATGAAATAAAAACTAAATATCTTCCAAAAATGGTTGAGGGTAAATGGAGTGGAACAATGTGCTTAACAGAACCTGTATGTGGTACCGATTTAGGAATGCTAAAGTCAAAAGCGATAGAGCAATTAGATGGAACTTTTAAGATAACTGGCCAAAAAATATTCATTACCTCTGGTGATCACGATTTAACGGAAAATATTGTTCATTTAGTTATTGCAAGAGCAAGTGACTCACCACAAGGAACAAAAGGAATAAGTTTATTTCTGGTACCAAAGTTTATTGTTAATCAAGATGGTTCAATTGGTCCAAGAAACGGAATTTCTACAGGTTCAATAGAAACAAAGATGGGTATCAAGGGTTCAGCAACTTGTGTTCTTAATTTTGATGATGCAACTGGATATTTAATTGGCCCAAAAAATAAAGGGTTAAGCCAAATGTTTACAATGATGAATTTAGAGAGAATAGTTGTTGGTATACAAGGTTTAGGATTATCTGAAATTGCTTATCAAAATTCTTTAAACTACGCAAAAGAGAGAAAACAGGGAAAAAGCAATAATAATAAATCAAAAAATGGTAGTGCAGACCTAATTATAGAGCATGCAGATATAAGAAGAACTTTGTTAAATATGAAATCAATTATTGAAGGAGAGAGAGCATTATGTTTTTGGTTGTCCCAACAAACTGAGGTTAGCTTATATCATAATGACACAAAAATTAAGCAAGATGCTTTAGATATGGTCTCATTAATGACACCAGTAGTTAAGTCTTTATTCTCAGATATGGGAATGGAAATTACTAGTGACGCAATGCAGATATTTGGAGGCTATGGTTACACAAAAGACCAAGGAATTGAACAGTTATATAGAGATAATAGAATAACACCTATTTATGAAGGAACCAATTCTGTTCAAGCAATTGATTTAGTTTTTAGAAAATTAGTAAATAAAAATGGAGATATAATTGATAAATATATCAGCATGATCAAAAGTGACCTTGATAAAAACAGTGATGAACTAAAACCATTTATAAAAACACTAGAAATCTATGTTGATAAGCTAAGTAGCTTTTCAAATTGGATGAAAGATAAAATAGAAAATTCTAGAGATGATGCGAATGCAGCATCAAACGATTACTTGAGAGTTTTAGGCTATGTCTCAGTAGGATATGCATGGCTTAAAGTATTAGGAGTATGCTATAAAGAATATTCAAGTAATAAAGACTTCTACGAAGATAAAATACAAACTGCTAGTTTTTATTTTAATAGGGTTTTACCACGAATTGATAGTCATTATTTGTCTGCAACCACCGGAAGTAGATATATAATGGACTTTAAATTTAATTAATTATGAGTCATTACAACACAAATTTAGATAAAAATAATGCAAATTTTGTTCCATTGACACCTTTGTCTTTTCTTCAAAGAGCAAAAGATATTTACCCAAATTATGAAGCAATTGTTTATGAGGATAGGAGATATACATGGAGTGAGGTTTTTAAAAGATGTATAAAATTTGCGAGTGCACTTGAGAAAATTGGAATTAATAAAGGAGATACTGTTTCATTTTTAGCTTTTAATACTCCTGAAATATTTGAGGCTCATTATTCAGTTCCAATGACTGGTGCAGTGTTAAATACAATAAATATTAGATTAGATGCAAAAACTATTGCTTATATATTAGAACATAGTGATGCCAAAGTTCTTGTTGTCGATAGACAGCTTCACGCTGAGGTAAAAAAAGCTTTAAGCTCAATAAATAAAAAAATCACTATTATAGATATATTTGATAAATTTGCTGATCAATCAAAGTTAGAAAAAATTGGTGATTTAGAATATGAAGATTTTTTAAATACCGGCGACGAAGAATATAATTGGAAAATGCCAGAAGATGAATGGCAGGCTATTTCTTTAAGCTATACGTCTGGGACAACTGGGAACCCTAAAGGAGTTGTTTATCACCACAGAGGCTCATATTTAATGTCAACAGGAAGCGCAACAGCGTGGAATATGCCAAATAGATTAAATTTTTTGACTGTTGTACCAATGTTTCATTGTAATGGTTGGTGTTATCCTTGGACAGTTCCAATGTTAAATGGAAGAACAATTTGCCTTAGAAATGTTGATGTTAAGAAAATATTTGAATTAATTGATAAATATGAAGTAACACATTTTGGAGGTGCACCTATTGTTTTAAATATGATCACTGGAGCGCCAGAAGCTGATAGAAAAAAATTAAAACATAAAGTTTATGTGTTAACTGCTGGTGCACCTCCTCCAAGTATTATTTTTAAAAAAATGAAAAGTCTTGGATTTGAAGTAATGCATGTTTATGGATTAACAGAGACGTATGGACATGTAACTCAATGTGCATGGAATGAGTCATGGAATGAATTTGATGAAGATAAATTAAATGAGATAAAAGCAAGACAAGGAGTAAGATATCCAAATACAGAGGGAGTAACAATAATGGACCCTGAAAGTATGAAAGAGGTTCCAAAAGACGGGAAAACAATCGGTGAAATAATGATAAGAGGAAATGTTGTAATGAAAGGTTACTTTAAAGATAAAGAAGCAACTGAAAAGGCAATGAAAGGTGGTTGGTTTCATTCCGGAGATTTGGCAGTAATGCATCCAGATGGATATGTTAAGATACAGGATAGATCTAAGGATATTATTATTTCTGGAGGTGAAAATATTTCATCTATTGAAATTGAAAATACATTAGCTAAGCACCCATCCGTATCTATAGCTGCGGTAGTTGCAAAACCTGACGAAAAATGGGGTGAAGTTCCTTGTGCATTTATCGAAATGGTGAAAGATAAACCAGTTACTGAAAAAGAGTTAATTGCTTTTTGTAAAGAAACTTTAGCTAATTTCAAAGTTCCTAAAAAAGTCGAATTCTGTGAACTTCCAAAAACGTCAACAGGAAAAATACAAAAATTTGAATTAAGAAAAAAGGCCAAGGAGATAAACTGATCTTTCGAGTAAATGAAAAGGACGTGTTTGTCTCTACTGCAGGCTTACAAATAGATATTCAAAAGCCTACCATATTATTAATGCACGGTAGTGGCCTTAGTCATATTGTTTGGTCATTACACGAGCAATTTTATTCATCTCAAGGTTTTAATGTTTTAGCAGTAGACCTTCCTGGACATGGTGATTCTGAAGGTCCTTCGTTATCTTCGATACAAGAAATATCTGATTGGGTAAAAGATCTTGCTAATGAATTAAATTTAAAAAAAATAAATTTTATAGGTCACTCCCAAGGTTGTTTGGTTGGCATAGATTTTGCATCTAGATATCCAGAATTAATTGAAAGACTAGTACTTGTTGCAGGATCATATAAATTGCCAGTAAATCAGGATCTTTTAGACTTAGCGGAAGCTGGAGATGAAAAGGCATTGTTACTTATGATGAAATGGGGATATGAAGGCTCAAAAGCCTTTATAGGAGGAAACCCAGTAAAAAAAATTATAAACTCAACAAGAGAAATTCGTGAAATTTTGTATGTGGACTTAAGAGCGTGCAACAACTATAAGTCCGGAAAAGATTCTTTAGAAAAAATAAATTGTTCGACGTTATGTATTTTTGGAGATCTTGATAAAATGGTACCACTTGAAGTAGGAAATAAAATGGTAGAAAAAATTAAAAATTCAAAAGTTAAAGTTATTACCAACTGTGGACATATGATAATTTTTGAAAGAGCTTTTGAAATGAGAAAATCAGTAATAGAATTTTTAAAAAAATGAAAGAATATTTTATATCAAAGTCTAGAAGACTAAGAAGTACTTCGTATACCTCAAGAATAGAAGAACAGGGAGTTACAGCTTATACAATTTATAATCATATGCTTCTACCAACAAGATTTGGTGGACCTCTAGAAGAATTATATCATCATTTAAAAGAACACGTTCAAGTTTGGGATGCAGCTGGGCAAAGGCAAGTGGAGATTAATGGTAAAGATTCTTACAAATTAGTACAGCTAATGACATGTAGAGATCTTTCGAAAGCAAAAGTTGGAAGATGCTATTATGCCCCAATTATTGATGATAAAGCCAAGTTGATAAATGACCCTGTGATTTTAAAATTATCAGATCAAAGATGGTGGATATCATTATCAGACTCAGACGTAGAATTATTTGCTAAAGGGCTTGCAATAGGAAATAATTTTGATGTAAATATTTTTGAAGCTAAAATAGATATATTTTCAGTTCAAGGTCCAAAATCGTTCGACTTAATGGCAAAAGTTTTAGGCCCAAAAATTAGAGAATTAAAATTTTTTGGTTTTGATTATTATGAGTTTGGTGGATCAAAACATTTAATAGCAAGATCTGGATGGTCAAAGCAAGGTGGATATGAAGTTTACATGGAACATACCGAAGCAGGACTAGCACTTTATGACAAGTTGTTTGAAGCTGGTGTTGAGTTTAATGTAAAACCTGGCGCTCCAAATTTAATAGAGAGACTAGAAAGTTCATTGTTATCTTACGGGAATGATATGGATATAGGTGATAATCCGTTAGAATGTGGATTTGACAAATATGTTAATTTAGACAGTGAAGTTAATTTTTTAGGAAAAGAAGTACTTAAAAAAGTAAAGTCAGAGGGCGTTAAGAAAAAACTTATGGGAGTTAAAATAGACTCTAAGAAAATTAACGTAACAGGCTCAATTAATATGTATGACATAAATAATAAATTAATAGGGGAATTGAGATCTGGTTCTTTTAATCCAATGTTTAAGCAAGTAATAGGTATTGCAATGGTAAATAAACCTTATTTTAAAGATACACAGGAATTTCAAATATCTATTAATGGAAATAATTGCACTGGAAAAGTTTGCGATTTACCTTTCATTTAGTATAAATCTTAAATAAACTTATGAATATAGCCATAGTAGGAGCAACAGGTAATGTTGGAAGAAAAATCTTAGAAGTTTTGGAAAAAAAAAATTTTCCTACTTCTGAAATTTTTTTAATTGCATCATCTAAAAGCGCAGGAAAAAAAATTAGCTTCAAAGGCAAAGAATATACTGTTGAAGATCTTGAGACATTCGATTTTTTGAAAGTTAAAATAGCATTTTTTGCAGCTGGTAGTTCTATAGCAGAAAAATGGGCAACAAAAGCTGCAGAAAAAACTATTGTGATTGATAATTCAAAATTTTTTAGAAAAGATAATGATATTCCTTTAATTGTACCTGAGGTGAATTCAAAAGATCTTATTCATTTTAAAAACAAAAATATTATAGCTAATGCAAATTGTTCAGTTATACCGATTGTAGTAGCGTTGAAACCGCTTCATGATCTTTATAGTATAAAAAGAATTGTTATTTCAACTTATCAATCTGTTTCAGGTGCTGGAAAAGCAGCAATGGACGAACTTTTGATACAAACAAAAGATTTTCTAGACAAAAAAAAATTGGCACCGAAAAACTTTACAAAACAAATAGCATTCAATGCCATACCACATATTGATAGCTTTTTAGCAGATGGATCAACCAAAGAAGAGCAAAAAAATCACGATGAGGTAAAAAAAATTTTAGATAAAGAAATAAAAATAACATCAACGTGTGTTAGAATTCCAGTACTAGTATCACATTCTATAAGTACAAATGTGGAATTTCACAAAAAATATGATTTAAACGAAATTAAAAAAGTTTTATCGTCTTCACCTGGTTGCAAGGTGGTGGATGAACATAAAGACGGGGGTTATATAACTCCTGTTGAAGCTGAAAATAAATATGAAACTTTCATTTCAAGAATAAGAGAAGATTTCTCAAATGATAATTCCATCAATCTCTGGATTGTATCTGATAATCTTTTAAAAGGTGCAGCATTAAATGCAGTTGAGATAGCTGAAAGTTTAATTAAAAATGATTTTTATGGAAAATAAAAACCCGATATCTCCCCATATTCAAGTATATGAGTGGCATATATCCTCGCTTGTATCTATATCTCATAGAATTACAGGTGTGATAAATATTTTATTTATAACTTTGATTTGTTTTTGGGTTGGTTCACTTTTTTTTGGGGAAACAGTATATGAAGTCATTCAAAAAATTCTTTTAAGTTCGTTTGGTAAATTCTTGATTATAAGTATTATATGGTCTTTTAGTTTTCAAATCTTAAGTGAAATTAGACATCTATTTTGGGATATGGGTTATGGTTTTGATTTAAAAGTATCTAAAATAACTGGAATTATTGTGATAATCGGATCTTTTTTAATAACAATACTGGTATACTTGCTTGGGAAGCATATAATTTAAATGATAAATGTAACAAAAAAATGGTTATTTCTAAAAATTAGTTCTGTAATTTTAATACCATTAATGATTTGGTTTATAATTAACCTGGTATCAATTTACGATAAAAATTATCTAGAAGTAGTGTTATTCTTCACTACTCAGCCATCAAAATTTTTGTTCTCTTTTCTTGTCATTTTTGCATTTTTCTATTCTGCATTAAATATAAGTGAAATATTTGAGGATTATCTGCACAATGAGAAAATTAAAAATGTCGCAAATAAAATACTCTTTTTATCTGCTATAGTTATTCCTATATTAACAATAATAATGTTATTATTTTTAAAAGTATGAAATCTTATAATATAATCGATCATGAATACGATGTCGTAGTTCTTGGAGCTGGTGGATCTGGATTAAGAGCAGCTGTAGGCCTAAGCGAGGCTGGGTTGAAGACAGCGTGTATTTCTAAAGTATTTCCAACTAGAAGTCATACCTCTGCAGCTCAAGGTGGCATTTCAGCAGCACTTGGAAATATGGGAGAGGATGATTGGAGATGGCATATGTATGATACTGTAAAAGGATCTGACTGGCTTGGAGACCAAGATAGTATTGAATATTTGTGTAAAGAAGCGCCTAAAGCAGTATTAGAATTAGAACAGTATGGTGTTCCGTTTAGTAGAACTGAGGATGGAAAAATATATCAAAGACCTTTTGGGGGAATGACTAAAAATTATGGTAATGAAACAGTCCAAAGAACCTGTGCAGCCGCTGATAGGACAGGTCATGCAATACTTCATACTTTGTACGGACAAGCGTTAAAACATAATACAGAATTTTTTATTGAATATTTTGCTCTTGATTTGTTAATGAAAAATGGAGAATGCAAAGGTTTAATAGCTTGGAACCTAAATGACGGAACAATACACAGATTTAGATCTCATATAACAATTATTGCCACCGGTGGTTATGGTAAAGTTTATTATTCTGCAACCTCAGCACACACATGTACTGGTGACGGAAATGCAATGGTTTTAAGAGCAGGTTTACCTTTACAGGATATGGAATTTGTTCAATTTCACCCTACAGGAATATATGGTCACGGAACTCTTATATCTGAGGGTGTTCGAGGCGAAGGTGGGTATTTATTAAATTCAAAAGGTGAGAGATTTATGGAGAGGTACGCTCCTAAGGCAAAAGATTTAGCTTCAAGAGATGTAGTTAGCAGATCAATAGCAATAGAGATAAATGAAGGAAGAGGTGTTGGTAAGGAAAAAGATCATGTTCATCTTCATTTAGATCATTTAGATCCAAAAGTAATCGAAGATAGATTGCCTGGTATATCTGAGTCATCAAAATTGTTTGCAGATGTTGATGTTACAAAAGAACCTATACCTGTGGTACCAACGGTTCATTACAATATGGGAGGAATACCAACTAATTACAAAGCTGAAGTTTTAAGTGCTAGTGGATCAAATCAAACAGTCCCAGGATTAATGGCTATAGGCGAAGCCGCGTGTGTTTCAGTGCATGGTGCTAATAGGCTTGGGTCAAATTCATTGATAGACCTTGTTGTCTTTGGAAGGGCAGCAGCTAAAAGAGCATCTGAACTGGTAAAGCCAGGAACTCCTCATGAAGTTATATCTCAGTCAGAAACCGACAAGTGCCTAAAAAGATTTGATAAATTGAGAAACTCTTCAGGAAAAAACACAACAGCTGAATTAAGAATTTCAATGCAAAAAACTATGCAATCAAAATGTGCTGTATTTAGAACTGAAAAAACATTGAGCGAGGGAGTAAATGAAATACGAAAACCTTTCGAAGGTATGGATGAAATTTCAGTAAAAGATAAATCTCTTATATTTAATACTGATCTTGTAGAAACTTTGGAGTTTGATAATTTGATTAGACAGGCAATTACTACAATGGACTCTGCATATTATAGAAAAGAAAGTAGAGGAGCTCATGCAAGAGAAGATTATCCAAAAAGAGACGATGAAAAATTTATGCAACATACTTTATCTTGGTGTGATGGAACAAAAACTCAAATAAAATATAGACCAGTTACAAGATCCACATTAACAAATGATGTGCAATATTTTCCACCTCAAGAACGAGTTTATTAATGGTACAAATTAGTTTACCAAAAAACTCAAAAGTTCAAAAAGGAAAATACTATAAAGATAAAACTGGATCAAAAAATATTAGAAAAGTAAATGTTTATAGGTGGGATCCGTCATCAGGAGAAAATCCAAGAATTGATACCTATGAAGTTGATATGGACAACTGTCCTTCGAAAGTTCTTGACGTTTTAAATAAAATTAAAAATGAAATTGATCCGTCTCTAGCTTATAGAAGATCATGTGCTCACGGTGTTTGTGGTTCATGCGCTATGAATATGGATGGCAAAAATGGTTTAGCTTGTACAAAAGCACATTCTGAGATTAAAGGAGACATTAATATTTATCCATTACCACATTTAAAGGTTTTAAAAGATTTGATAGGCGATCTAAATACATTATATAAACAATATGCGTCTGTAGAGCCTTGGCTTAAAACTTCAAAAAAAAATGATAATGTTGAAAATATTCAATCAATTAATGATAGATCAAAACTTGACGGATTATATGAGTGCATAATGTGTGCATGTTGCTCAACTTCATGTCCAAGTTATTGGTGGAACGGTGACAAATACCTTGGTCCTGCAGTTTTATTACAAGCTTACAGATGGATAATGGATAGTAGAGATGAAGATAGAAAAGAAAGACTCAAAAAAGTTGCAGATGAACTAAAATTATATAGATGTCATACTATTATGAATTGTACTAATTCCTGCCCTAAAGGACTAAATCCAGCAAAGGCTATAGCAGAAATTAAAAAAATGCTTGTAACAGTTTAGTTTTTGTTTTTAAAAAAAAGAATTTTTTTAAGATTTTCAGCTGCATTGAGCATTAGTGGTAAGATTTTTTTTAAATCTTCAATATTTTTTCTACTTTTTGCAGTATGAGTTGATAAACAAAAATAAAGAGAATTATTATTTGTTATAGGCACAGATAAACCAGCCATGCCATTGAACCACTCTTCATTATCAAATGCATATCCCTGTTTTTTTATTTTATTTAATTCTTTTTTGAATTGAGAGACATCTATAATTGTATTTTTTGCTGATTTAGGAGTTTTTATATTTTTAAATATTTGGATAGCATTACTGTTTTCAAGAAATGACAAATAAAGTTTTCCAGATGCTGAGGCGTGCAAAGGCAAATGATCTCCCGCATCCAAATTAAGTTGCATAGGCCAATGAAATTGAATTCTATCAAAATAAACTAATTTTGTTCCAATAGGCATTGATAAGCTAACTGTTTCTTGTATATCCTCAGTTAATTTTCTCAAAAAAGATCTTCTCAACGTAAATTTTGGCTCATAAGGCAAACTTTTTAAAATAATTTCTCTTATTTTTGGACCAGGTATAAATGTTTTGTTAACGTTTTGGATTAAAAACCTTTCCTCACATAAAATTTCAAGTTGACGGTAAACAGTTGCTAAAGGAATTTTTAGTTTTTGTGAAATTTTTTTAGCAGTAAGGTTGTCTGGATCTGTTAAGATCTCTTCCATTATATTAAGTATTCTCCTAGGAGATGTTCGAGATTTCATAAAATATTTTAAAATTAAGATAGAACTGGAATAGTAAATTCTGGGCCAGCATTATCTTCATTCCAGGTAATAGTAGCAGTTTTAAGTTTTGTATAAAATCTTACCCCATCTGGACCATGAATCGAGTGATCTCCAAAAAGTGAACGCTTCCAACCCCCAAAACTATGATAAGCGACAGGTACAGGAATTGGAACATTAACTCCTATCATTCCAATTTTAGCATTTTCAGTGAAATGTTTTGCTATATTACCACTTTTAGTAAACACTGCTGCTCCATTTCCAAGCTCATGATCATTAACTAATTTTAAAGCATCTTCATATTTTTTAGTTGTCATCATGCTTAAAACTGGTCCAAATATTTCCTCTTTGTATATTTTCATTTCAGGCTTAACCTCATCAAATATAGTTGGTCCAACAAAATAACCGTTTTCATAGCCTTGTTTCTTAAAATTTCTTCCATCAGTTAATAATTTAGCTCCCTCTTTCTCCCCACTATCTATATATCCTAGAACTTTTTTATAATGTGCTTCACTACTTAGAGGTCCAAAATCTGTTTTTTCGTCAGTATAAGGTCCAACGTTTAATTTAGATGTTTTTTCTAGTAGAGATTTTTTAATTTTATTATTTGTTTCTTTGCCAACACATACTGCAACAGATATTGCCATACATCTTTCACCAGCAGATCCAAAAGCTGAGCCAATAATCGCATCTGTTGTTTTTTCAACGTCTGCATCTGGCATTATAACCATATGATTTTTTGCTCCTCCAAGTGCTTGAATTCTTTTATTGTTTTTTGTTCCTGTATGATAAACATATTCTGCGATTGGTGTTGAGCCTACAAAACTAATGGCTTGCACATCTTTATCCTCTAATAAAGCATCTACAGACTCTTTGTCTCCATTTACACAATTTAATACTCCAGGAGGAAAACCAGCTTCTATTGCTAGTTCTGCTAATTTTAATGGACAACTTGGATCTTTTTCAGAAGGTTTAAGAACAAAAGTATTTCCACAAGCAATAGCAACTGGAAACATCCACATAGGTACCATTGCTGGGAAATTAAATGGGGTTATTCCAGCACAAACCCCTAGCGGTTGACGAAGCGTATGTGAGTCAACATTAGTTCCTACATTTGACGAATGTTCACCTTTTAGGGAAGATGTAATACCAGTTACATATTCAACAACTTCAATACCTCTTTGAATAGATCCTTTTGCATCTGGTATTGTTTTTCCATGTTGCTTCGAAACAAGTTCAGCTAGTTCATTCATATTTTTAACTAATAAATCTTTATATTTTGAAAAAATTCTTGCTCTAGTTATTGGCGTTGTTTTTGACCATTTATCAAATGCTTGCAATGAGTTTTTCACTGCCATTTTTACTATATCTTTACTAGCCAATTCAACATCGGCTATTTGTTCTCCAGTTGCTGGATTAAATACTTTGCCTTTTCTACAATTTTTATCTGAATATAATTTACCGTCAATAAAGTGACTAATGAGTTCCATTTTTATAATTTTTCTTAAAGTTATATCAATTAATTTCCATTTTCAACATATTGCTTAAATGAGAAAAATATTATCACTTAAGGATAATACACTATTGACTCTAATTTTTACATATAATTTAATTATAACTTAAAGATTAACTTATTGCGGAGGTACTCTTTGAGTATTAGGGATAATGTAAGAGTGTGTGTGCCAAGATATTTACAAATTGGCAAAGGAAGTCTTAGTCAACTTCCAGAAATTATAAAAATTTTAGGATCAATAAAATCACCATTAATTGTTACTGACAAACAAATGGTTCAATTTGGATATGTCAAAAAATTGCAGGAGGTTTTAAATAAAGCTGGATTAAATTCTAATGTATTTGATGACACAATCCCTGATCCCACAGACAAAGTTGTTTTAAAAGGCATTGATATGTTAGAAAAAAATAAGAATGATGCTGTGATAGGCTTTGGAGGAGGAAGTCCAATTGACACAGCTAAAGCTATAGCAGTTCTTTCACAGTATAGTAGAGACATACAAGATTATAAACCACCTGGAACTTTTGATAAAAAGGGTTTACCAATTATTGCAATACCAACAACCGCCGGAACTGGATCAGAGGTTACTCATCATGCTGTAGTTATTGATAGTAGAACTAATAATTTAGAAAAAATATCATGTAGAGGTGAAGGTTTTGTTCCCATAGTTTCCATTATTGATTATGAATTAACTCTATCTAAACCCAGAAGATTAACTATTGATAGCGCGATTGACACTTTGACGCATGGTATAGAAGCTTATGTTAGCAAGAAAGCAACTTTATTCTCAGATAGAATGGCACTTGATACAATAAGACTTGTTACTGAAAATATATATGCAGTAGATAAAAACCCTAAAGATATAAAAGCAAGAGAAGGTTTAATGTTAGCTGCAACTTTAGGAGGTTTGGCTTTTTCAAATGCCTCAATATGTCTAGTACATGGAATGAGCAGACCATTAGGAAGTAATTTTAAAGTTCCACATGGTTTAAGTAATGCAATGCTATTACCTACAATTACAGAATTTTCAGTTGATCATGCTAAAAGTCGCTATGCAGATTGTAGTAGAGCAGGGAAATTTGCTCTAGTAGATGATGATGATGAAACTGCGTGTAAAAAATTATTACAAGGACTGTATAAAATTAATAAAGATTTTGAAGTACCATCAATGAAAAATTTTGGTATTGATCAAAAGAATTTTGAGGACCAATTAGAAAATATGGCAACAGATGCCGAGATATCTGGAGCGCCTGGCCTTAATCCGAGAGTGCCCTCTGTAAAGGAAATGATAAATCTTTACGAGGAAGCATGGAGAGCATTTTAAGCAAGAGTTGGGAATGTTCTTTTTTTATTAATTAACAACTCTTAAAACGAAGAGAGGGAAATAATGAAAAAACTGATGAAAACATCTATTAGTCTTTTTGCTGTTTTTGCTTTGATGATTACTTTTTCACTACAGCAAGTAAGTGCAGCAGAAAAGATTAGATGGAAAGTACAATCTACTTTTAACACTGGTTGGCCTGCTCTAGGAGATCCTGTAGCACGTTTATCAGATACATTGGATAGAGCGACTGATGGTAGAATTAAATTAAAGGTTTACGAGCCTGGAAAAATTCTTCCACCTTTAGAAATTTCACCTTCAATTAGTAAAGGTGACTTGCCAGCAGCTTATAACTACATGGCGTATGACCAAGGAAGAATTCCAGCAGCAGTACTTTTTGCGGCTGTACCATTTGGAATGGAACCATGGGAATATGCTGCATGGTGGTTTGAAGGAGAAGGAGCTAAATTAGCTAATGAAATATATAACAAACAAAATATTCAAGTTTTGTTATGTAGTACAATTGGACCTGAAACAGCTGGCTGGTATAGAAATCCAATAACTAGCTTAGCAGATCTTAAAGGTTTAAAAATTCGTTTCTCAGGTTTAGGAGGAATGGTTTTAAATGAAATAGGAGCATCTGCAACTTTGATGGCTGGTGGAGAAATTTTTGCTGCTCTAGAAAAAGGAACTTTAGATGCAACTGAATATTCTATGCCTGCGATTGATGAAGTTTTAGGTTTTCATAAAATCACTAAGTTCAACCTATTTCCAGGTTGGCACCAAGTATCAACTTCAACTCATTTCATGATCAATTTAGATTTATGGAAAAAAATGGGTGCAGCTGACCAAGCTTTATTCGAAATGGCTTGTACAGCAGCAGCTATGAGAGCAATTACAACAGGTGAATTTTTACAAGGAAAACAAATTGGAACTTTTCCTTCTAAAGGTGTAACAGCTGCTAGATTGCCTGATAGTGTATTGAGAGAACTACAAAAAGTTAGTGCTAGAGTCATGGATGAACAATCTGCGAAAGATGCTGACTTTAAAAGAGTATGGGAATCTCAACAAGCATTCATGAAAGAGTATGATGTTTGGCAAAAATGGGGATATTTACCTAGAAACTTTTAGTATTTAATACTTAAAAAGTTGATTATAATAACAAAAGCGGCCGGTTTTACTGGCTGCTTTTGTTTTTAAGGAAAATAAATATGTCTAAAGATTTTACATCTGTTGAAGGTTCTCTTGATAAAAAATTACAGCTTAGACATACACCTATAACGCAAAAGATAGATAATTTTGTATTACAGATTGGTGAATTTTTTAATTGGTTTTGGGTAATATTAGTTGCAGTTATTATTCTTAATGTAGTTTTAAGATACGTATTTAAAAATGGAATGATTGAACTAGAGGAGCTGCAATGGCATCTTTATTGTATTGGATGGTTAGTTGGACTTTCATCAACATATATTGTGGACTCACATGTAAGAGTTGACGTTTTAAGTGAGAGACTTAGTTATAGAAAAAAATTATGGTTTGAATTATTTGGTATTTTGATTTTATTTTTACCATTTGTAATTCTTGTCCTTTATTATGCTGTTCCTTTTTTTGAACTTTCATGGTCTACAAGTGAAAGATCAACATCTGCGAATGGTTTACCAGCAAGATGGTTTGTCAAAGGCTTTCTAGTAATAAGTTTTTTCTTGTTACTAATTTCTGGATTCTCAAGAATCGTTAGAATAATAACAACTTTAAGATTTGGTTTTGAGGATAAAAAATGATTTCATTGGTTTCAGAATATTTTTTAGCTATTGCCCTATTTTTTAGTTTTATAACATTAATATTTTACGGTTTCCCTGTTGCTTGGACTATGGGAGGTTTGGGTGTTCTGTTTATATTTATTTCAATGCTTTCAGATAATTTATTTGACACTTTTTATGGTGTTGATTTTGGTTTTGCATCTATGGTTGTTTATCGTCTTTATGGAGTCATGGCAAACTGGGTTTTAGTTGCACTACCTATGTTTATTTTTATGGGAATAATGATGGATAAATCTGGTATTGCAGAGGACTTGATGACTGATCTTTCTAAATTGTTCGGTAAAACAAGAGGTGGACTTGCTATCTCAATTGTATTTATCGGAGTTTTGCTTGCAGCTTCTACAGGTATTATTGGTGCTGCCGTAGTACTTCTAACTATTTTAGGCGTACCCCTAATGTTAAAAAATAATTATAATCCAAATTTAGCCTGTGGAGTTGTTTGTGCGACTGGGACTTTAGGAATTTTGATACCACCAAGTATTATGCTTGTAATTATGGGAGACCAAGTAAGAATATCAGTTGGTGATTTATTTATGGGTGCTGTATTTCCAGGATTGTTGCTAGGCTTATTATATACAATTTTTATTGTTGTTTACGCTTATATGAACCCAAAAGCTGCCCCTTTACCAAAAGATGCTGAACCAGTAGATTTTAAAATAGTCTTAAGAGTTTTAAAATCTATTATTCCACCAGCTTTATTAATTGTTGCTGTTTTAGGAAGTATATTTATGGGGATTGCTACCCCAACTGAAGCATCTGGAGTTGGAGCATTAGGAGCATCATTATTAGCAATACTTAGGGGAAGATTGTCATTTGCAGATTTAAAAATTGTGATTAGAAAAACAACTCATACTACAGCTTATATCTTTGCACTTTTTGTTGGAGCTACAATGTTCGCATTAATTTTAAGGGGTTTAGGTGGTGATGAACTAATAGAAGGAACTCTCAAAGCATTACCTTTTGGAACAAATGGAGTTGTAATTGTAGTTTTAATTTTTGCATTTTTATTAGGAT
Organism: uncultured Pelagibacteraceae bacterium; assembly: GCA_902560625.1. Lineage (GTDB taxonomy): Bacteria > Pseudomonadota > Alphaproteobacteria > Pelagibacterales > Pelagibacteraceae > Pelagibacter. Next base: position 17,014 of record CACEMD010000003.1, read on the forward strand.
TTTTTTTAGATTGGATTGAGATTACTCTAATTATTTTACCATTTTTGGCACCAGTAATGGTAGATCTTGGAGTTGATCTAGTTTGGTTTATAGTAATGTTTGCTGTAGTACTGCAAACCTCATTCATAACCCCACCAGTAGGTTTTGCTTTATTTTATATGAAAGGTGTTGCTCCTCAAGGAATTTCTATAACAAATATATATAAAGGAATAATTCCATTTGTTATCCTTCAAGTAATAGCAGTTGCCATAGTATTTAACTTTCCTGAAATAGTCACTTGGTTACCAAAAGTAGCTTATGGACCTTAATTGAATTATAATTATGTCCTATGAAAAAAATTTTTGTTTTAATATTTTCTGCTAGCATTTTATTTTTTATTAATAATGTAAAAGCAAATTTCGATTTTACTCTGAAAGATTATTTAGATAAAAAAGATTTAGAGGATGGTTCTACCCAAATATACTTATTAAAAAGATGTAGTGCAGTTTACGCATATGCCTCAGGTGTTATTCTCAAATCTGATGCTGTGACTTCAAAGAGTTTCATAGAAATTTCTAATAATCTGCTATTTAAAGCTGTCGAATTAAAGGTTATTGACGAGAAAAAAAAATTAGAGGACGCTCAAGAGGAGGCAGAAAAAAGTAGAAAAGAGTTATTCAATAATTACATAACTGATGGCAAAAAAAATTGGGAAAAAAACAAATCTCATTTTAAAGGTTCTTATATATCTGATGATATGGCTATATGCTCTAAGTTAACTGAAGATAATTAACATAAAGGTTTAGATTTTTATTGAATAATTACTAGTTATCAATAAAAGATAATTTCAATTATGACTAAAAAAATTTCTTTAATTGGAGCAGGTCAAATAGGAGGAACTCTTGCACATTTAATCGGTACTAAAGAGTTAGTAAATGAAGTTGTTTTATTTGATATTGCAAGTGGAATTGCAAAGGGAAAAGCTTTAGATATAGCGCAATCTTCATCAGTTGATGGTTTTAATGTAAAATTTTCTGGTACGGACGATTATAAAGATATTAAAGATTCAAATGTAATCATTATTACAGCAGGAGTACCAAGAAAACCAGGCATGAGTAGAGATGATCTACTAGGTATAAATTTAAAAATTATCAAACAAGTAGCCAAAGGAATAAAAGAAAATGCTCCAAACGCATTTATAATATGCATTACTAATCCATTAGACGTCATGGTGATGGCTCTTCAAAAATTCTCTGGTCTTCCTGCTAATAAAATTGTTGGTATGGCAGGAATTTTGGACAGTTCACGATTTAAACTATTTCTATCATTAGAACTAAATGTTCCTGTAAAAGAAATAGATGCAATGGTAATGGGTGGACATGGAGATACTATGGTTCCAATGCCAAGATTTACAAAAGTTTCTGGAAAACCTTTGCAAGATTTAATTAAAGAAGGAAAAATAACCAAAGAAAGATTAGAAGAAATAAATCAAAGGACCAGGGATGGTGGTGCAGAAATTGTTAAGTATTTAGAAAAAGGTTCAGCATTTTACGCTCCAGCAGCATCGGGTGTTCAAATGGCAGAAGCATATTTAAATAATGAAAAAAAACTACTACCATGTGCAGTTCAATTAAATGGTGAATATGGTGTCAAAAATGTTTATGCGGGTGTACCAGTAATTGTGGGTAAAGACGGTGTTGAAAAAATAGAGCAAATTGATCTAGATGAGAAAGAAGAAAAAGAATTTATGCACTCTATTGATGCAGTAAAGACTCTTTGGAAAGCTGCATGTCAAATTGATCCTGATTTAGAAAAATAATGAATATTCACGAGCATCAAGCTAAAGAATTACTAAAAAAATTTGGAGCAAATGTACCTTTTGGAGTATTTGGATTATCTGTTGAAGAAGTGTTGGAAAAAGCAAAATTATTAAAAACAGAAAAATTTGTTTTAAAAGCTCAAATTCATGCTGGAGGAAGAGGAAAAGCAGGAGGAGTAAAAATATTAGAAACACTCGATGAATTAGAAAAATCATCGAGAGAGTTATTTGGCAAGAAGCTAGTAACTCATCAAACTGGCCCAGAAGGCAAAGAGGTAAAAAGACTTTATGTTGAAGAGTCGTCAAATATTGAAAAAGAATTTTATTTATCATGCCTGGTCGATAGGGCAAGTTCTAAAATAGCATTTATATCAAGTGATCAAGGAGGTATAGATATTGAAGAAGTAGCTAGTAAATCACCAGAAAAAATAATTACAACTAAAATAGATTTAAAAGATCAAATTTCAAATGACGAATGTGAAAAAATTATTAAAATTTTTAATTTAAATGGAAATTTAAAAAATCAAGCAGTATCTTTAATTAAATCTATCTATAAAATGTTTATAGACACTGATGCAAATATGGTTGAAATTAATCCACTTATATTAACAAAAGAAAATAAAGTTTTGTGTTTAGATGCAAAAATTAATTTTGATGATAATGCATTATTTAAACATCCAGAGATATTAAATCTAAGAGATTTAAATGAAGAGGATCCATCAGAAATTGAAGCTAGCCAATATGGTTTATCTTATATCAAATTAAATGGAAGTATTGGTTGTATGGTTAACGGGGCAGGACTAGCAATGGCAACTATGGATATAATAAAATTATATGGAGAGGAGCCTGCAAACTTTTTAGATGTTGGAGGTGGAGCATCAAAAGAAAAAGTTTCTGCTGCATTTAAAATAATTTTGTCTGATAAAAATGTAAAAGGAATATTGATAAATATTTTTGGTGGTATAATGAGGTGTGATGTATTAGCCCAAGGCATGGTTGACGCAGCTAAAAAAATGAATATCCATATTCCACTAGTTGTTAGACTTGCTGGTACAAATTTTAAAGAGGGAAAAAAAATACTTGATAATTCGGGACTCAAATTAATTTCAGCTGAAAATTTAGAGGATGCTGCAAAAAAAATAGTTAAGGCTATTAGTTAATGTCTGTCTTAATTAATAAAAATACAAAAGTTATTTGTCAGGGTTTCACAGGCTCACATGGATCTTTTCATTCAGAACAAGCAATTAAGTATGGGACAAACTTAGTAGGTGGAGTAACGCCTAAAAAAGGCGGTCAAATACATTTAGATAGACCAGTGTTTAACACGGTTAAAGAAGCAAAAGATAAAACTGGAGCAAATGCTACAATGATTTATGTTCCTGCTAAATTTGCTTCTTCTGCAATTATTGAGGCAATAGAGGCATCAGTAGAACTTATAGTTTGTATCACCGAAGGAATCCCAGTTTTGGATATGTTAAAAATAAAAAAAAAATTAAGAAATTCTAGTTCAAGATTAATAGGTCCAAATTGTCCAGGAATAATTACGCCCAATGAATGTAAAATTGGAATAATGCCTGGAAATATTCATAAGAAAGGTTCTGTTGGTATTGTTTCTAGATCGGGTACTCTAACATACGAAGCTGTTGCACAAACTACTGAAAATGGTCTAGGTCAATCGACTTGTATTGGTATTGGTGGAGATCCTATTAATGGAACAAACTTTATTGATTGCTTAGATTTATTTTTAAATGATCCAGAAACAAAGTCAATTTTAATGATTGGAGAAATTGGGGGAACCGCCGAAGAAGAGGCATCAGAATTTGTTAAAAATCACAAGATTAAAAAACCAATCGTCGGCTTTATTGCAGGTCTAACAGCCCCGCCTGGAAGAAGAATGGGTCATGCTGGGGCAATAATTTCTAAAGGAAAAGGAGGCGCTGAGGAGAAAATAAAAATTATGAATGAAGCTGGAATTATAGTAGCAAAATCACCCGCAGATATCGGAAAAACACTGATAGAAAAATTGTCACTTTAAAATTATTAACTACATATTATAATAAGTATAATTTAATGAGTTCACCAAAAAATCTAAACTATCAAAAAACATCTTTTCTAAGTAAGGCAAATATCAATTTCATAGAGGATATGTATGTAAAGTATATGGAAAATGACCCAACATTACCCGAGAGCTGGAAAAGCTACTTTGGAAGCCTTAAAGAAGATTTAAATTCTGTTGCTAGGGAAATAAAAGGTCCAACTTGGAATCCAAATAAGATAAAAATTGAAATTAATAAAACTCAAAATATTGAAAATAAAAATGGATCTATTGGGTCAGACTTAGAGTCACAAAAAATTGAGTCAATTAAATTAATTGCTTTAATAAGGGCTTATAGGATTAGAGGTCATCTAATTGCAAACTTAGATCCTCTTGGTCAAATGAAAAGAGAGTATTTACATGAGCTTCATCCTTCAGACCATGGTTTTAAAAAAGAGGACTATGATAAAAAAATATTTCTAAGCTCTTATTTAGACACAGACTATGCATCTATTAATGAAATTTTAAACAGACTAAGAAAAATTTATTGTTCAACAATTGGTGCAGAGTATATGCACATTTCTGATCCTGTTGAGAAAGTATGGTTTAGAGAAAGGATGGAAAAAATAGAAAATCAAATTAATTTTACTTTAAATGGTAAAAAGGCAATTCTAAATAAAATAATTCAAGCAGAAGGTTTTGAGAAATTTTTAGCAAAAAAATATGTTGGTACAAAAAGATTTGGTTTAGATGGTGCTGAGTCGTTAATTCCTGCACTTGAACAAATAATCAAAAGAGGTGGTCAATTGGGGATTAAAGAAGTTAAAATAGGAATGCCCCATCGAGGAAGATTGAATGTTTTAGCTAATGTTTTGCAAAAATCCTATAAAAGAATATTCAATGAATTCGCAGGCGAACAAATATTGTCAAAAGAAGACTCTGCTGGAGATGTAAAATATCATTTAGGCGCTTCATCTGACAGGGAGTTTGACGGCAACTCAGTGCATGTTAGCTTAACAGATAATCCTTCTCATCTAGAGGCTGTAAACCCTGTAGTTTTAGGGCAAACAAGGGCTAAACAATTTTTTCATAAAGATAAAGACAGAAAAAAAGTGATTCCTATTTTAATTCATGGAGATGCATCATTTGCAGGACAAGGTGTAGTAGCAGAATGTTTTGCTATGTCAGGTCTTAAAGGGCACAATACTGGCGGAACAATACATATAATAGTAAATAATCAAATTGGATTTACAACGAGTCCCGAATTTGCAAGATCAAGTCCTTACCCATCGGATCTTGGAAAAATTGTTGATGCTCCAATTCTTCATTGTAATGGAGATGATCCTGAAGCTGTAGTTCATTGTGCAAAAATCGCTATTGAGTTCAGACAAAAGTTTAATAAGGATGTTGTTATAGACATCATTTGCTATAGAAGGTTTGGTCATAATGAGGGAGACGAGCCATCATTCACTCAACCTTTAATGTATAAAAAAATAAGATCGCACCCAACCACTCTTAATATTTATGGGAATAGGCTAATTAAAGAAAATTTAATTAGTGAGAATGATTTTAAAACTCAGATTGATAATTTTAAATTATTATTAGAAGATCAATTTAAAACTGCTAAAGATTATAAACCTAAACTAAATTGGTTTGAGGGCACATGGTCTAGATATCAACCTAAAAAAGGAAAGGATAGAAGAGGTGATACTGGTGTTGATCTAGATATTATTACTCAAATTTCAGAAAAGATTAATAAACTTGAGACAAATTTAAATGTTCATAAAACTATTCATAGAATTTTCTCTAACAGACATAAATCTATTTTAGAAAAAAAGAATATAGATTGGTCGAGTGCTGAGGCTTTGGCTTTTGGTTCTCTTTTAAAGGAGGGTTTTCCGGTAAGATTAGTAGGCCAAGATTCAGGAAGGGGAACATTTAGTCAAAGACATTCAGTACTTAGAAATCAAAACGATAATTCTAGATACATACCACTAAACAATATATCAAGTAATCAAAAAAGCTTTGAAGTAGTCGATAGTTTATTATCTGAATTAGCAGTTCTTGGTTTTGAGTATGGTTATAGTTTAGTTGAGCCAGAAACATTAACAATTTGGGAAGCACAATTTGGTGACTTTGCAAATGGAGCTCAGGTTGTTATCGATCAATTTATAGCTTCGGGTGAAAGAAAATGGTCTAGAGCTTCAGGGCTTGTATTATTATTACCTCACGGATATGAAGGACAAGGTCCTGAACATTCGTCAGCAAGATTAGAACGATTTCTACAGCTATGTGGACAAGAAAATTTACAAGTAATGAATTGTACGACGCCCGCAAATTATTTTCATGCGTTAAGAAGACAAATACATAGAGATTTCAGAAAACCATTAGTTATAATGACGCCAAAATCATTATTAAGAAATAAGTATTGTGTTTCAAATTTAGAAGATTTTAGTAAAGATAATTCTTTTCATAGAATTTTAGGAGATCATGCTAATGAATCAGGCTATAATTTTATAAATCTGAAGAAAAAAGATAAAATAAAAAAAGTGATTTTGTGTTCGGGGAAAATATATTTTGATTTACTTGAAGCGAGAGAGAAATTCAAAAAGGATGATGTTACATTAATAAGAATCGAACAACTTTACCCTTTTCCTGCAAAATCTTTAGCTAACGAGCTAAAACCATATAAAAAAATTGCTAAATTTTATTGGTGCCAAGAGGAACCAAAAAATATGGGGGCGTGGTTTTCAGTGAGAGATTATATACAATGGACATTGGACTATATAGGGGCTAATAATAATCAAGTTTCTTACATTGGAAGAAATCCTGCGGCATCTCCAGCAACTGGATATGCAAAAAGGCATCTTTCTCAACAAGAAGAAATTATTAAAGAGGTATTTAAATAGAAACACATGAGTGAAAAAATTTTGGTTCCAGTTTTAGGAGAAAGTATAACAGAGGCATCTATAGCAAGATGGATAAAAAATAAAGGTGAGTCTGTTTCTGTAGACGAGCCAATTGTTGAATTAGAAACAGATAAAGTGAATTTAGAAGTACCTTCCCCTGTAAATGGAGTAATTTCTGAAATAAACTTTACTGATGGTGATACTGTAGAAGTCGGTGCTGTTCTTGGTACAATTTCAGAAAACAAAGAATCTACTGATAAAAAAGAAGAAAGTAAAAAAATTCAAAAAATTGTTCCAAAAGAAATAAAAAAGGAGACAATAGATAATGAAGATACTAAAATTGAAAAAAAAGCTGAGAAAACTCAAGAAGAAATACCTATAAATTCAGAAACTTCAATTCAGCCTGATGATGAAGAAATATTAGTTTTGTCTGATGAAATAGCTGGAGAAAAAAATGGTAAGTCAAATCATTTTTCACCCGCAGTCAGAAAAATTATCGATGAGAAAAAAATTGATACAGATAAAATTCAAGGCACAGGAAAAGACGGACGTATATTAAAAGGTGATTTACTTGGTGCTATGGGTATCAATCCAAAGCCAAATGAAAGAAAAGAAAAATATGGTCCTGAGGAAAGAATTCAAATGACAAGACTTAGACAAACTATTGCAAAAAGATTAAAAGAGGCGCAAGAAAATGCAGCAATGCTTACTACATTTAATGAAGTTGATATGAGCAATATAATTTCAATGAGAAGTGAGAATCAGGAAGAATTTAAAAAAAGATATGGAATTAAACTAGGGTTTATGTCTTTTTTTGTTAAAGCATCGGTTGTTGCTTTAAAGTCATTTCCTGCAATTAATGCTGAGATTGACGGTCAAGATATAGTTTATAAAAATTATTATAATATTAGCTTTGCAGTAGGAACTGAAAAAGGTTTAGTAGTTCCTGTGTTAAGAAATGCTGATGAGCTTTCATTTGCAGAAATCGAAAAGGGTATTAAAGAACTATCTGATAAGGCCAATTCAAGCAAAATAGGAATTAATGATCTCCAAGGTGGAACTTTTACTATAAGTAACGGAGGTGTTTATGGATCGATGTTATCAACACCTATCATCAATCCTCCACAGTCAGCAATTTTAGGGATGCACAACATTGTTGAGAGACCAATAGTAGTTGATGGTGATGTAAAAGTTAGACCAATTATGTATTTGGCACTATCTTATGATCATAGAATCATTGATGGAAAAGACTCTGTCTCTTTTCTTAAGACTATAAAAGAAAGTTTAGAAGAACCAAGTAGATTACTTTTGGATATTTGAATGTCAGAAAAATTTGATGCAGTTATTATAGGAGGTGGTCCTGGTGGATATGTGTGTGCTATCAGATTGTCTCAACTTGGATTTAAAACTGCTTGCGTTGAGTCTAGAGACACATTGGGAGGAACTTGTCTAAATATTGGATGTATTCCATCTAAAAGTCTATTAAATTTATCGGAAAACTATCATAAAGCAAAAAATTTTGAAAAAATTGGAATAGAGATTGGCAATCTGAAGTTAAATTTAGAAAAAATGATGAAAAATAAAGATAAGGCTGTTACGATTTTAACTAAGGGCATAGAATTTTTATTTAAAAAAAATAAAGTTTCATACTTTAAAGGTACTGGAAGTTTCAAAAATAAAAACCAAATTATAGTTACCGATAAAGATAAAAACGAAACAATAATCGAAACGAAATATACAATAATTAGTACTGGATCTGAGCCTTCTTCAATTCCAGGTATTCAATTTGACGAGAAAACTATAATTTCGTCTACAGGAGCTTTAAAAATACCAAAAGTCCCAAAAAAAATGATTATTGTTGGTGGAGGTTATATAGGTTTAGAGATGGGATCAGTATGGTCTAGGTTAGGATCTAATGTTGAAGTAATTGAATTTTTAGATCATATCACACCAGGAATGGACAGAGAAATTTCAAAAGAGTTTATGAAAATATTAGTTAAGCAAGGAGTAAATTTTAATTTGAAAACTAAAGTAGAGAGTATAACGAAGTCAAGTAATGGAGTTTTAATTGAAGTTTCTCGTCCAGATGGAAAAAAAGAAAAAATTGAATCAGATGTTGTTTTAATTTCTGTTGGAAGAAAGCCTTATACAAAAAATCTTAATTTAGATAAAATTGGTGTTAATTTAGATAAAAAAGGAAAAGTAAAAGTTGATAAAAATTTTCGAACAAATGTACAAGACATTTATGCTGTTGGAGATGTTATTGATGGTCCAATGCTTGCACACAAGGCTGAAGAAGAGGGTATTGCAGTTGCTGAAATTATATCAGGACAATCTGGTTATGTTAATTATGATGTTATACCATCGGTAATTTATACCTCCCCCGAAGTAGCTGCTGTAGGTAAAACTGAGGAACAATTAAAAAATGACAAAATAAGTTATAAAGTTGGTAAATTCCCTTTTATGGCAAATTCTAGAGCAAAAGCTATAAATGAACCCGAGGGATTTGTAAAAATATTAGCAGATAGCAAAACTGATAAAGTTCTAGGTGTCCATATTATTGGACCACACGCTGGCGAAATGATAGCAGAGATGTCAGTTGCAATGGAATTTGGAGCAAGTTCTGAGGATATAGCGCGTACATGCCACGCACATCCTACTTTTTCGGAGGCTATAAAAGAAGCAGCTTTATCAGTGGATAAAAGACAAATACACTCGTAATATCTTTTCATATTCAAATATGAAAATACCAGTTCTATTACCAAATATTTTTAATCATCCCTTTACTTATATTACAGAGCTTAAATTAAAACCTGGAGACTATGTATCAGTACCATTTGGAAAAACTGAGATGACAGGAGTAGTTTGGGATGAATTTGAGAAATCAGAAAATAAAAATTTTGTATTAAAAAAAATAATTAAAAAACATTCTGTTCCAGCTATGAATTTAAACACTTTAAAATTTATAAATTGGTTTTCAAATTATAATCTAGTCCCCAAAGGTATGAGTTTAAAATTGCATATGCTAAGTAACCAAATAGTAGAAAATTTTAGCGATAAAGAGTACCAATTTTATAACAAATTAACAAAACCTATAAAATATACTTTATCTGAAGAACAAAAAAATTCGTTAGACGAAATGATTAATAATACAAAAAATTTTAATGTCCATCTACTTCAAGGTACAACTGGTTCCGGCAAAACAATTGTTTACTTTAATGTTATAAAACATTTCATTGAAAAAAAATTTCAAGTTTTAATTCTTCTTCCTGAAATAGGTCTAACAAGTGAATTTGAGAAAAAATTTAAAGATTTTTTTGGTTTCGAGCCAGCAGTATGGCATTCCAGTATTTCAAAAAAAAAGAAAAAAATTATATGGAGTGGACTTTCTTCAGGCAAAATTAATATTGTTATAGGTGCTCGTTCGGCTTTGTTTCTCCCCTTTAAAAAACTTGGCATTATAATTGTGGATGAAGAGCATGATCAATCTTATAAACAAGATGAAGGAGTAACTTACCATGCTCGAGATATGGCAATTGCTAGAGCAAAATTTGAAAATATTCCAATCAACTTAGTTACGGCTATACCTTCAATAGAAACCTATCAAAATGTAAAAGAACACAAATATTTTCACTCACGGCTTATTAAAAGGTTTAAAAATGCAGAATTACCAAAACATGAACTTATAGACTTAAAAAAATATAAATTAGGAAAGCAATCATGGATATCTTCAAAAACTGTTGAGAGGGTTAAATTTCATTTAAAAAAAGGAGATCAGGTACTTTTTTTTTTGAATAGAAGAGGTTTTTCACCTTTTGTATTATGTAAAAATTGTTTACAAGTTTTTTCATGTCCAAATTGCTCAATTAATTTAGTTTATCACAAAAAAATCCAGCGTTTGCTTTGTCATTATTGCGGTTTTAAATCAGGTATAGACAGAAGCTGCAATAGAGAAGAAAAATGTGAATTTGTTTTTAGTGGACCAGGTGTTGAAAAAATCTCTGAAGAAGTTAAAAAAATTTTTCCTGAGTACAAATCATTTATTTTTTCAAGTGATACAATGAACAAAAAATCCTCAAAGGACTATTTAAAGAAAATAATTAATAATGAAATAAATATATTGATTGGAACACAATTAATTTCTAAAGGATATCATTTTCCTAATTTGAATTGTATTGTTGTTTTAGATATTGAGCTTTCATCTCTTGGACATGATCTTAGGGGAGCCGAAAAAAATCTTCAACTTTATCATCAGTTATCCGGCCGTGCCGGTAGAACAGGAGAACCTGCAACTGTATATTTTCAAACATACAATCTTAAATCGGATTTGATTAATAAAATAGTCCATCAAGATCCTTTAAAATTTTTAGATAATGAGCTTGATTTGAGAAAAAGGAATAATTTACCACCTTATGAAAGGTTTATTAGCTTAATAATTACTTCAAGTGATGAAAAAAAATTAGAAAAAGAAGCTCTAAGATTAAAGGATCAATTAACAAAAGGAATTGATGCTAAAATTTTAGGTCCAGTAAATGCACCAGTTTATAAAATTAAAAAGAAATTTAGAAATAGACTGTTGATAAGATCAAAAAAAGCATCAACAATCCAAAAAAAACTTTCATTTATACTTAAAAGTTTTAATTTGAGTTCTGGAATAAAACTGACAGTTGATGTTGATCCAATTAACTTTAATTAATGGGCTAAATTGAGGTGTTTTTTCAAATCTGCCGCTTGAAGAGGCTTTGTTGTTATGCTAATTAAAATCAATTTTTTAAAAATCTTCAAATAACAAGGATTTAAATTGACTAATTCAAACTTTTCAATATCAGCTTATAACAGCTATGCACTAGCTCTTTATGAACTAGCCGAAGAAAGTAAAATATTAGATCAAATAGAAGATCAAGTTTCTGCGCTAAATAAGCTAATTTCTGAAAGTAATGATTTCATTTTAACAATAAAAAATCCAACCTTAAAACAAGAAGATCAATTAAATATTATTTCTTTAATATCTGAAAAATTTGGGTTTAACCAATTATTTAAAAAATTCATTAATTTTTTAATTTTTAAAAGAAGAATTTTTTATATTGAAAATATATTAAATGATTTTTTAAGCATTTGTTCAAATAAAAGAGGAGAGATAGAAGCAAAACTTATCTCCGCAAAAAAACTTGATAGCTCAGAAATTGTAAAAATTAAAAGCGAACTTTCAAAAAATTTTGGAAAAAATATAAAATTAAATTTTAAACATGATGAAAGTATAATTGGTGGATTAATAGTTCAAGTTGGCAGTATAATGATTGATAGTTCAATAAAAAATAAATTGCAAAAAATTCAAAATAAAATGTTAGAGGTGTAAATGGAGATAAATCCTTCTGAAGTAACAAAAATTCTTAAAGAACAAATTAAAAAATTTGGAGATAAAACAGAAGTTTCAGAGGTTGGACAAGTTCTTTCCGTAGGAGATGGTATTGCTAGAATATATGGTTTAGACAATGTTCAAGCAGGAGAAATGGTAGAATTTTCTGACGGATCAAAAGGCATGGCTCTAAATCTAGAAAGTGATAATGTAGGAGTTGTAATATTTGGTGATGACAAAGCCGTTAAAGAGGGTGATAATGTCAAGAGAACAGGTGCAATTGTTGACACTCCAGTCGGTAAAGAATTATTAGGAAGAGTAGTTGATGGATTAGGAAACCCAATCGATGGAAAAGGAGCATTAGATAAAGGAGCTAAAAGAAGCAGGGTTGAGGTAAAAGCTCCAGGTATAATTCCACGTAAATCAGTAAGCGAACCTATGCAGACAGGACTTAAATCTATTGATAGTTTGGTTCCAATCGGTAGAGGCCAAAGAGAATTGATTATTGGTGATAGGCAAACTGGGAAAACTGCTGTTGCGATAGATGCAATAATAAACCAGAAAAAAATTAATGAGTCTAATGACGAAAAACAAAAATTATATTGTGTTTATGTAGCAATAGGTCAAAAAAGATCTACTGTCAGACAAATTGAAAAGACTTTAGAAGAAGCTGGTGCAATGGAATATACTACCATTGTTGCTGCAACTGCGTCTGATGCAGCACCTCTTCAGTTTTTAGCGCCATACACTGGTTGTGCAATGGGAGAATATTTTAGAGATAATGGTATGCATGCTTTAATCATTTATGATGATCTATCAAAACAGGCTGTAGCATATAGACAAATGTCACTTTTATTAAGAAGACCTCCTGGTAGAGAGGCATATCCAGGAGATGTATTTTACTTACATAGTAGATTGCTTGAGAGAGCAGCAAAACTTGGTGACGAGCATGGCGGAGGTTCTTTGACTGCTTTACCAATAATAGAAACGCAAGGAGGTGACGTCTCTGCATTTATACCTACAAACGTAATATCTATTACTGATGGTCAAATATTTTTAGAAACGGAATTATTTAATCAGGGAATTAGACCAGCAATAAATGTAGGATTATCAGTTTCAAGAGTTGGATCATCTGCACAAACAAAAGCAATGAAAAAAGTTTCTGGATCCATGAAACTTGAACTTGCTCAATATAGAGAGATGGCTGCATTTGCTCAATTTGGATCAGATTTAGACGCCTCAACTCAAAAATTGTTAAATAGAGGTTCAAAATTAACTGAACTTTTAAAACAAAAACAATATTCACCTATGACAGTAGCAGAACAAGTAATTTCAGTTTACTGTGGTGTAAAAGGACATTTAGACGATATTGAGCAAAAAAATATTGCAGAATTTGAGAAAAAAATAATAGACAAGTGTAAGTCTGAAAAACCAGAAATATTAGATTCTATAAAAAGCTCTGGAAAGCTTGAGGAAAATATAGAGAAATTATTAACTGAGATTATAACTGAACTAAAAAAAAACTTTAAATCTTAAAATGGCAAGTTTAGACGAATTAAAAAAAAGGATATCAAGTGTAAAGTCTACACAAAAAATCACAAAAGCAATGAAAATGGTAGCAGCAGCTAAATTACGAAGAGCACAAGAGAGTGCTGAAAAAGGAAGACCATACTCTGATAAGATGAATAATATTATTCTTAATCTTTCTAATAATATTACAGACATAGAAAATTCCCCAAAGTTATTAGCAGGTACTGGCGAAAGTAAAGTTTATTTATGTGTTGTTATGACTTCTGACAGGGGACTTTGTGGAGGTTTTAATACGAATATAATAAAGAAAGCTAAATCATATTTTCAAAAAATTACTAGTGAGGGAAAAACTTTAAAGATTATTACTGTTGGATCAAAAGGATATGACCAATTAAAAAGGGTTTATAAAAACAATATAATTGAGAAAATTTCATTTAAAGAATCAAAAAATGCCAATTATTTTGACGCTGATAAAGTTGGTAAAATTATTATCAACAAATTTGAAAAAAAAGAATTTGATGTTTGTACAATTTTTTATAATCAATTTAAAAACGTAATAACTCAAATACCTCAAGAACAGCAAATTATTCCTTTGAAATCTTCCAAAAAAGTAGAAGAGAATTCAGCTCAAGATAATTATGAGTTTGAACCTGAAGAAGATGAAATTTTAAACAATTTATTACCTAAAAATATTTCAACTCAAATTTTTAAAGCAATGTTGGAAAATTCAGCTAGCGAACAAGGTTCTAGGATGAGTGCAATGGATAATGCAACTAGAAATGCTGGTGAGATGGTTGATAGGCTCACAATTGAATACAACAGAAGCCGTCAAGCAGCAATAACTAAAGAACTAATTGAAATTATATCAGGAGCAGAAAGTTTATAATTATGAGAAAAGGAAAAATTACACAAATTATTGGAGCAGTAGTAGATGTAAAATTTGACGGAGAACTTCCAGAAATATTAACTGCATTAGAATGTGATAACGGTGGTAATAGACTTGTTTTAGAAGTTGCACAACACTTAGGAGAGTCTAGCGTAAGAACTATTGCTATGGACGCAACAGAAGGCTTAAAAAGAGGTGATGAAGTTAATGATACAGGTGCTCCTATTAAAGTTCCAGTTGGACCTGAAACTTTAGGAAGAATTATAAATGTCATAGGCGAACCAATTGATGAAAAAGGTGATGTTAAATCTAAAGAAAATTGGCCTATTCACAGAGCTGCTCCAGAATTTAATGATCAATCAACTGAAACTGAAATTCTAGTAACTGGAATTAAAGTTGTTGATTTATTAGCTCCATACGCAAAAGGGGGAAAAATTGGATTATTTGGAGGTGCAGGTGTTGGTAAAACAGTTCTTATTATGGAATTAATAAATAATGTTGCTAAAGCACATGGAGGTTTTTCAGTTTTTGCTGGAGTTGGAGAAAGAACACGAGAAGGAAATGATCTCTATCATGAGATGATTGAGTCAGGAGTAATTAAACCAGATGGAACAGGTTCAAAAGCTGCCTTGGTATATGGTCAGATGAACGAGCCTCCTGGAGCAAGAGCAAGAGTTGCTCTTTCAGGTTTAACAGTTGCAGAATATTTTAGAGACCAGGAAGGCCAAGACGTACTATTTTTTGTTGATAATATATTTAGATTTACACAAGCTGGATCAGAGGTTTCAGCATTATTAGGAAGAATTCCATCTGCTGTTGGATATCAACCTACCTTAGCAACGGATATGGGAAATCTTCAAGAAAGAATTACTACAACAAACAAAGGATCTATAACATCTGTTCAAGCGATTTATGTTCCTGCAGATGATTTAACAGATCCAGCTCCAGCAACATCTTTTTCACATTTAGATGCAACAACAGTCTTATCGAGACAAATTGCTGAAATTGGAATTTATCCAGCTGTAGATCCACTAGATTCAACTTCTAGAATATTAGATCCAAGAATTGTTGGTGATGAACATTATAGAGTAGCTAGAGAAGTGCAAAAAATTTTACAAACTTACAAATCTTTACAAGATATAATTGCCATTTTAGGTATGGACGAGTTATCAGAAGAAGATAAATTAATCGTTGCTCGAGCTAGAAAAATTCAAAGATTTTTGTCTCAACCCTTTTTTGTAGCTGAAGTATTTACTGGTTCCCCAGGTAAACTTGTAGATTTAGAATCAACAATCAAAGGTTTTGATGCTATATGCAAGGGAGATTATGACCATTTGCCAGAGGCAGCATTTTACATGGTAGGTACTATAGAAGAAGCTATAGAAAAAGCTGAAAAAATGGCAAAAGAAGCAGCCGCATAATGAGTGAAACCTTTAATATTGAAATAGTAAACCCGGAAAAATCTTTTTTAAAAAAAGAAAATGTTTCAGAAGTTGTAGTGCCTGCTTTCGAAGGTGAACTAGGAATTTTAAAAGATCATATTTCAATTATTTCTTTTTTAAAACCAGGTATAATAAAAATTTTTAGTGGAGCAGAAGAAGAAAGATTTTATATTGATGATGGAATAGTTGAATTTAAAGATAATTCTCTTTCAATTCTTACTAGCTCAATCTTTGATATTAAAAATCTAGATAAAAATCATATAAGTAATTCAATTTCAGAAGCTGAAAAAGAATTATCAAGTAACGAAATTGACGATCAAAAGAGATTTTTATTAAATCATAAAGTCGAAGTTTTAAAATCTTTATCTCTAAATTAAACAATTTTTATTAATTCTTTTTGTATGTGACGATATACATCAATTTTAAAATCTACAACTTTATCAGAAAGATTTTCAATATTTATCCACTTCCACTCTGAAAATTCCGGCTTTTTTGTTTTAATATTAATTTCTGTTTCTTCTCCTTTGAATTTTGTAATAAACCATTTTTGTTTTTGGCCCTTATATTTGCCTTTCCAAATAATACCTAATAAATGATTTGGAAGAAAATAAGTTAAAAATCCATCAACTTCTTTTATTAGAGTTACATTCTTAATACTGGTCTCTTCCTCTAACTCTCTAAGAGCCGCATTAAAAAAATCCTCTCCTTCATCTATTCCGCCTTGCGGCATTTGCCAAAAATTTTTTGGGTTATCTATTCTTTTTGCAACGAAAACTTTATTAAACTTGTTTAATACAACAATTCCAACACCATGTCTTAGAGGTAAATTTTTATATTTGTCTTTCATTTAACCATTAAGCATTTTAATAGCAAATTCTAATTGGTTATCACTTTCTGTATTAATTCTAAAATCATCGCTGCCCTCAGCAATTTCAAAGTCAGGTGTTACTCCTATTTCAGAAATTGATTCACCAGATGGTAAGTAATATTTCGAAACTGTTAATCTAATCGCTCCTTTGTTATCTAATGGTATTATTGATTGCACTGATCCTTTACCATATGTTGTTTCACCAATTAATATAGATCTTTTATGATCCTTAAGTGCGCCAGCAACAATTTCAGCTGCAGATGCAGAACCATAGTTAATTAAACATATGAGTGTACTTCCATCTAAAATATCTCCATCTTTTGCAAACCACTTTCTATTTTCAAAACTTTTTCTACCCTTGGTAGATACAATTTCTCCATCATTTAAAAAAAAGTCTGAAATTTTAATTGCTTGAGAAAGTAGACCTCCTGGATTATTTCTTAAGTCTAAAATATAATTTTTAATATCTCTATTATTCTTAAATTTTTTTATTTCCTTTTTAATTTGACTACTACTGTTTTCATTAAAAGATGTAAGTCTTAAATATCCAATATTTTTATTAATAATTTGAGATTTTACAGAGCTTACTTGTATTATCTCTCTTGTAATTTTAAATATTAATGATTTTTTTACCCCTATTCTTCTAACTGTGATTTCTATTTCTGAACCGACCGGCCCTCTCATTAATTCAACTGCTTCGCCAAGAGTTTTACCTTGTACTTGGGACTCATTAATTTTAATTATATAGTCTCCAGCCTTAACACCGACTTTAACAGCTGGAGAGTTATCAATTGGGGTTATAACCTTTACTACACCTGCCTCCATACTAACTTCAATTCCCAATCCACCAAACTCACCACTTGTTTCAGTTTGCATTTCTTCATACATTTCAGGAGACATATATGCAGAGTAAGGATCTAAAGATTGAAGGACACCGTTTATCGCCGCATCCATAATTTTACTTTGATTTACATCATCCACATATTCCTTACTTATTTTATTTAAAACTTCACTGAATAAATCTATTTTCTCGTAAATATTTTCTTTACTTTCAGAACGTAGATTTTTTGGAAAAAATATTAAAAAAAAGAACAAATAGAGTATTAGATATCTTTTCATATAGTAACTCTTTCTTGGGGAATTATCTCTGACCACATTTTTTCTAATTCATAAAATTTTCTTTTTTCTGGATTAAAGATATGAACTATTAAATCAATACCATCAACAAGTTTCCAATCTAAACTATCCTTACCCTCAATTTTTGTATCAGCAACTCCATTTTTTTTAAATTGATCAAGAACTTGCTCTGATAATGCCTGAATATGCCTTGAAGATGTCCCACTAGCAATAATCATGTAATCTGCTACAGATGATTTTCCAGCTAAATCAATTGTCACAATATCTAAAGCTTTATTATAATCTAAAGTATTTATAATTATTTTTTTTAAATCGGAGATTTTATCCATTTATTGATTTTTAATTATCAAATTTTTCCTTAATTGAGAAGATGAAATATTGATTTTTTTAATATTAATATATTCTAACCCTTTGTTAAAAAATTTCCTATAAGAAACTGATTTTTGCGATTTTGCTTTATATTTATTTCTGTCAAAAACTAGAATTTTACATTTTGATGAAATTTCTTTGTGATTTTTCCATTTATGAAAATTTATTAAGTTATCAGCACCCATAATGAAATAAATCTTATAATTTTTATTTTTCTTTTTTAAATATTTTAGTAAATCAATTGTTCGATTAGATTTAATTTTATCTTCAAAAAACATTATTTTTATAAATTTATTTTTAATATTTATTTTTTTTGCGTATAAAATTCTCTCTTTTAAATTTTTATTTGTTTTTTTTTTAAATGGATTTTTTTTGGTAACTGCCCATATAACCTTTTTAAGAGCAAATCTTCTTTTTGCCTCTTTAGAAATCTTTATATGTCCAATATGAGCTGGATCAAATGTTCCACCTAGTATGCCAATTTTATTCAATTTTTTTTTTTTCAAATTATTTTCTTATTTGCCCAGATCCAAAAACTTCGTATTTGTAACTGACAAGTTGATTTAGACCAACAGGTCCTCTTGGAGGTAAACTATTCGTTGATATTCCTACTTCTCCTCCAAAACCGAATTCGCCACCATCAGCAAATTGAGTTGACGTATTAAGCATTGCAATTGAGCTTTTAACATTTTTTAAAAAAAACTTTGAAGCGTTTTTATTTTTAGTGATTATAGAATCAGTATGCATAGTTCCATATTTATTGATATGATCAACAGCTTCTGAAACGTTTCTAACTGATTTGACTGATATTTTTGAAGATAAATATTCAGTAGACCAATTTTGTTCTAAAGCAATTCTACATTTACCCTTATAAATTTTTCTAATTTTTTTATCAGCATAAATTATACAATTATTTTTTTCCAATTCTTGCAGAATAGGGTTAGTAAATTTTTTTAAGCATTTTTCATGAATTAGAACAGTCTCAGTCGCGCCACAAATACTAGTGTTTCTTAATTTAGCATTTATTATTATTTTTTTTGCTAAATTGATATCAGCATGTTTATCAACATAAGTATGACAAATTCCCTCCAAATGACCAATTGTTGGTACAATTGATAAATCTTGTACTTTTTTTACTAAGCTTTTTCCTCCCCTAGGTATAATTACATCTAAATATTTTTCCATTTTAGATAATAGTAAGTCAACTACTTTTCTATCTTTTAGTTTTATAAACTGAACGTAATTTTTATCTATTTTGTATTCTTGTAATGATTTTCTAAATAAGTTTGATATTATTTTATTACTAAAATATGCTTCAGATCCACCCCTCAATATTACACAATTTCCTGACTTAAAACATAAGCTTGATACATCTGAAGTAACATTTGGTCTACTTTCATATATAACCCCCACTACTCCTATTGGTATGGTTACTTTTTTTATTCTTAATCCGTTTGGACGTTTCCATTTTTCTTTTATTATATTTACAGGATCTTTGAATTTACTTATAGCAACAACAGACTTAATTATTTGATCTATTTTATTATTATTTAACTCTAGCCTCTTAATTAAATTTTCTTTTAAACCCTTCTTTCTGGCGAAGTTAATATCTTTAGAATTTTCTTTTAGAATATTTTTTTTATTAATTTTTATCAACTTAGCAAACTTTTTTAATACTTTATTTTTTAATTTATTATTTAATTTTTTTGAAAAAGC
Organism: uncultured Pelagibacteraceae bacterium; assembly: GCA_902560625.1. GTDB lineage: Bacteria > Pseudomonadota > Alphaproteobacteria > Pelagibacterales > Pelagibacteraceae > Pelagibacter. The sequence continues at coordinate 37,060 of CACEMD010000003.1, forward strand.
TTTTCTAGCATTTCTACCAATTTTATTAAGATTTTTTTGCATAAATTTATAATATTACCATATCATCTTTATGAATAACTTCAGACTTTGAAATATATCCCAACAACTCACTAATTTTGTTTGAATGTTGTCCTTTTATTTTCGAAATTTCTTCAGATGTAAAAGAACTAAGACCTCTTGCATATTCTTTCATATTTTTGTCCAATATCTTAATATGATCACCTTTGCTGAATTTGCCATTAACTTTTTTTACTCCTGCTGCTAATAGACTCTTGCCTTTTTTTAGAGCACTAATTGCTCCTTGGTCTATAATCAATTCACCTTTAGGAGATATCGAACTGATAATCCATTTTTTCCTTGCATCAAGTTTTGATAATCTAGGCAAGAACCATGTACAAAAATTCTTCTTTATAATTTCTTTAATTGGTCTTAAATTTAGACCATTTGCTATACACATATAACACCCAGAAAATTGACAAATTTTTGCTGCATCGATTTTTGTTTTCATTCCTCCTGTACCGTATTGCCCTGTACTTTTTGTTGCGATTTTTTCAATATTACCGTCGATATTTTTGATTTCTTTTATTAGTTTTACGTTTTTATTCAATTTGGGATTCTTTGAATAAAGTCCATCAACATCTGATAATAATATTAAACAATCAGCACCTGAAATTTGAGCAACACGTGAAGCCAATCTGTCATTATCACCATATTTTATCTCAGATGTAGCGGTACTATCGTTTTCATTTACAATAGGAACGAATCCTAAACTAAATAAATTTTCAAAAGTCCTTTTTGCATTTATCGCTCTTCTTCTTTTCTCAGTATCTTCTAAAGTTATTAAAATTTGTGATAAATTTATTTTTTTAGAAGGCAAATTTTTTTTAAACAAATTCATTAATTCTATTTGTCCTATAGATGCAACTGCTTGACTTTTATCTAATTTTAAATTTTTTTTATTTAAATTTAACTTCTTACATCCCAATGCTATAGCTCCAGAGCTTACTATAATAATATTTTTTTTTTGATCTATTAATTCTTTAATATCTTTACCGAATTCAGATAACCATTTTTTACGAATTACTCCTTTGTCATTTATTAATAAAGAAGAACCAATTTTAATTACAATTGTTTTAGATCTATTAATATACATATTTCAATAATTTAGATTTAATTTCAGATACTAACTTTTTATTTTTTGTTGATAAAACTAAAACTTCTTTTTTAATTTTATTTTTAAACTCTTTTTTTTTTTCAATTAATTCCTTATTTCCAACTAAGTCTATCTTATTAAAGACTATAAGTTCTTCTTTTTTCAATAAATTTTTACTATATTTTCCTAATTCGTTTCTTACCTGTTTATATGATGTAATTAAATTTTGTTCAGTTACATCCACCAAATGTAACAAAGTTTTACACCTTTCAATGTGTTTTAAAAACTTAATTCCTAATCCCACTCCTGAATGAGCGCCCTCTATTAAACCTGGAATATCAGCTAAAGTAATCTCTGTATCATCATATAAAGCTACTCCAAGATTTGGATTCAGTGTTGTAAATTTGTAATTTGCAATTTTCGGATTTGCACTTGTTGCTGCAGCTAGTAAGCTTGATTTTCCTGCATTAGGCAATCCAATAATACCAATATCTGCAATTGTTTTTAATTGTAACCAAATCCAGAATTCTTCACCTATTTTTCCTTTAGTGATCTTCTTTGGAGCTCTATTTGTGGAAGACTTAAATTTTATGTTACCAAAACCCCCTTTTCCTCCAATAGCTGCAACAAACTCTTCACTCTCTTTTCTAAAATCGTAAATAAGTGTTTTGTTGTCTTCCTCAAAGACTTGTGTGCCTAATGGTACTTTTAAATATAAATCTTTTCCCCCTCTACCTGTTTTTTGTTTACCCATTCCATCCTGACCTCTTTCTGCTTTAAAATGCTGTTGGTACCTATAATCAATTAAGGTATTTAAATTTCTTTCAGACTTTAAAATTATTGACCCACCTTTGCCTCCATCTCCTCCATCAGGTCCACCAAATTCTATAAATTTTTCTCTTCTAAAGCTAGGAGATCCAGAACCTCCATTGCCTGCTTTAATATATATTTTTACTTGATCTAAGAATTTCATTTTTCAACAGAATTTATTTTGTTGTATTTGATTAATTGGGTTTTACAGAGACGTAAGTTCTATCTGACTTACTTTTTTTAAAAACCACTTTACCTTTTATTACTGAGAAAATTGAATGATCTTTTCCAATTCCTACATTTTCTCCAGGGAATATTTTCGTTCCTCTTTGTCTAACTATTATGTTTCCAGGAATAACTTTTTCTCCTCCATACTTTTTGACACCAAGTCTACGGCCAGCACTATCACGACCATTTCTTGATGATCCGCCTGCTTTTTTTGTTGCCATAAGTAACCTAAACTATTTATCTTTCTCTATTGTTTTTTTTTTATCATTAACAGGCTGAATTTTTTTATTTGCCTCAGAAATTAATTTCCCATCTTTTGAAAAAATTTTCTCTATTTTTATTAATGAATATTTTTGTCTATGTCCGTTTTTTCTTCTAGAATTTTTTCTTCTTCTTTTTTTAAATATTAATATTGTTCTTTCTTTGCTGTTTTTAATAATATCAGCCTCAACTTTTGCTCCAGTCACAACTGGAGAACCTAATTCAATTGTCTTATCATCTCCATAAGCCAACACTTCTTTAAACTCAATTTTTGACTGAGGTTTTGATTTTTCTATTTTCTCAATTTTAAGGATTTCCCCTGCCTTAACTTTATATTGTTTTCCACCAGTTTGTATTATCGCAAATGACATTGTAATTTCTAATTTATAATCTGCAATATAGTTCTAGACCTATTATAGTCAAGATCAATAAACTAGAAATTATCCTTTAAATCTCTTAGTTTTGAAAAACCTTCTAAGTTTTTTGTTCTCAAAAAAATATTACAGTCTAATTCTTCCTTAATAGTGGTTGGGATAGATGGAAGATTTTTTTTAAGCTTTTCTTTTACAGAAAATATTTTATTTTTTAAATTAATATTTTCACTGTCATAAGCAGAGCAAAATTCTGAATTTTTAAGTGTATATTCGTGGCCACAATAAATTTTAGTTTCAAGGGGAAAAGATTTAATTAAATTTATAGATTGGTACATTTCTTTGTACGTACCCTCAAAAATTCTTCCACATCCCAATGAAAAAAGTGTATCTCCAGTAAACAAAATTTTTTGTTTATAAAAATGAAAACATATATGTCCTGAAGTATGTCCAGGAACATGGAAAATTTTAAACTCAAAATTATCATGCTTCCATATTTCTCTATCTTTTAAGGATATATCAATTTCTGGAATTCTATGTTTATCGTTGTAAAATCCTACTACTTTAGAATTATATTTTTTTTTTAGTTCTTTGTTGCCGCCAACATGATCATAATGATGATGTGTATTTAGGATAAATTTTAGATTTATACTTTTTTTTTCAATAAATTTTATCAAAGGTTTGCTTTCACTAGGATCAATTACACAAGCTGAATTATTTGATTCATCAATAACTAGATAAGAATAATTATCTTGAAGACATTTTATAATTTCAATTTTCATTTTATTTTTCTAACACAAAAATTCCTAATTCAGAAAAAAAATTATGAAATTTCAAATTTTTTAAGTTAATTTTAATTTTTCTTTGTCTACAATAATTTTCAAAATCTTTAATTGTACACATGTGTAGGTTTGGTGTGTTGTACCATTCATTTGGTAAATTTTCTGTAACTGGCATTGTCCCTTTGAAAAGTAAATGCAGTCTAACTTTCCAGTGTCCAAAGTTTGGAATTGAAACAATAGCTTTTTTACCGATTCTTAATAATTCATTCAACACATTTTCAGGATCTAAGAAAGCTTGCAAAGTTTGACTAAGAATTACATAGTCGAAAGAGTTATCTGGAAACTGTTTTAAATCTTTTTCTGCATCACCCTCGATGACTGTTAAACCTTTTTCAACGCATTTTTGTACATTTGATTTTGACAGTTCAATTCCTCTGATATCTTTACTAATATTTTCGTTAATATATTTCATTAGCTCACCATTTCCACATCCAACATCTAATATCTTAGAATTTTGATTTACTAATTTTGCAATATTATAAAATTCTTTTTTCATTTAATATTTTTATAAGAAGTATTTAAAAAATTCTTAACGGTGTTTAGAAAGTCTGGAACATCAAGTAAAAAAGAGTCGTGACCTTTATCAGATGAAATTTCAACAAATCCAACATTTTTACCAATTGCATTAAGCGCTATTACTATATCTCTATTTTCAGAAGTTGGATAAAGCCAATCTGAGGTAAAAGATATTATAAAAAATTTTGTATGACTTTTTTCAAATGCTTTTGATAAATTACCACCAAATTTTTTTGTAAGGTCAAAATAATCCATCGCTCTTGTAATATATAAATAGCTATTCGCATCAAATCTATCAACAAAAACGGATCCTTGATATCTTAAATAACTCTCTATTTGAAAATCAGCATCAAAACTAAATTTTAAATCATCTCTCTCTTGCAGCTTTCTTCCAAATTTTTCTTGAAGACCTACTTTAGATAAATAAGTTATATGCGCTGCCATTCTTGCAACTGCAAGTCCTTTATCGGGTTGTTTATTTTGCTCTTGGTAAAATCCTTCCTGCCAATTTCCATCGGCCATTATTGATTGTCTCCCAAGTTCATTTAGAGCTATATTTTGAGCAGAATGGCTTGCGGTACAAGCAATTGGAATTGCTGTTAAAGCTTTATTAGGAAAATTTGAGACAAACTGAAGTACTTGCATTCCACCCATAGATCCTCCAATAACACTAAACAACTTTTCAATTTTAAAATACTCTAAAAGATTATATTGAGCATTAACCATATCGTTTATTGTGATTACTGGAAAGTTTGTGCCGTAGGGTTTTTTAGTATTAGGGTTAATATCACTTGGTCCAAAAGATCCCATACAACCACCTATAACATTTGCTGCAATTACGAAATATTTTTCTGTATCGATAGCTTTTCCAGGTCCAAGAGCATAACTCCACCAACCATCTTTTTTTGTAATTGGATTTGTTCCTGAAGCAAATTGGTCTCCGGTCAGAGCATGAAAAATTAATATAGCATTATTTTTTTCACTATTTAGTTTTCCGTATGTTTCATAAGCCAAAGGAAAATTATTAATTGTTTGACCACAATCTAACTTTAATGGTTTTTCAACGATTATTTTCTTAATATCTTTAAATTTACTCATATATTTCTTGCTGATGAATTGGAGAAAAAAACTTATTTAGCGGTTTTTTTTAAGCGCTCGCAATTCAGTTTAAATCAGCGCAAGTTATGTTTACAATAAAGATTTTTATATGTCAAATTTTAGGAGAATTTTACTAATTTAATTTAAATAAATTATAATTTTACTATATATACCAGAAATATATAAAATTATGAATTTAACTAAATTTAAAAAACTAAAATTTCAATCTTATAAACCAGGAAAATATGAAATACCAAATTTGAAGGAAACTAGAAAAATAATTAAATTGTCTGCAAATGAGTCTGCATTGGGCACAAGTTTAAGGGTAAAAAAAATTTTAAAAAATAATATAAGTACTTCTAAATATCCAGATTATACTTCTAAATTATTAAGAAAACAAATTTCAATTAAATTTAAATGTGACACAAACAAAGTAATTTGTGGATCTGGATCGGATGAGATCATTCAAATGCTATGTCAATTATTTTTGAGCAAAGGTGACCAAGTCATTGTACCAGAATTTAGTTTTTTAATGTACAGGATTTACGCATCTATTTCAGGAGCTAATGTTATTTATTCAAAAGAGGAAAACTACAAGATCTCAGTAGATAACATAATTAGCAAGGTAAATAAAAAAACTAAAATTGTTTTTTTAGCAAATCCTAATAATCCTACTGGTACTTATCTTTATAGAAATGAATTAATCAATCTAAGAAAAAGATTAAGAAAGGATATTTTATTAGTAATAGACGATGCATATTTTGAATATATGAAGGATAAAAATTATGCATCAGGATTAAAGATTTTTAAAAATTTTAAAAATGTTTTTATATTGAGAACTTTTTCTAAAATTTATGGATTAGCTGCTTTAAGAATTGGGTGGGGCTATGGTGATAAAAATATTATTGATGCTCTAAATTTTATTAAACCACCTTTTAACGTCAACGAAATTGCACAATTATGTGCAATTGAAGCACTAAAAGACAATAAATTTATTAATAAGTCAATTAATCATAATTTATATTGGAGTAAAAAAATAAAAAAGAGTCTGGAAAAATTTGATATTTATTCAAATAAAACGAGTGCTAATTTTCTTTTATTGAATTTCAATAGATGCAAACTGTCAGCAATTAATATAGAAAAAAAATTAGAAAAAAAAGGGATTATACTAAGAGAAATGAATACCTATGGAATTGATAATCATTTAAGATTAACAATTGGAAATAGTGCAGAAAATAAATTATTTCTAAAAGAAGTTAAAAAAATATTTAAAAATGTTTAATAAAATTTTAATTATTGGATGTGGCTTAATTGGCTCTTCAATCTTAAGGGCTGTAATAGACAAAAAAATATCTAGAGAAATTTATATTTTAGAAAAATCGAAAAAAAATATATCTAAAATTAAAAAAATAAATTCAAATTTAAAATTTTTAAATAAAATTGATAAAAATGTTTCAAGTATTAATTTTGTAATTTTATGTACACCAATGAGTGAATATGAAAAAACTATTTTAAAATTAAATAATTTTCTATCTCCTCATACGCTTTTAACAGACGTTGGATCTACTAAAAAAAACCTACTAGAACTAAAAAATAAAAAGTTAAATAAAAAATTAAACTGGATTATGAGTCATCCAATATCTGGATCTGAAGTAAGTGGTCCAGAATATGGAAGTAAAAATTTATTTAAAAAAAAATGGTGTATTATTATTGAAGATAAAAACAAAAAAGCACTTCTTAAAATTTCAAAATTTTGGAAAAAAATCGGCTCAAACATAGTTTTTATGCAAAGCCATGAGCACGATAAAATATTTTCAATTACTAGTCACTTACCTCATTTAATAGCTTATAATTTGATTAAAACTGCTCAAGATTTCCAGAAAAAAAATAAAAAAAATATAATTAAGTTCAGTGCCGGAGGATTAAGGGATTTTTCTCGAACCGCTGCATCTAATGAAATAATGTGGCGAGATATTTTCTTTAGTAATAAAAGTAATATAATAAAAGTTATAGAAATGTTTATTAAAAACCTTAATGGATTAAAAAAAAATATTAAATTTTCAGAAGACAAAAAATTAATAAAAATTTTAAAAAATTCAAAAAAAGTAAGAAAACAAATTATAGAGTTAAAACAAGACGTTTCAAAACCTGACTTTGGAAGAAAAAATATTTAAATAGAAATTATTTTCTTCACTTTAAGATTCGCATTTTTTTCGATTAATCTAATAGTTTTTTTAATTGGCATAATGACAACTTTTTTCCTTGGACCATATGCGTGAATTAGGTCTTTTGAATTTAAACAAACTGCCACGTGCCCTTTCCAAAAAATTAAATCTCCTTTTTTATATATTTTTTTATAATTAAAACCTTTTTTTAATTTAATTTGATCAATTGTATCTCTTGGGAAAAATTTATTATTAAATTTATAATATAGCTGAATTAATGCTGAACAATCAATTCCATTATAAGTTTTACCTCCCCACTTATATCTACAATTTAAAAATAGTTTAAAAATTTTTTTAAAATCTTTGTCTCTTTTTTTTATCTCAATAACATCAATTTTTTTTATCCATTTATTTTTTTCAAACATAATATAACTTTTTGTTTCTCTTAAAATTTCTATTTTACTTGAAAAAGGTAAGAAATTTCTTGAATTATAAATTTTAGCTTTCAAAGCTTTTGTTTTATGAGTACTGCGAATTTTTCTACTAAAATTGTTATTTTTTACGTATCCAACATATTTATCGTATGATGTTTTTATTTTTAAAAAATTATTTAGTTTCTTCAAAACTTTAAATTTTTCACCATATATAATTTGTGAACTTATTTTTGAATCAATTTTTGGTTGTTCATAAATATTAACGTATGATTTATTGCAAAAATAATTATTCATTAAGCTTTAATTTATTTTTTATTAACCATAAGCAAACCAAAGATGGAATCACCATTAGAGCAGTAATTATAAAAAAGATTGCCCAATCACCATTTAACCAATCTACAAGAGCGCCTGATGACGAAGCCAATGTAGTTCTACCAGCCGTTCCTATTGAAGCTAATAAAGCATATTGAGTTGCGGTATATGTTCTGTCTACTAACAATGAAATAAAAGCAACAAATGCTACCGTAGCAAAAGCAGCCGTCAAATCATCAACAATTACTGCAACTGCGAATAATAATTCTGATTTTCCTACCCAGGCAAGTAATGCAAATATTAAGTTTGTTGATGCCATCAAGATCCCAGCTACGAACATTGTTTTTATTGTTCCAGCTCTCATCGCAAAAATTCCACCAATCAAAGTAAACACAACTGTTGTAATCCAACCTAAGGTTTTGGAATAAATAGCAATTTGACCTTTTGAAAACCCAATTTCTTTATAAAAAACAATAGACATACGACCTAAAAATGCTTCACCAATTTTAAATAAAAAAACAAAACCTAAAATACCCAAAGCTATTGAAAATCCATTTTTTTTAAAAAAACTTAATACAGGACCAGAAATAGTTCCGTATACCCAGGCTAAAGATGTAACTACAAAGTTTTTATTTTTACTAAGTCTCTTTCTTATAACTTCATCAGCTTCATTTTGTTTGAATTTTCTATCTGTATCTTCAGATTCATGTACAAACATTAAACAGATATTCATTAGAATTATTAATAGGCCTAAAATAAGAAAGGTTAGTTGCCAATAATTCTCGATACCAATTTTTTCAAAAAATTCAGCAGCAAATAGAGCCACGACTCCACCAAGCTTATATCCAGTCCACCATCCAACAACTGCGACAGCAGCTCCCGCAGCCATTGATTTTTCTTCATTTTGACCTATTTGTTCAATCCTTAATGCATCAACCGTTATATCTTGAGTTGCAGACGCAATAGCAATTATTAAGCCTACCAAAATTACTAAAGTTAAATCATCTGAGGGATTAATGAGACTCCAAAATATTAAAGAACCTAAAATAAATGATTGCATAATAATTATCCATGCTCTTCTATGGCCTAATTTTTTTGATAAAATTGGAACTTGAATTCTATCTATTAGGGGAGCCCATAAATAGTTGAATGCATAAACAGCAAATATTAATCCTGCCCATCCAATTGTAGATCTGCTTAATCCATCTTCCTTCAACCATAAAGATAGACTACTACCAATCAAAACCCATGGAAAACCGCTTATAGCACCAAGGAGCAAAATTCTTAGCATTCTAATATCAATGTAATACTTGAATAAATTATTAAGACTATTCTCTTTTTTCATGACTAATATTTTCTCCAAAAAGATGGAATAAATAAAATTAAAATTGCAAATATTTCTAATCTACCCATTATCATTCCTAGGCTAAGTATCCATTTTGATGAGCTGCTCAGTTGAGAAAAATTGCCATTTGGACCAATATTTTCTCCTATCCCAGGACCTACGTTTGATATCGAGGTTGCTGCTCCAGATATAGAAGTAACGAAATCTAATCCAGAAATTGATAATAAAGCAGTTATAATAAAAAAAATTATTATATATAAATAAATAAATGAAATTATTGATGACATGAACTTATCATCAATATTATTTTTTTCATATTTAATTAAAAAAACTCCTCTTGGATAAACTATTTTTTTTAATTGATTTGAGATAAATTGATAAAGTATTTGAATTCTAAATATTTTAATTCCACATGTCGTAGATCCAGCGCAACCCCCTATAAACATCAAAACCAAAAAAAATATAATTGAAAAATTTCCCCAATTGCTAAAATCCTCTGTAACATAACCTGTACCTGTTAAGATTGATATTACATTAAAAGATAATGATATAATATTTGTTTCATCTAGATTTCCATTTTTGAGAATCAAATAAAAAATTAAAATGATTATCGAAATTAAAGTAATTTTAAAAAAAAGTCTAATTTGAGAGTCTGTAAAAAAAATTTTTTTGTCTCCATTTAAGAATTTTATATAAGCAATAAAAGGTAAACTTCCTAAAAAAATAAAGATAATTGATGTAAATTCAATTAAGGTACTATCGAAATAACCAATTGATTCATTATAGTTAGAAAATCCACCAGTAGCTATTGTTGTCATAGAATGTGTAACACTATCAAAAAAATTCATACCAAATATATTATAAAAAACTGAGCAAATTATTGTTAATGATAAATAAATTGTTATTAGCTTAAGAGAGATTTCCTTAGATTTTGGAAAAATTTTTTCTGCGTTGTGACTAGCTGATATCTTAAATAATTGCATTCCACCTACATTCATTATTGGCATTAAAGTAATTGCCATTACAATTATACCTATACCTCCTAACCATTGAAGTAATGCTCTCCAAAGCAGTATTGCTTTTGGTGTACTATCTAGGTTAGTTATAATTGTAGATCCTGTCGTAGTAATTCCTGACATACTCTCAAAAAAAGCATCAGTAAAAGATAAATTTAAACTTGAAAAGACGAATGGCAAAGAACCAAATATAGCAATAGTTATCCACGAAAGAGAAGTAAGCAGAAATGCTTGTTGTAAGTTTAGCTTCTTATTGTGATCAAGATTTGATAAAAAGAACAATATTCCAAATATAATGCAAACGATACCTGAGCCAATAAAACCTGCATCTAATTCGTTAAAGATAAATTGAGTAATTATCGGGATTATCATTGATAATCCTAAAATTATTTGTAAAACCCCTAATGTAAAAAATACTGTTTTATAATTGGACATTTTGAATGAACATTATTTTATGGTAAATAAATTTCAACTCTATAAGAATTATTAAAAACACTAATTTTATAAGTAATTTTGTAACTAAGTTGTGATTGATAAAGCAAATATAGAAAAAACTAACTCATGGCCTTTTGTTGAGGCTAAAAGGATCATTCGAGATAGAAAAAAAAGTATAGATAAAAAAGGTAAGATTATTTTACAAACAGGATATGGACCAAGTGGGTTGCCCCACATTGGAACGTTTGGAGAAGTTGCGAGAACATCAATGATTGTTAATGCGTTAAATCATTTAACAGATATACCAAAAGAAATAATCACTTTTTCTGATGACATGGACGGTTTAAGGAAAATACCTGACAATGTTCCCAATCAAAAAATATTAAGTAAAAATTTGCATAAACCTCTGACTGATATACCTGACCCATTTGGTAAATTCGAAAGTTTTGGTCAGCATAATAATGAAATGCTTATAAATTTTTTAAATGCATTTAAATTTAAATATAAATTTAAAAGCTCTACAGAGCTTTATAAAAGTGGTTTCTTCAATGAGTCTCTTAAATTGATTTTAAAAAATTATAAAAATATAATGGAAATTATAATTCCAACTTTAGGCAAGGATAGACAAAAAACTTATTCCCCGTTTTTACCTATTTGTCCTGAAACAGGTGTAGTATTGGAAATACCCTTAATTGAAATTGATGAAAAAAATTCAAAAATAGTTTTTGATAATAATGGAAGTAAACTTGAAAAAAGTATTTTGGATGGCCATTGTAAACTTCAATGGAAAGTTGACTGGGCAATGAGATGGTATGCTTTAGATGTCGACTTTGAGATGTACGGTAAGGACCTTATAGAAAGTGCAATTTTGTCAACAAAGATCATTAAGTTATTAGGAAAGGCAAATCCACTAGGGTTCGCTTATGAGTTATTTTTAGATGAAAAAGGTGAAAAAATATCAAAATCAAAAGGGAATGGAATTACAATTGATGATTGGCTTAAATATGCTTCACCTGAAAGTTTGTCATTATTTATGTATCAAAATCCAAAAAGAGCTAAAAAACTTTACAAAGAAATAGTCCCTAAGGCTGTGGATGAATATTTAGATTTTATTGAAAAAGGTAAAACACAAAATGAATTACAAATTTTATTAAATCCAGTGTGGCATGTCCACGAAGGCAAATTTCCAAAAGAAGATACAATTATGACTTTTTCAATGCTTTTAAATCTTGTTGAAACTAGTAATGCTGATACTAAAAAATTATTATGGAAGTTTGTAAAAAAATATAAACCTAGTATTTCAGAGAAAGATCATCCGATATTTGACAAATTAATAGGTTATGCAATTGAATACTTTAACGATGTCATTAGAAAAAATAAAATATATAAAAAACCTAACGAATCAGAAAAAAAAGCACTAACATCATTAATTAACATTTTAGATAATTGTAATGATAAAATGAAGCCAGAGGATATTCAGACTATGATTTATACTGCTGGTAAAGAGAATGGATATAAAGACAATTTAAGAGATTGGTTTAAGTTGATTTATGAAGTAGTTTTTGGTGATGTAAATGGTCCAAGAATGGGTTTTTTTATAAGTTTTTTTGGAGTAAATGAAACAAAACAGTTGATAAAAGATAAAATTAAATAATGTTTTCAAAAGTAAGGTCCTTAATATTTAAATTAGATCCCGAATTAGCACATACACTTGCTATTAAAGCTTTAAAATTAAATTATATTCCAAATTTAAAACAACAAAAATCATCTATTATAGAAGTAAATATTTTCGACAAAACAATCCCAAATCCAATTGGTGTTGCGGCTGGATTTGATAAAGATGCTGAAGTTTATAATTCTTTATATAAATTAGGTTTTGGATTTGTAGAAGTTGGAACAATAACACCAAAAAAACAGTATGGTAATCCTAAACCTAGAGTATTTCGTCTTGAAGAGGACGAGGCATTAATAAATAGATTAGGATTTAATAATTCAGGCGCAGATATAGTTAGCTCAAGGATTTCAAAAAATAAACCTAACGGATTTTTAGGTATAAATATTGGCCCTAACAAAGATACGTCAGACAGAGTAGAAGATTATTTAAATTGTTTTAAAAAATTTTATAATTTTGCAGATTATATAACAATAAACATTTCATCACCGAATACGCCAGATTTACGAAATTTACATAGTTATGAAAATTTAGATGAATTACTAAATTTAATTCAAATTGAAAAAAAAAACTTGAATACCAAAATTCCTTTAGCTCTTAAAGTATCTCCAGATATAGAAGAAGAAAATATTTCAGAAATTTCAGATTTAATTATGAAACACAAATTAGAAATTATAATTGTTTCAAATAGTACAGATAAAAATAGGCAAAACTTAAAAAATATAAATAAGCTTGAAAAGGGCGGTCTATCAGGCAAACCATTGGAAAATAAATCAAATAATTTAATAAATAAATTCTATAAAATTTTTAATGGTAAAGTAAAAATTATAGGTGTAGGAGGTATTGATTCAGGAAGATCAGCTTATGAAAAATTTATAAATGGTGCAAGCTTAGTGCAGTTATATACTGGTATGGTTTATAAAGGTCCTAAAATTGCACATAAAATCTCAGGTGAATTGATAGATATATTAAAAAACAAAGGTGTTAAAAATATATCAGAGGTTATTGGTATCAAAAATTGATCTTGACTGATAATTAAAGAGAGCCTATACAGATTTGTTCTTATGTCAAAAAAATGCGAATTAACTGGTAAAATTCCACTAAAAGGTCATAGAGTTAGTCACGCAAATAACAAAACAAAACGAAAATTTCTACCAAATTTGAAGAAAGTGAAATTTAAAAGTGATGTTTTAAAAAAAAATATTAGGTTAACAGTTTCCAATGCTGCACTTAGATCTGTAGATAAAAAAGGTAGTTTTGATAAGTTTATAAAATCTGCAAAAGCTAAAAATCTGTCTTTTAGATTAAAAAAATTAAAAAAAACTTTATTAAGTAAATCTGCATAATGCGTTCATTTTTCATAATACTCTCATTTGCTATGGGAGTTATTGTTCTAGCCTCTAATTATTTAGTACAATTTCCTGTAAAGTATTTAGGTTTAGACAATTTGTTAACCTATGGAGCGTTTAGTTATCCAATAGCATTTTTAATAACTGATTTAGCGAATAGATCTTATGGAAAAATTGCAGCAAGAAAAATTGTTTATGTTGGATTTTCGATTGGGATTATGTTCACTTTATTCTTTTCTACAAATTTTTCCGATTTAATTTCAATAAGAATTGCAATCGGTTCAGGAATTGCTTTCATTACTGCACAATTATTAGATGTACAAATTTTTGATAGATTAAGAAAAAAAAACTGGTATGTGGCTCCATTGAGCTCTTCCTTGATAGGATCAACGGTAGATACTTTTTTATTTTTTTCAATTTCATTTTATGGAACTGGTGTTCCATGGATAACTCTTTCACTTGGCGATTTAGCTGTGAAAATTTTTATTGCTTTATTGATGTTAATTCCTTTTAGAATTTTATTAGGAACTTTAAAGCCGGTGTAGTTATATGGAAGGTTCTTGGAGAGTCATACAGTGAATTGCCCCAAACCCCCATATTAATTTTTTACAATTTATTCCAATAATTTTCCTTTTTTTAAAATTTTTTTTGAAAATCTGAATTACCTTAATATCATTTTTATCCTCAAATATAGGTACCAATACTATTTTATTTGTTATTAAAAAATTGAGGTAGCTTGCTGGGACTTTGGTTTTATTTATAAAAATAGGTTTAGGCATTGGGATTTTAATTATTCTAAATCTTTTTTTATTTTTATCTTTCGTTTTCTTTAAAATTTCCAAATTGTTATTTAATATTTGGAAGTTTTTTTCACTTTTATCATTTTCTACTGCCGTCATTATTGTATTTTCAGAAACAAATCTTGAAATATCATCAATATGTCCGTGCGTATCATCACCTTCTATTCCTTTTTTAAGCCATATAAAATTATTAACATTTAATAATTTTGATAAATATTTCTCATAATGTTTTTTCTTAAATCCCTTATTTCTTTGTTGAGCTTTACTTAGCAAACATTCCTCTGTTAATAAGATTGAACCTCTTCCATTAACGTCGATTGCACCTCCTTCTAAAACTATCGGTTTGTATACTTTTTTAAATTTTACCTTTACATCTATTTTTTTAACATCTATTTTTTTTGATATAGAATCATTTATTTTATTATCTTTTAAATAATTATTATATTTTGACCATCCATTAAATTTGAAATTTAAAAAAATTTTCTTTTTACTTTTTTTATTAATTAAAAAAATAGGTCCCGAGTCTCTTATCCAAATCCTATCAGATGATATATTATGAAATTCAATATTACTTGTTTTTGCAAGATATTTTTTTAAGATTTTTTTTATCTCAATTTTTTTTTCGTTTAGTTTTATAATTAAATTAACTTTTTGATAATGTGAAATTATCCCAATTATTTTTGCAACAGTATAAGGAATAGATTTAAAATGACCTGGCCAATCATTTTTGTTATACGGCCATATAATCCAAATTGAGTCCTGCTTTTCCCATTCAGCAGGCATTCTGAAACCTTGTTCAGATAAATTAGTTATCATCCTTAAGTTACATGTTAATGCCTTTATAGGCATCAATTCTTCTATCTCTTAAAAAAGGCCAATGTTGTCTAGCATTTTCAACTTTTTTAAAGTCTATGTTACAGATTAATATATCTTCATTTTTTGATTTTAGTTTACCAATAATATTTCCACTTGGATCAATAACAAAAGAATTTCCCCAAAATTCTATTTTTTTTGAACCACTTCTTTCAGTGCCAACTCTATTTACAGCTGCAACAAAAACTCCATTAGCGATAGCGTGAGATCTTTGAATTGTAAGCCATGAATTTAACTGTGACTCACCATATTTATTTTTTTCACTTGGGTGCCATCCTATTGCAGTTGGATAAAATAAAATTTCAGCACCTTTTAAAACCGTTAATCTTGCAGCTTCAGGAAACCACTGATCCCAACAAATTAAAGAGCCAATATTTCCATGCTTAGTTTTAGTATTTTTAAATCCTAAATCGCCTGGTTTGAAATAAAACTTTTCATAATATCCAGGGTCATCTGGTATATGCATTTTTCTATACTTAGATATTATTTTTCCTTTTTCGCTAATTATTATACTAGAATTGAAATATATACCTGGAATTTTTTTTTCAAATAATGAAATAATTAAAACTATTTTTAACTCTTTCGAAAGTTCACAAAAAATTTTAGTAGTTGAATTCGGTATCTTCTCGGCAAGCTTAAAATTAGAGTGTTTTTCAGATTGACAAAAATAATTAGATAAAAATAATTCTGGAACACATATAATTTTAGCTCCTTTTTTTGCAGCGTTTTTTATTTTTATGATTGAATTTTTAATATTTTTCTCAACGTCATTTGTGATTCTTAACTGAATTAAACCGATTTTGGTTTTTTTATTCATAATTTAATTAAATAATCTTGAAAAATTTCTCTTACTTCTTTTTTTCCATTCACCTTTATGATATGCGTCACTTATAACTAACGGCAAAACACTAGTCGCTTCCGCAAAAACCATTTGTTCTTTTGTTGTATTTACTTTACCCCATGAACTAGCCTCTTTTAGCGTTGAACTACTACAAGCTCCATCTCTAGAATCAGCCACAGTTATTTGAATTGCATATTTATGCATATCTACGTCTTTACCTAATAATTCTGCACAAATAACCGTATCTTGAATAAAGTTTTTTGGCACACCACCTCCAATCATAAATAGTCCGGAACCCTTTGAGTGGATTTTTATTTCTGTTAATTCTCTAAACTCTCTGATTGCGTCTATTGTAATATGTTTTTCAGGACTTTTTTCTTGGTGCATTACTAATCCAAATCCTGCACTAGAGTCGGTAAAAGCTGGGCAAAAAATTGGAACATTATTATCATATGCTGTTTCAATTAATGAGTTTTTTTTCTTTGAATTTTTTTTTAAATATTTTCCTATCTCAACTATGAATTCTCTAGAAGTATAGCTTTTTACCTCTAATTTATCTGCTATTTCACAAATGGTTTTATCACAAATTTGTAATTCATTTTCATCAATGTATGTATCATAAATTCTATCTATATAGTTTTTTCTAAGTTCGTTATCATCTTGAAACTGTGATCCTTGATAATGTTTAAACCCAAGTGCTTCAAAAAAATCCATATCTATTATTGAAGCTCCAGTGGCTACAATTGCATCAACCATATTATACTTGATCATATCTCTATATATATGCATGCATCCGGCTGCTGAGGTAGAACCAGCTAATGTTAAGAATATTGTACAATCTTTATCCTTTAACATTTCATTGTAAATATTTGCAGCATTAGCAGTCTCTCTTGAAACAAAAGACATTTTTTCCATTGATGAGATAATATCTCGAGCATCGAAAGATGTAATATCTATATGTTCAACAGGTTTTTTAAGAAAATCTTTTTTACTATTATGACCTAAGCTCTTTTTATTTGACATTAC
The DNA here is from genome assembly GCA_902560625.1 of uncultured Pelagibacteraceae bacterium. Lineage (GTDB taxonomy): Bacteria > Pseudomonadota > Alphaproteobacteria > Pelagibacterales > Pelagibacteraceae > Pelagibacter. The sequence continues at coordinate 54,607 of CACEMD010000003.1, forward strand.
GCAACAAGAAACTCTTTCCTCGCATTTTTGTCATACATTGTCATAATTGGCTCATCTTCAACTTCAAAAATATTATTTGAATAAAATCCATTAAAGTCAGTTCTAAAAGTTAAACCGTAAGCACCAAGTTGACCTAATTCTATATAATCATTTTCTTTAACATTATTTGGTAAAACAAATGGTCCTTTCATATAATCCATACTGTCACAAGTTGGTCCATAAAAATTAAACGCTGTCATTTTTTTTGAGATTATTCTTCCATTCTTTATAAGTCTAGACGGATAAACAATATTTGGAATTCCTGCATCAAATAGAGTTCCATATGTACCGTCATTTATATACAATTTTTGCTTTTTTCTTAATATGACTTTAACTATCGTTGAACCACTTTCAGAAACTATTGCTCTTCCTGGTTCACAAATTACAATAGGTTTTTTATTTAATTTTAAATTATCTAATCCTTTTTTAATTTCATTAAAATAACAATCTAAGGATTTAGGGATTAGATCGGGATATATTGTTGGAAACCCACCACCAACATTAATATAATCTGGAACTATCTTTGTTTTTTTAATTATTTTTCCAATCTCCACAATTCCCTTTTCATAAGAAATAGGATGCATACATTGTGAACCAACGTGAAAACTCAAACCAATTTTTTTAGCATATTGATTTGTTAGCCTAAATAATCCTATAGCTTCAGAGGTTATAGCTCCAAATTTTTTTGATAAATCAATTTCTGCATGTTCATTTGATACTGAAACTCTTACAAATAATTCTAAGTCTTTCGCTCTATCGGTACTCTCAATAATTTTAATTAGCTCATCTTTAGAGTCTAGTGAAAATGTTTTAACATTATATTTGAAATATGCTTCCCTTATACTCTCTCTAGTTTTAACTGCGTGCATGTAAGAGCATTTTACGTTTGAGCTTATATTTTTAATAATTTCAATTTCTTTAGTAGAGGCAACATCAATATTATTTATACCGCTTTCAATGATACTTTTTAAAACAATAGGGTGTGGATTAGCTTTCATTGCGTACAATATTTTACCTGGAAACTTGTTTTGAAAATATTTTGAGGCAACCTGTATTGAATTTTTTCTAATACAATACACAGGACCATTTGGTTCCAGTTGACTTATCATCTCATCAACTGATTTAAATTTTTGCATAATTTCCCCTAAAAAAAATTTAACAAAAAAAATCTGCATAATAGTTACGCAAATTTCATATAAAACTGCATTTAGGGGATATGATCAGTAATGTAAAGTAAATTATGCTATTGAATTTAGTTTTTTAGTACACATATACAGACGATGATTAGAGAGCAAACAAATGTAAGAAATATAAGCGAATTTGACGATAAATCCTTATTAATCGTCGATGATGACAATCCTTTTAGGGAAAGATTAGCAAGAGCTATGGAAAAGAAAGGATTTCAGGTTGCTCAAGCAGAAGGTGTAAAAAAAGGCATAGAATCAGTTAAATCAAAGAAACCAGCTTTTGCAGTTGTTGATCTAAGGTTGAATGACGGAAATGGACTTGAGGTAGTAAAGGAAATTCAATCGACGAATTCAAATAGTAGAATAGTTATGTTGACTGGCTACGGAAATATTCCAACAGCAGTTGCGGCTATAAAGCAGGGTGCAATAGATTATTTGGCTAAACCTGCTGATGCAGATGACGTTGAAAAAGCTCTTTTGGCAGATCCTAATAAAAAAGCCTCTCCTCCAGAAAATCCAATGTCTGCAGATAGAGTTAAGTGGGAGCACATTCATAGAGTATTCGAACTTTGCAATAGAAACGTATCTGAGACAGCTAGAAGACTAAAAATGCATAGAAGAACTCTTCAAAGAATTTTATCTAAAAGATCTCCTAAATAAACTTTCTAAAATTAATTAATTTTTTAGTTAACATCGTTAGTATTAATATTTTAAAAAGTTCAGCTAATAAAAAAGGCTTTGCACCTATATCAAAAATTGGTTTTTCCCAACCTATTAAATTTCCAAGCCAAAACAATCCTAAAATATAAATAATTGAAACAGATAAAATCAGTTTTATAAATATAATTAAGATATTTTTATTTAAATTAAAATAACCTGAAAGAAAAGTTGCAAATAAAAAACCTATTAAATAACCCATTGTCGGTCCAGTGAAATAAATTAATCCCACCCCTTTTTCTGGTGAATTAGAAAAAACAGGTAATCCAAGAATTCCTTCGATCAAGTATAGACTAACAGTTGCAACACCAATTTTGTAACCAAAAGATATTCCTAATGCAATCACTACAAAAGTTTGCATTGTCATAGGAACTGGATAAAAAGGTATTTTTATTTTTGCTGATATAGCTAAAAGAACTGAACCTAATAAAATTACTAAAAAATATTTTGCTATTCTTTGACTTTTTAAAAATCCAATATTTTCCATAATATTGTTTTACTACTTAATTTATCTATAATCTACTCATTTGTTAATTTAAAAAAAACGTCTTCTAAATCACCATCATCAGATATAATATCAATTATCTCAATATTTTGTGATTGAATTAAACTGATTATCTTATCTAATTTAGTTTTTTTTTTGTCGTAAGCAATAATAAATTCTTTATCTGTATTCGATAGGATATTAAAATTTGGCAAAGTACCTTTATCTATTGTGACTTTTTTATTTATTAAAAAATTAACTCTCTTAGATTGTATTTTGTCTAGTAAATTTTTTGTACTATCTAGAGCAACTAATTTACCTTTATTTAATATTCCAATTCGATTACACATTTCTTCAGCCTCAATAAGATAGTGAGTTGTTAGAATTATAGTCACCCCTTGTTTATTGAGCAATCTTAAGTTGTCCCATAAATATTTTCTTTGTTGAACATCTACACCTGCAGTTGGTTCGTCCAATATTACTATCGGAGGTTGATGAACCAGCGCTTTTGCTATTAACAATCTTCTTTTCATTCCTCCAGAAAGACTTCTAGTGTAACTATTTTTTTGTTCATCAAGTGAAACTAACTTCAAAATTACGTCTGTAATTCTATCTTTTTTTTTTACACCATATAGACCAGCTTGAAGATCTAAAAGCTTTCTAGGACTAAAAAAAGGATCTACATTTATTTCTTGAGGAACTATACCAATAGATGCTCTACATTGCCTTGGGTTTTTATCTAAGTCAAATCCCCAAACATTCACTTTTCCAGATGTCTTTATACAAGTACCACTTAATATATTTATGAAAGTGCTTTTACCAGCTCCATTTGGGCCAAGAAGTCCAAATATTTCACCTTGTTTCACCTCTAAGTTTAAATTTTCTAAAGCTAAAATAGATTTTGAACTTTTTTTTTTATAAATTTTACTTAAATTTTTTGCAGATAAAACACAATTTTGATCCATAGGAAAATATACACTTACAACATTAGATTAAATTAAGATAACATTATTTTATGAGCAAAATAAAAAAAGAGAATCACTATTATTTAGTCGATGGGTCTGGCTATATATTTAGGGCTTATTATGCTTTACCTCCATTATCAAGGAAGTCAGATGGACTACCAACAGGTGCGGTAAATGGCTTTTGCAACATGTTATTTAAATTATTAGAAGACTCAAAATCTTCTGACAACAAAGAAAGACCAACTCATTTTGCAGTTATTTTCGACTCTGCCAGAAAAAATTTCAGAAATGAAATTTACTCCGATTATAAAGGAAATCGATCAGATGCACCTGATGACTTAATACCCCAATTTGAATATATTAGAAAATCTGTTTTAGCTTTTAACTTACCATCTGTAGAATTATTAAATTACGAGGCTGATGATTTGATAGCAACTTATTCAGAACAAATTATAGCCGATGGAGGCAAAGTAACAATTGTATCTTCAGACAAAGACCTAATGCAATTATATAAAAAAAATATCAGAATATATGATCCTATGAAAAATAAATTTATAACAAATGAAGATGTAGAAAAAAAATTTGGGGTTCAACCTAGTAAAGTAATTGATGTTCAAGCCTTAGCTGGAGACTCTAGTGATAATGTTCCAGGTGTTCCAGGGATTGGTATAAAGACAGCAGCTGAATTAGTTAATAAGTATGGAACACTTGAAAATTTATTAAAAAAAGCTGTAGAAATAAAACAAAACAAAAGAAGAGAAACCATTTTAGAAAATAAAGATAAAGCCATAATTAGTAAAAAACTTGTAACATTGAAAAAAGATGTGCCTGTCAAAAATAAATTAGATGATTTTATTTTAAAAGAAGTCGATAGAAAAAAATTATATGAATTTTTGAGAACTATGGAGTTTAATAGATTATTAAGTTCAGCCATATCAACTTATGGGGAAATAGATTTTAAAAATGATACAAAGTTGAAAAAAAAAGAAATTTATACAAAAATATCAGATAAGAATTATTATCTAATAGAAAGTGAAGAAGATATTAAAAAGTGGCTGCTTGAAGCTGAAGAAAATGGAGAACTTTCAATTGATACTGAGACAACATCTCTTGATCCTCACCAAGCAAATTTAGTTGGAATATCAATTTCTACAAATATTGGCAAGGCTTGCTATATACCCTTAAACCACGACAATGGAAAAAATTTAAAAGAGTTAAATGTGCTTAAACTTTTAAAGCCTATTCTTGAGGACAAAAGCGTAAAAAAAATTGGTCAGAATATAAAGTTTGATTATACAATTTTTTTTCATAGAGGAATAAAAATGAATTCAATAGAGGATACTATGTTGATGTCTTATGTTTTAGACGCTGGCAAAAATAGACATAATATGAATACATTATCTGAAATTCATTTAGATCATAAACCAATTGCATTTAAAGAATTAGTTGGAACTGGGAAAAATCAAATTAATTTTAGCCAAGTTGAAATTCAAAAAGCAAAAAAATATTCTGCAGAAGATGCCGATATTACAATGAGATTATATAAATTATTTCTAAAAAAACTTAAGTCTGAAAATTTAGTGAATATTTATGAAATTTTTGAAAAACCTTTAGTGCAAATACTGGCTCAGATGGAAATTAATGGAATTAAAGTAAATGAGAAGTTCCTAAAAAAACTTTCTAATAAGTTTCAAATCAAAATAGATGTATTAGAAAGTGAAATATTTAAAACATCTAAAAAAAAATTTAATATAGCGTCAACTAAACAGTTAGGTGAAATTATGTATAATGAGTTAAAAATATCATCTCTTAAAAGAACAAAAAAAGGAAGTTATGCAACTAGTGCAACAGTTTTAGAGGATTTAGCTTTCAAAGGACATAAATTTCCAAAACTTGTTTTAGAGTGGAGACAATTAACAAAGTTAAAAAATACATATTCTGACTCTTTGCCTAATTATATAAATTCTAAAACAAAAAGAGTTCATACTTCTTTTTTATTAGCTGCAACAACAACTGGTAGATTGGCATCTAGTGATCCAAATTTACAAAATATTCCAATTAAAACAGAAGATGGAAAAGATATTCGAAAAGCATTTATTGCTGAAAAAAATTATAAACTTATTTCTGCTGACTATAATCAAATAGAGATGAGAATATTATCTGACCTAGCCGATGTTAAGGAATTAAAAAAAGCTTTTAAAAATGATGAAGATATCCATAGCCTAACAGCTAGCCAAGTTTTTAATACAGAAATTAAAAAGGTAGACCTTGACATGAGAAGAAAAGCAAAAGCTATAAATTTTGGAATTATTTATGGTATATCTCAATACGGATTAGCAAAACAAATAGGTGTTTCAAATGTCGAGGCTGAGGAATTTTTAAATTCGTATTTTTTAAAATTTCCAGAAATAAAAGAATATATGAATGCGACTATAAAATTTTGTAGAAAAAGTGGTTATGTAAATAACATATTTGGAAGAAGAACTTATTTAACTGGAATTAATGACAAAAATTATAATGTAAGAAATTTTCAAGAGAGAGCAGCTATTAACGCACCAATACAGGGGTCTGCATCAGAGCTAATGAGATTAGCTATGATTAGAATTCATAATAAATTTTTAGATAAAAAAATATCTAACTCAAAAATATTGTTACAAATTCATGATGAATTGATATTTGAGGCAGAAGAAAATGAGGTCAAAAATTTATCAAAAATTATTAAAGAAGAAATGACTAGTGTTAAAAATAGCGAGCATCATTCCTTCTCTGTACCAATTCTGGTCGACTTAAATTTGGGTGATAATTGGGGTTTGTTGCATTAAAATTTAAAAGTAGTATTGCCCAAATTAGAACAATTTAGTATTTTTAACTACACAGATGAATCAAACAATAGCTTTAATAGATGATGATAGAAACATTCTTACAAGCATTAGTATTGCACTAGAGAAAGAGGGTTTTAAAGTTCAAACCTATTTAGATGGAGAGAGTGCATTAATTGGCTTAACTCGTACACCACCAGATTTGGCTGTTATAGATATAAAAATGCCAAAAATGGATGGAGAGGAATTGTTAAAAAAATTAAGAAAAAAAACATCGATGCCAGTTATTTTCTTAACTTCAAAAGATGATGAAGTTGACGAATTGCTAGGTTTAAAACTAGGAGCAGATGATTTTGTTAAAAAATCTGGAGGCTTTTCCATTAAAGTCCTTATTGAGAGAATAAGGGTGCAGTTGAGAAAAAATGAGAATAATATTGAAGAGACAAAAAATATTATATCTCATGGCAAGCTGAAGCTTGATCCTTCCCAACTTGAATGTGAATGGAATGGAAAACAACTACCAGATAAGCTTACAACAACTGAATTTTTAATTGTAAAAGAACTAGCAAAAAGACCTGGTATTATTAAAGAGAGATCTCAACTTATGGATATTGCTTATAGGGAGGATACAGATATTGAAGACAGAACGATTGATAGTCATGTTAAAAGAATAAGAAAAAAATTTAAAAGAGTTGATAATAATTTTTCTGCTATAGAGACAAGATATGGCAGTGGCTATCGTTGGAACGTAAGTTAATGATAAATAATTTGTTGAAAGATTTATCAATTTTAAAAAAATTTTTGTTTATTAACTTCTTAATTTTCATAGTTATTGGAAGTTTCACATTTTTATATCTTAGTAGCGTTCAACCAAACCTGATAAAAACAAAAACAATTAATCATGTTCAGGTAATAGATAATACAATTGACCATTTTGAAAGATTAAAAATAAATTTCACCAAAAATGACATTCGAAAATTTTTATTTTCAACGAAATTTTTGTTTCAAAATTTGGATAGAGTTACAATTTATGATAATAAATTTAACCTTATTGGTGATACAAATACACTAGACTTGGATCCAAGATCATTTTCTCAAAGACTTGAAGTAATTGAAATGGATGTGTTAAACGACAAAGAGGTAAAAGAAAATAAAAGTGAAAAAATAACAAAAAAAAATAAATTACCTACATTAGTAGAACAAATTAAAAGTTATTCAGAATCATCTGACTATGGAAGACCTTATACTCTTATACAAGAAAACTATGACACATTTTTAGTTACAACAGTTAAAAATGTAATTATAGATAATAACCACGTTGGTTACTTGGCAATTACAGAGAACGCAAATGATATTAGAGTAGCAATTGATGAAAGAAAAAGTTTTATAATTAGAACTGCACTTATAGTAGTTATTGTAATTTTTATTTTTTCGTATGTACTTAATAGATTTTTCTTAAAACCAATTAAAAACTTAGTAAACTATACCAATATCATTAAGGAAAAGCGTACTGAACAAACAAATATAGAAATAATTAAAAAAAGAAATGATGAGTTAGGCACACTATCAAAATCGTTAGATGAAATGACTAGTGAATTACAAAAAAGAATTGAGACAACTGAGAATTTTTCGACTGATTTAGTGCATGAAATAAGAAATCCATTAGCATCTTTAAAAAGTGCTTCTGAAATAATTTCAGATACAGATAGCAATGAACAAAGACAAAAACTTATTAAAATTATTTCACATGATGTAGAAAGAATTGAACGACTAATAACTGACTATTCTCAAATGTTAAAAGATGAGGCTGCCATATCTTTTGAAAAAATGAAAAAATTAAATCTTAAAGATATTGTTAAATCTGTAGTAGATGACTTTAATAATATTTATATGTCTAAAAGAGGAATATCTATTAAGATGAAAGTTAATGGCGTCCAAGATTATAACATTTTTGGTATTGAAAATAGAATAGAACAGATTATTGCAAATTTATTGGATAACTCGATATCATTTAGTAACGACAATCAACAAATAAAAGTTGAGTTAAGAGTTTTAAAAAATAAAAAAATATTACTTGAAGTAGTTGATCAAGGAGAAGGTTTTAAAGAAAAAAATACAGAAAAAATATTTAATAGATTTTATAGCAATAGACCTGAAAAATTTGGAGAACATTCTGGATTAGGTCTAAATATTGTTAAAAATCTTGTTGAACTTCATAATGGCCAAATTGTAGCATCAAATAATATAGATAAGGGAGCAAAAATAGAAATAACATTCCCAAAAGCTTAATCTTAAGTTGATAAAATTTGTTAAACTTGCTAAGAAACCAGATTTATGACTGATTATAAAGTTAAAGATATATCTGAAGCGGAATTTGGAAGAAAAGAAATTTCATTAGCAGAGACCGAAATGCCAGGTTTGATGGCACTAAGAGATGAGTATAAAGGAAAAAACCCTCTTAAAGGAGCTAAAATTCTTGGTTGTCTACATATGACTATACAAACAGCAGTTTTAATCGAAACATTAGTTGCATTAGGCGCTGAAGTTAGATGGTCTTCTTGTAATATATTCTCAACCCAAGATCATGCAGCTGCAGCAATAGCAAAAGTAGGTATACCCGTATTTGCTTGGAAAGGCGAAACAGAGGAAGAATATTGGTGGTGCGTCAGACAAACTATTGAAGGTAAAAAAGATTGGAAACCTAACATGATTCTTGATGATGGTGGAGATTTAACTGCGCTTATGCATAAAGATTATAAAAATTTATTAAAAGATATTAAAGGCCTATCAGAAGAAACAACAACTGGTGTACTTGCCCTGAAGAAAATGGAAGCTCAAGGAACTTTAATGGTTCCAGCTATAAATGTGAACGATTCAGTAACAAAATCAAAATTTGATAATTTGTATGGATGTAGAGAAAGTTTGGTTGATGGAATTAAAAGAGCAACGGATGTTATGATGTCGGGTAAAGTTGCAATAGTTGCTGGTTTTGGTGATGTTGGAAAAGGCAGTGCTGCTTCTCTTAGACAAAGTGGCGCGAGAGTAATGGTTACAGAGACAGACCCAATATGTGCATTACAAGCAGCCATGGAGGGTTACGAAGTAGTTTTAATGGATGATATGATTCAGCATGCAGATATAGTTGTGACAGCAACTGGAAACAAAGATATTGTTACAGCTGATCATATGAGAGACATGAAAGATAGAGCTATTTTATGTAATATTGGTCACTTTGATAATGAGATTCAAGTTGAGGCTTTAAAAAACTACAAATGGGACGAAATAAAGCCACAAGTCCATGAAATAACACTTCCAAGTAATAAAAGAATAATATTACTAGCGGAAGGAAGATTGGTAAACTTGGGTTGCGCAACAGGACATCCAAGCTTTGTTATGAGCGCATCATTTACAAATCAAGTAACTGCTCAAATAGAATTATGGAACAATTCAGATAAGTACGAAAAGAAAGTTTACGTTTTACCTAAACATCTTGATGAAAAGGTGGCAAGACTACATTTAGAAAAAGTGGGAGCAAAACTGACACAAATGTCTAAAGATCAAGCTGACTATATAAGTGTTAAACCTGAAGGACCGTACAAGCCAGATGCATATCGCTACTAATAGTAGCAAATTTGATATTTCAAAAGAGATTGAAACAGCTAAAGTTGCTAAAAGTATTTCCAAAAAAATCAAAAAAGGAGATGTTCTCTTTTTTTATGGTGATATTGGAGTTGGAAAAACAACTTTTATAAAATATATAATTAATAATCTTCAAAAAACTTATCACTCAAAATTAACACAAATTACTAGCCCAACTTTCAGTATAATAAACGAATACAAAGTAAGAAATATCAAAGTATTACATTACGATCTTTATAGAATTAAAGACAAAAAAGAATTAAAAAATATTGGGTTACTAGAAGATTATAAAAATTCGTTAACATTGATAGAATGGCCAGAATTAATATCAAAGAAACCAAAAAATTTGATTAAATTATATTTTAGTTATGATGATGACTTTAAAAAAAGATCATTAATAATAAAAGATAAAACAAAATAAAAAATTAAATGAATTTAAACCAATTTACAAAAATATCAGGAGACGCATCTTTTAGAGAATTTTATAGAAAAAAAAATAAAAAAAAATCAATTATAGTATTTTCAAGAAAGCAAAAAAAAAAAAATTTAGTGATTTATTCTGCAATTAATCAACTTTTAATAAAAAAAAAAATAAATGCACCTAAACTTTTATACCATAATTACAAAAAAAATTATATTGAGATACAAGATTTAGGTAATAGGACCATTCTTGAAATTTTAAAAAATAAAAAAATAAACAAAATAAGGTATTATAATAAAATTATTTTATTATTAAAAAAGTTTCAAAAAATCAATAATAAAAAAATTAAAACTTTTCAAAACTCTTCATATAAAATTCCTTTATATTCAAATAAAATGTTATTTAATGAAACTAAATTATTTTTAGATTGGTATATTCCAATTATTATTAAAAAAAATAAGATAAGACAATTAAATATTAAACTTGCATATATTTTTAAAAAATTGTTAAAAAATTTAAAATGTAGAGAAAAAATTTTCGTGCATAGAGATTTTCATGTATCTAACTTAATGCAATGCAATAAAGATATTTATATGATAGATACCCAAGATGCTGTTTATGGCAATATTGCTTATGATTTAGCGTCTTTAATTGACGATGTTAGGCTTAAAACTACAAATAAGGATAAAGAAATTATTTATAAAAAATTTATAAACATCCATAAAATCAAAAATTTGCAAAACTTTAAAAATGATTTCGAAATATTATCAGTTTTAAGAAATTTGAAAATTATTGGAATCTTTCAAAGGTTATATTCAAGAGATAAAAAAGAAAAATATTTAAAATTTATACCTTATGCATGGACTTTAATAGAATATAGAATTAAAAAAAATAAAAATTTATTAGAACTTAAAAATATTTTAGATAAGTATTTTTTAAAAAAAATTAAATTTAGAAAATGAACATTAATACTGCTTTAATTTTATGCGCAGGTTTTGGAAAAAGATTAAATCCTATTACACTTGAAACACCAAAACCTTTAATTAAAATTGATAATTATGAACTGCTTGAGAAAACTTTATACTTAATTAATAATTTAGATATTCAAAATATAATAATAAATACCTACTATTTAGAACATAAAATTGAGAACTTTATTTTTAATCATCCTTTAAAATCACGTATTGGAATCGTCAAAGATGGAGAAACTATTTTAGATACAGGTGGTGGTATTTTAAATCTTATGAACTCCTCATCTGAAAATGATTTTATTATTTTTAATCCTGATACACTTTGGAATAAAAATTATATAAAGACCATTAATCAGATGATTGAATTTTATTTTTCTAAAAAAATTAATAATTTATTGATGGTTGTTGATAAATCAAAAAGCTTTGATAAAAGATTTAAAGGAGATTTTGAGTTAATTAAAAATAGTCTAATAAGAAGTAATAATTGTAAACACATTTATACTGGATGCCAAATAATAAATAAGAAATTATTTAATGGAATAGAAGACAAAATTTTTTCAATCTCAAAAATTTGGGATAATCAAATTAAATATAATAAATTATACGGTTTTGAGTCTTTTGAAAATTTTACTCACTTAACAGATATCAAAATTTATAATGAATTAATTAAAAAACCAGTAAGTTTTTAGCTCTACTTTCGTCAAGATATTTTGCACTTTTCAGTTTTTTTTCTTTGTCCAATGATAATAACAAAGGATTACCTGTAGGAATTTCTAATTCAGTAATTTTTAAATTATCTAAATTAAATAAATGTTTACACAGAGCTCTTATCGAATTTCCATGAGCTGCAACTAAAATATTGTTATCTAAATTCGGTAAGATGTTTTTATTGAAATACGGTATCACTCTATTAAATGTATCCTTTAATGACTCAGTACTTGGTATCTTATCTTTAGGTATGTCGCTGTAAGTATTTATCCTTTCAGCATGATAGGGGCTATTTTTGCTCAAAGGAGCAGGTCTAACATTCCAAGATCTTCTAAATTCATGAATTTTTTTTTCTCCATAAATTTCTTTCATTTCAATTTTATTTAGTCCTGTTAATGCACCATAATGTCTTTCGTTTAATTCCCAAGCTCTCATAATATTATCATTTTTAATTCTACAGGTATTAAGTATAAGTTTTAAGGTCTCAATAGCTCTTTTTTGATAAGATGTATAAAAATAATTTATATTTAAGTTTAAATCTTTTATTAGTTCTCCGGCCTTACAAGCTTCAAGCTTACCATTCGGAGTTAGTTCAACATCTACCCAGCCAGTAAATTTATTTTCTAAATTCCACTCACTTTGTCCGTGTCGCACTAAAATTAAATGACTCATTGTTAAATTTTAATTATAAGATAATTATGCAAAAGACAAAAATATTATTTAATATTGTTAATATTTCTTTTGTTATTCTATATTTATATCCAGGGAGCATTTTGGGATATTTGTTGTATGGTCAAATTTATAGGCAACCTCAATTAACAAAAGATTTTATGTCAATTTCCTCAAATCACGTTTATGCATATTTATTATTATCTTTTTTAGGATTAGCTGCATATTATAAATCAAAAAAAATACTAATTATAAGTTACTTAATATTAAGCTCTATAATCTTTGAAGTTTTACATTTTATGATACCAAACAGGTCATTTCAATATGGCGACTTATTTGGTAATATATTTGGTGTTTTAATTTCAATTTTAATATTTTTGATATTTAATTATTTAAAAAAAAATGAATACTTTTGAAGATAGAAAAAAAAGTTTTGAAAATAAGTTCGCTCATGATGAAGAATTAAAATTTAAGGTAAACGCTCGTAAAAATAAGTATATTGGCGAATGGGCTTCAAAAATTTTAGGTTACGATTCTAAGCAGGAAAAAGAATATATACAATTAGTTATCAAGTCAGATTTTGCTGAAGCTGGGGATGAGGATGTTTTTAGAAAAGTAAAAGAAGATTTAAAGGATCATAATATTTCAGACGAGGAAATCAGAAAAAAGATGGATGAGCTTAATGAAAAAGCTAAATCTGAATTTATTTAGTTTATTTTTTCTTTTATTCTTTAACACAATATCAGCTGAAGAAAAAATTATTTCTGGAAAAGCAAAAATTACTGACGGTGATACTATAATTATTAATCAAAGTAAAATTAGATTATTTGGGATTGATGCGCCAGAAAAAAAACAAATTTGTAAAAAAAATTATTTTCAATTTCTGATATTTAATTTCAAAAAAAATTATAAATGTGGAAAATTGTCAGCTCTAAAACTTAAAAATAAAATTAAAGATAAAGAGGTTAAATGTTTCGTAAACAAAAAAGATAAATATAAAAGATATCTAGGTATATGCTATTTGGGCAAAGAAGATATAAGCAAATGGTTAGTAAAAAACGGATATGCACTAGCATATAAAAAATATTCTAAAAAATATTTACCTGACGAACAATATGCAAAAAATAACAAACTTGGATTATGGGATGGTACATTTTTAAGACCAGAAGAATGGAGAAGAAATTTTAAATAAATTGATATATAAATTATGAGTGATTCAATTTCATAAATTATTACTTTTAATTATATTTTTTTTACTATCATCTTGTTCCTCAATTCCAAAAAATACTGCTGATGGGTGTTCGATTTTTTCTGAAAGATATCTTTGGTATAAACATGCAAAGAAAACAGAGCAAAAGTGGGGTACACCTATCTATATACAGTTAGCTATTATTAAAATGGAGTCAGATTTTGATTGGCTAGCAAAACCAGCTAGAAAAAAAATGTTTAAAGTTTTGCCTTATAAAAGGCCTTCAAGCTCCTTTGGTTATTCACAAGCAGTAAAAGGAACGTGGAGGCAATATAAAGAAGAAACAAAAAACCCATTAGCTACAAGAATAAGGTTTAAGGACAGTGTAGATTTTATCGGGTGGTATACAAACAAAACAGAAAAGATATTAAAAATTTCAAAAAAAGATGCCTTTAGACAATATATTGCTTATCATGAAGGATGGGGTAATTATAAAAATTATAAAAAAAACCAAAAAGTTATTTTGTTAGCAAAAAAAGTTGAAAAACAATCAAAAAAATATCGAGCTCAGCTTGTTAACTGTAAAAAATCTTTGAACAGAAGAAAATATATTATTTATTAACGTAGTTGTTTTTTTAATTCAATATCGATCACGTCAATTCTTTTTGTATTTTTTGCAAGGGCTAAGTACATTGTAGGCGTCACATATAGTGTAAAAAATGTTGAAATTATCATGCCCCCAAGAATTGTAGCTCCTACTGCCAATCTAGAGCCCTCGCCTGCACCAGGTCCAATATTTCCTACAACTAATGGTATCATTGCTATCATTGTGCTTATAGATGTCATCATTATTGGTCTAAACCTTAAAGAACATGCCTCCTTAACAGAATTTTCAATATTTTTTCCTGCTGCCCTTAATTGGTTTACATAATCAACAATCAAGATACTATTTTTAGTTGATATACCTATAAGTATTACAAGGGCTATTTGAGAAAAAATATTAATAGAAGAATTTAAAAATAATATAAATACTAATCCACCAAACAGTGCAAGTGGTACAGTTAATATAATTATAAATGGATGGATAAAAGAATTAAAAGTAGCTGCCATCACTAAGTAAGCAGTTAGCAATGCTAGTCCAAAAATAATATAAAGCTCATTGCTAGTTTCCTTTAACTCCTCAGATTTTCCTTTCCATGCTATTTGCCTATCTGGTAGTGTTTTTGAGATGGTATCTTCTAAATATTTAATTGCTTCAGCAAGTGTGTAGTTTTCTGATATATTTGCAGATATTGTTACAGCTCTTTGCCTATTATATCTTTTCAAATTTTTTGCGGTTCCTTCTTCCTTAAATTTAACTAGATTTGCTAAAGAGATTAGCTCACCAGATGTTTCTGACCTCACAAATACTTTTGATAAGCCTTCCTTACTCCTTCTATTCTCCAAGTATTGCTGAAGTATTATAGGATACTCTTTTCCAAGTTTACTAAATTTAGTAACAGTTTTTCCACCATAAAGTGTCTCAAGAGTTTTACCTATTGTGTCAGCTGAAACACCTAAATCTTTTGCTCTGTTTTTGTTTATGGACAAACTTATTTCTGGTTTATCTTTTGTGTAATCAGATTCTATTCTAGATAAATTTTTATTTTTTCTTAATTCATTTATAAACTGATTTTGAACAGTCTCTAATTCATCATAATTATTTCCATAAATTACCATTTGTACAGGTTTTCTGTAGTTAGAAACCCTAATTGATTGTGGTTGTATTGGAAATGCAACAGTTTCGGGCACTGTAACTATTTTTCCTATAGCTTGCCTCATAACTGTTAAAGAATTTTGTTTTCTATCTTTCCAATGATCTAATAGAGCGATTATTATAAAACTATTAAATGAATTTTTATTTGTTCCAAAGCCAGGAACTCTCATAATAAGTCTTTTGTAAGGACTTCCATCTTCTTGTAATAAAGGTATTAATCTTTTTTCTATCTCCTCTGCTCTCTTTTCAGTATATTCAAATGAGCTTCCTTCATCTGTATTTCCAATTATTATATAAACCCCTCTATCTTCATGAGGTAAAAGTTCTTTTTTTGTAAAATTGTATAAGCCCGCCGAGCTAAAAATAATAAATATTATAAATGAAATAATTATTTTTTTTTTGCTTAGCCAGTAGGAAAGAGTATCTAAATAAAGATCAGAAAATGATTTGAAGAAGCTTCCAAATTTATTTACAAAAAAATTTTTTTTTGTTTTTTTAGATAAAAACTTACTCCCTAGCATAGGAGACAAAGTGAGTGCAACAAATGAAGATACTACTATTGAGAAAGACAAAGCTATTGCAGTTTCTCTAAATAAAGTTCCCGCAATTCCATCAATAAAAATTAGTGGTAAAAAAACTGCTATTAGAATTAAAGTTGTTGCAATTATCGCAAATGTTATTTGTTTTGAACCCTTAAATGCAGCAACCAAAGAGGTTTCACCGTTTTCAATTCTTCTGTATATCGCATCAGTCATTATGACTGAGTCGTCGGTAATAATACCTATTGCTAAAATAAAACTTAACAATACAAATATGTTTATCGATAATCCAAATAGATATATTCCTAAAAAAGATGCAATAAGGCTAACTGGGAGCGCAACCGCTGGCACTATAACTGCTTTTAGATTACCTAAAAATAAATAAATTATTATTACAACTAATATAAAAGCTATTATTAAGGTTTTATATACCTCATTAATTGCAGTACCTACATAAGTTGCTCTATTAAATGCTACTTCAAGTTTCAAGCCACCAGGAAGAGATTTTCTAACTTCTTTTACTTTCTTATTAATCTCCTTTGAAAGCTCTACTGTAGATGACCCACTTTTTGCATAAATACCGATACCAACTGTCTTTAAATCTAATGAATTTTTCATTTGAGCTTTGAATAGAGTTTTTTCTGAAACCGGTCCATATTCAATATCTGCAATATCAGAGAGTCTTACAATATAATTGTTTATTTTTTTTACAGGTAGTTCTTTTAGTTTTTCAATTTTATCGTAAGATTTATCTAAGTTTAAGGTTAAATCTATATTGTTAGCTTCTAGAGTTCCTGCAGGTAGGTTTACATTTTCATTTCTTAATGATCTTTCGACTTCTTGAATAGTAAGATTATTTGCTGCTAATCTTATAGGATCAATCCATACCCTTACACTTAAATCTCTCAAACCACCTGTTCTTATCCTTCCAACATTCTTCACACTTGAAAATTGGTCAACCAAATATCTTTCTGCATAGTCACCTAGCTCTAAATCGGTCCAACTAGATGAGCTTAGTGATAGCCACATTGTAGTCGAAAATCCAGCTGCTTGTTTTAATATTTGAGGTGCATCAGCTTCGCTTGGAAGATTATCAACTACTCGTGCGACTCTTTCTCTTATATCATTCGCAGCGTTATCTAAATTTATATCAGTATTAAATTCAACATTAATAGTACTGCTCCCATTTTCTGAGTTTGAGTCAATATTTTTTATACCTTCTGCTCCTCCAATAACATCTTCTAATACCTGTGTTACTTCTTGATCAATTATATCGGCAGACGCAGACTTGTAATCTACTTTGACTTGAACCACTGGAGGCTGGAGACCATCAGGTAATTCTCTAACAGGTAATTCAGTAAAAACAAATATACCAAAAACAATCAATACCAATGACATTACCCAAGCTACAACTGGTCTTCTAATACTTACTTCAGTTAAATACATTTATTTTTTAATTGGTTTTATTTTACTCTTAGGTCGAACTTTTTTTAAACCTTCAGCAACGATTATATCACCTTCATCTAGACCAGACACAACTTCTATATAACCACCATCTCTGATACCAATTTCTACTTCTTTTTTATTGGCAATATTTTCATCAGAGACTCTATATACATAAGCTTTATCTCCTTCGAGAATTATGCTCGTATCAGGAACGCCCAATGAATTTCTTACATTAAAGTTAACTGTAACCTCCAATAAAGATCCAGGTATTAACTCAAAATTTTCATTATTTATTTTAATTCTTGTTAACAAACTTCTTGTTTCAGCATTAATTCTACTAGAAACCGAATCAATTTTTCCATTATAAATTTTATTTTCATAACCAGAAAATCTTGCTTCAACGGGAAGTCCTTTTTTTACAACTGATGCAAAAATTTCTGGAATTTTTAAATCAGAATAAACAATTGAACTATCATCTAAAGTGATTATTATTGATTTTTCAGTACCAAGAACATCCTCTGTAAGTCCTCTATAACCTAAAGTTCCATCAAAAGGAGCTATAATATTTCCATCATTGAGTTTAACTATTAAATCACCTTTTTTTACGTAGTCTTTAAGTTCTAGTTCTGTAAGTAATTGATTTTTTTTAATTCTAAATGTTTCAGTTTTTTTGGAAACTGCAGTTCCATAACTCTCTATTTTTTCTGAAAATTCATTTTTAATAACTTCGGTTACTATTATTCCAGGTGGTGGCCTTTTTGAAAATTTTTTTTGAAAGTGCATTCCAATCATAGTTCGACCAATTATGACACCTGCTATTATTATAAAAAAAATTATAATTATTGTTAAAATTTTTGTTGATGATTTCATGTATATTATTTAACAGTTGCCATTGATTATTGTTCTAAGTAATCTAAGTTAATCTTATGCTTTCAAAAAATCAATTGGGCTTTTTATGCATGTTTCTCTCGATTTGTGCATTTTCCTTAATGGATTTAGTAGTAAAATGGTCAGCAGAAACATATCCTATAGGTGAGGTATTATTCTTTAGAGGTTTTTTTGGCTTAATACCAATTTTTTTTTTAATCCCAAAAGACAATTTTCATAATTTTTATAAAACTTCTAAAGTAAATTTGCACTTCCAAAGATGTTTTGCAGGCCTAATTGCTTTAATTGCTATTTTTATTGCTCTGCGCTCATTACCTTTAGCAACAGTAACAAGCATTGCTTTTGCAGCACCTATATTTACAACATTGATGTCGGTATTTTTTTTAAAGGAGAATGTAGGAACTTTTAGATGGTTGGCAGTTATCATCGGATTTATTGGAATTATAGTTATTACTGAACCCGGATTCAGTGATTTAAACTTTAATTATATTTATCCAATTATCTTTTGTATTGGACTTTCTTATGTAGCTATAACTATTAGAAAGTTGTCGATTAGTGAGCCTGTTTGGCTCATATCATTTTATTTTTCTTTTGTAATTATGCTTGTAAGTTTTTTTACAATACCGCTCGGTTGGGTACTGCCTAGTATCAAAGATTTCTTTTTACTCTCCTCTCTAGGATTGTTAGGAGGAGTTGCAAATTTATTTCTTACACAGTCTTATAAATTTTCTGAGGTTTCTCTTGTTACTCCTTTAAAATATTTATCACTTATATTCGCAATTTTTTTTGGATATCTAATTTGGAATGAAATACCAACTTCAAAAACATTATTAGGTGCCTTACTAGTCATTATTTCCTCAGTAATTATATTCAGAAGAGAAATATATCATAAAAAAGAACTATCAATTCCTAGACATGACTAAAAAACCTAAATATTGGAATAAAGCAAAAAAATATTTATCAAAAAAAGATAAAACAATGAGCATTTTAATTAAAAGATATAAAGACAAGACACTCATAACTCGAGGAGATATTTTTTTTTCACTATGTAACAGTATAATTGGTCAACAAATAAGTGTTGCTGCAGCAAATTCTGTATTTTCTAAATTCAAATTGGCATGTAAAGGAAAAATAAAACCTAAAATTGTTAATAAAATAAATACGACAAAATTAAAAAAATGTGGATTAAGCAGACAAAAAGTAAAAGGTATTAAAAGTCTCGCGAAAAGCTTTCTAAATAAAACATTTGATCCAAATTTAATCTCAAAGATGGAGGACGAAGAAGCTATAATTTATCTTTCAAACTTAAGACAGATCGGAAGATGGTCTGCTGAAATGATACTTCTATTCACTTTTAACAGACCAAATATATGGCCTATACAAGATATAGGTTTATTAAGATCAATTTCAAAAAACTATAAAAAAAAATATTTGCCTCCCGAAAGATTTGTTAGTGAATTAAGAAATAGATTCTCCCCTTATTGTTCAGTAGCTACATGGTATTTATGGAGATCTATAGATGATGATACTATTCAGTATTAATACTTTCGACTATCTGATGATGTCTTACAACATATCCGTTAAGAATATTATGTGCTTCCTGATACTCTTTAGAGTCATAACATTCTATAGCAGCATTATAATCAGGAAATTGTATAATAACAGTTCGGGGCGAGTCAATTCCTTCATTTGTTCTATTTTTTCCACCTCTAGCTAAGAATTTTCCAGAAAATTTTTCTACAGCTGGTATGGCTTTGGCAGCGTATTCTTTTAGTTTTTCCAAATTATCAATTTTTTCATATATACATACCCAATAAGCTTTCATTTAATCTATCCACCTTTCAAGTTTTTCTTTATTTTTAATTACATAATTTGGAAGTGTATCTAGATTTACTTTTACCAAATTAGCTCCAGTTCCTATTTTATTTTTAGAGGTCTGATCTAGACATAAATTATAAATAGCTTTTTTTTCTAAAATAAGTTTCTTTATTTTATCTATTCCAATTGGGTTTAAATCATATTCTCTATGGTGAAGATACGATTTTAATTTATATTCAATTTCTTCTGGAGTTTTCAAATAAGAAAAATGCCAACCACCATCTTTTATAAATCTGATATTTGAGTATTTTTTTTTGCTGAAATAAACATCTATTCTCCACCAGGGGTAATTTTTATCTTTTATATTTCTAAGCCATTGAGGTGATATTAAATCTTTTTTTCTACAAGCTTTTGAACCAACCCATTTAAAATTATCAAATTTTAAATTAAATTTGTAGTACATCATATCTTGTTTAAAAAAAATAAATTTTTCTTTAGTCTTTTCTACATTTAAATTTTCAAGATTTGGTATTTCATCTAAATCTGAAATTATTATCCAATCATCCTTGTTAGCTTTTTTTAAACCTTTAGAAATAGTATTTCTCTGAGCATTTTCTCTTCTTCCAGCATTTAAAATGTATTTTTGATTTATTCCTATTATACTTTCATTTGAATTAATTTCCTCAATTCCGTCAGGCTCTTGTTCTTGTATTATGTGAATAATTTTATTCTCAAACTTCTGAAAATTTTTTTTTTCAAATTTTAATTTTTTTACCTCTCCCTTATGATTAAATTTACTTTCAACTACTACAAAATAATCCACATATTTATCTAAATAATTGAATCTAAGATCCAACAAAAGATCTTCGTCTAAGTACATAAAACAATCAAAAATTTTCATAATATTTTTTAAATAAACAATTCTTAAATATCACTATTTTACTTTTAATTTTCCATAATTAATAATATAAAATTATATGTCTGAAAAATTAATCGTAAGTTGGGATCAATATAACCAGACAGTAGAAAAATTAGCAATTCAAATAGATGAAAGCGGATATAAGCCAACTATATTAGTGGGTATAATGCGAGGAGCCGCACCCATGATTGATCTCTTAAGCAGGATATTTAAATTAAAGTGCGCCTACCTTGCTGTAGAATCTTATTCAGGAAAAGGGATAGAAGATGAACAAGGTGATATAGTTTTTTCAAGAGAAATGAGCTCAATTGCCCCAAATATGGGCGGTAAAATATTATTATGTGATGATTTGTCCGATACGGGTATTACTTTTAATAAAAGTATAGATTGGTTAAAAAAATACGAACCAATAAAAAATAAAATAGAGAATATAAAAACAGCAACTCTTTGGAAAAAAAAAAAATCAGTTTTCAATCCTGATTATTGTGCTGTAAAATTAAATTCAGATCCTTGGATAATCCAGCCTTTTGAGGTTTATGAAGAAACAAGAATTGAAGACATTAAAAAAAAACATAATAAATAAAAAAGGCGATCTTGGAAGATCGCCTTTTTTAATTATTTAAACTCTAACTAATAACTTAAGCAACAGCAAAACTTACTACACTCAGAATTGCTATAACCCAGATAGCTGGTGAAGTGCTTGAAAATTTTCCAGTAAATATCTTTATTAGTGCATATGATATAAAAGCTAGAGCAATACCATTGCTTATACTATATGTTAATGGCATAGCTATCATTGCAAGAACTGCAGGCGCAGACTCAGCTATATCATTCCATTCAATGTCAGTAATATTCCTGACAAATAAAACTGCCACATATAACAATGCTGCCCCATCAATTTCTTTTGGTAAGCTGGTTGCAAGGGGTGCAAAAAATAAACAAGCTAAAAATAGCACACCTATAACTAACGATGTCATGCCGGTTCTTCCCCCTGCTTTTACTCCTGCTCCTGATTCAACATAGCTAGTAACAGTGGTTGTTCCCATTAAAGCACCTGCAACAGTTCCAACACTATCAGCCATCATAGCTTTATTTATATCTTGAACTCTTCCTTTAGAATCAACTTTGCCAGCAACATTAGCAACTGATGTTAAAGTTCCTGCTGTATCAAAGAAGTCAATAAAAAGTAATGTAAAAATTACAGTCGACATACCTGCTGTAAAAGCAGCAGTAAGATCAAAATCTAAAAGATAAGTCATCGGAGGAATGCTTCCAACAACACCATTAAATTTTGCAAGTCCAGTAACCCAAGCAACAATACTAAAAGCAATTATCCCAATAATTATATTTCCTTTGATGTTTAGTTTTTCCATCACAATAATTGCAACAAAAGTCAAACATCCTAAAATGACTAATGGGTTTTTTATATCTCCCAGTGTTACAAGTGTAACTGGGTGATCACCGACAACACCCATAATTTCAAGACCAATTATCGCAAGGAACAAACCAATTCCCGCTCCAATTCCAAGTTTTAAACTTCTTGGTATTGAGTTTATCAACCAAGACCTAATAGGTGTTAAGGATATTATTAGAAACAATACCCCTGCAACTAATACTGCTCCTAATGCTGCTTGAGGAGTATATCCCATACCAGCAACAACTCCAAATGCAACAAAAGCATTTATACCCATACCAGGTGCCAAACCAATTGGCCATGTTCTTCCGTAAAATGCCATGATGAAACAGGCAATCGCTGTAGCAAGAATTGTTGCTGTAAAAACAGCACCAAAATCAAAGAAACCCTTTTCTGGGCCTGCAAACTCACCTGACAATATAAATGGATTTAAAAACATTATATAAGCCATTGTTAAGAAAGTTGTGACCCCAGCTATTACTTCTGTTTTAAAATCAGTTTTGTGTTTTTTATAATCAAAATATTTATCTAACATTAGACCTCCAAATTCTAATTACATTATTTGATTCGAATTAAAAAATCAGAGAGAAACCTTAAGAATATAAAAAAAATGTTATTAAATTAATATTATTTACAACTAGTGATTTAATATTTATTTTAGACACATTTTGATGATAGTTAATAACTATGAAAATTAAATCACTAACTTTGATAATTTTACTTTTTTTGCTTACTTTTGGGTGCCAAACAGTAAAACAAAAATCTGACGAAATAGTTAAAAAAGAGAATGAAAAATTTGGAAAATATCTTGGTGAACAATCAATCAAACTTAAAATGGAGATTGGAGAGCCAAATGAAGATTTCATTAGTGATATTGGTAATGAGATATTAATCTATAAGACTAAAAAATATGGATTACCCTGTGAAAGAAAATTTGAGGTAAATGCAACAGGAGTAATTATTGGCTTCTCAACAAGCGGGTGCATTTAGAAAATTTTATGAAATTTTTTTTAATTCTTGTGGGGAGCTTTCCCCACAAGCAAGGCTAAAACTTACTTAATTTCAATAAGTTTTTTCTTTTTATATTCTGGTACAATTCTTTCACAAGCAACTGTCAAAAGACCATCTTTAAGTTCTGCTCCATTCACTTTTACATCATCAGCAATAGTGAAAGATCTTGCGAATTGTCTTTGAGAGATCCCCTTGTGAATTATCTCACCATTTTCATTTTTGTCATCTGTTTTATTAACTTGCTTTGTTCTTACAGTTAATAAATTATCTTCAAACTCAACTTCGACGTCTTTCTTGTTAAAACCTGCAAGAGCAACTTCTATAGAGTACTTGTCCTTACCAGTCTTTCTAATGTTGTATGGTGGATAATTTGATTGAGTGCTCAAACTTCCATTCCCCAACATATTTTCAAATTGATCAAACATGTCGTCAAAACCAATTGAAAAAGGCCTTAGTGAGTTAAATATAGATAAATCCTTACTTGTCATAGTATCCTCCTTTGTTAGCAAGGTTGATGAAAGTCCCAACTGGCAACTTTCAAAAATGATATAATAATGATTTAATTTATTTCAAGTATTAAACTTATAAACTATTGATTAATTCTGGAGCGATTTTTTTTGATTTTGCGTTGAATCTAATTTTTTTTATTTGCTCTAGATTTGATTTGTCTCCATCTACTACTACGAAGCCAATCATTCCCATATTTTTATGTGGTGTACACCAATAAGCATATATTCCTGGTACAGTAAATTTGTAAACTGCATCTTTATTAAATTTTGATTTAAATTTCTCAACACCTTCTGGAACTCCACCTTTAATGAATTCAACATTATGTCCCTTGGTAGTTGCTTTCCAAGTAACAATATCTCCTGAATTTATTCTTATAATTTTTTTTGAATAAACCATACTTTCTTTACCTTGTTTATTAAGCATCTCAATTGTTTCATCAGCAGCAAATAAAGTAGAAGATAATAAAAAGAATATGATTACAGTTTTTCTAAATATGTTTAAAATCATAATGGACATACATTTGATATAACTAGTATTTTTTTAAATTCAATAAACGTAATAGTTACATTACGACACACCAAAAAAACTTTAAATTTTATCTGTTATTTTTAATATAAAAGAATAGTCAAAAGCTAATTCTTCGATTGCTCCATCTCTTCCAGATTTCCCACCATGTCCGGCATCCATCTCAGTTTTTAAAAGAAGCAAGTTATTATCTGTCTTTAGATCTCTTAATTTTGCAGTAAATTTTGCTGGTTCGTCAAATAAAACTCTATTATCACTTAAACTTGTTGTAATTAATATGTGAGGATAATCCATTTTCTTTATATTGTTATATGGTGCGTAGGAATGTATGTAATCAAAATGATCTTTATTTGCTTTTGCATTTCCAAATTCGTCAAATTCTCCAACGGTTAAAGGTAAGCTATGATCTAGGTTTGTTGTTAATGAGTCAACGAAGGGAACTGCCATAATTACTCCAAGAAATAAAGAAGGCGACTGGTTTACTACAGCTCCCATTAAAAGGCCACCAGCAGAGCCTCCCATCCCAATTATTTTTCCTTTAGAGGTATAATTATTTTTGATTAAGTATCTTCCAACAGAAATGTAATCTTCAAAAGTATTTTTTTTATTTAATAGCTTGCCTTCCTTCCACCACTTCATTCCTCTTTCCATCCCACCTCTAATGTGTGCAGTCACCCAAATAATATCTCTATCAACTAAACTTAGTCTTGATGATGAAAATCCTGGAGACATAGAAGCCCCATATGATCCATAACCATAAAGTAGTAGATTTGCGTTTCCATCAATTTTTGTATTTTTATGCCTTAAAATTGTCATTGGAACCATTCTTCCATCGTGAGAAGGACATTCAAGTCGTTCAACTATATAATTTTCTGGAACATGACCTGAAGGTATTTCTTGTTCTTTAATTAATTTTTTTTCCTTTGTTTCTAAATTATAATCGTAAACTCTTGATTGGGTTTTGGGTGAGGAATATCCCAAACAAATATTGTTAGTATTTCTGTCTTCTTGTTTTAGTGAAATTCCAGGATCAATAACAATTTCATCCGTAAAATTAATTTCTTCTTCAATATTTGTTTTCGAATTTTTTACGAATATTTTTGCTATTGCGTTGCTAATCTCGGATCTTAAAATCCAATTTTTTAAAAATGTAAGTCCTCCAATTAAAACTTCATTCTTAGCGGGTATGTAAGGTTTCCAATCTTGTTTAATAAGATCTTTACATCTATCAATTTTAAAATCTTCTGCATCCTCATTTGTGTGATTGTAAAAATACCCATTCCACGAATTTACAGAATATATTACACCTTTTTTTCTTTTTTTAATCAATCGTGGCTTTGGATTTTCTTCATTTGCACTAAAAAAATATTCTTCTGAGGTATTATGATTAGAAGTTTTAATAAAAAAATATTTTTCATCAGAGCTTAAAGAAATTCCTACTGTAAAGGCATCACTTTTTTCTTCAAATATTAATTCATCATTTTTTACTGGAGTACCAATTTTGTGTCTAAATATTTGCCTTGGTCTATGGAATTTGTCCAATTTTGAATAAAATATAAATTTATCATCTAGGCTGAAAGTAATGCTTCCAGAGGTATCTTTTATAGTTTCGGTTAACATTTTATTTGTATCTATATCTCTTAAATATATTGAATAATATTCGGATCCTTTTAAATCTAATGAGTAACCTAAGTATTTATCATTCCAACTTATCTCTAGGTCTCCAACTCCAAAATATTCTGTATTAAGTTTTTCTTTTTCTTTATTTCCATTCCAAACCTCCTCGGTTTCATTACCACCTATTTTTTTTCTCAATTTTATAGAGTAATTTCCCTCCTTCGTGGTTTTGGTCCAGTAGTAGTATTTCTTATCTTTAAAAGGCAAGGTTTCATCATCTAATTTTATTCTACCTTTAATTTCATCAAACAATTTTTTTTGAACTTTTGACGTATCTTCAAGATGAAATTTAGTATATTTGTTTTCTTCTTCTAAATATTTTCTTACCTCTGGTAAAAGTTTAGAACCATCTCTTAAAACTTCTAAAATATTTTCTTGATGTATCCAACTATAATTGTCCTCCCAATTGACATTGTGACAAGATTTTAGTTCTGGTTTTTTTTCAAGTTGTGGTACTTTCATCGTGTATTAAATATATGAATATTTTTATTATAACACTTATAATTTTTGTCACTATTTATATATTTTTAAATTGGTTTTCGCGTACATCTAGTAAGAAGATTTCTAAAGGAATTAGATCTTCTATTATTGTAATTTCAATAATTCTAGCTCTAATCATGGCCTTTGCTGGAAGATATATATTTTCAGTCCCTTTTTTAATGATGGTTCTACCGCTTATAAAGACTAAAGCTGGATTATCAATTTTACAATTAGTTAGAATTTGGGGTTTATTAAGAGTATTAAAAAATTACGGAAGATTTAATTTTAATAATCTCGGCAAAAATTTAAATACCCAAAATATTTCATTAGAAGAAGCATACAGAATATTAAATTTAGATCCAAAAAAAAAGTATAACAAAGATCAAATACTTACTTCTTATAAAAAAATTATGAAGAAAATTCATCCAGATGTGAGCCCTGAACTTACACGACTTGCATCTATAGTAAATGAAGCTAAAGATGTAATAATTAAAGATATCAGTTAATTTAATAATTTACTATATAAGTCAAATATTTTTTCAGGATTAATTTTTTCCTTTCCTAAAGTATCATGCTTCACAATATCTTCTCCATCTGGAATTATAGGATACATTCTAGGACTATAATTTCCATATAATAATGGTGTATCCGATATTAAAACTATAGTTGGTATATTTAAAGCTGCTGATAAATGACTAAAACTTGAGTCATTGCAGATTGCGATTTTACAATTTTTAATTATTGGGAGTATCTCATTAATTTTAAGCTTATCTAAAGGAATACATTTATCATTAAATTTTGATTTTAATATTTGGTTTAGAATAATCTGTTCTTCTTTTTTAGAACCTGTTGCTAAAAAGAATTTACAATTATTCTGCTGAGTAGCTTTTTCCATGAATCTAATAAATGTTTCAGCTGGAATTCTTTTTGTTGGTCCAGATCCTCCTATTCCTAATAGTATATTAATTTGACTATCTTCAATTCTGTATATCTTTTTAGCAGCTTGAATTTTTTTATCGTCAAGATTTATTAATGGATTACTTTGTACATCCTCACCTAATTGCAACTTAATGAATTCTTTTGCAGCATTAACTATATGCTGTTTTTTTTTTTGAAATAATGGATATTGATATATATTTTTTATGCCTGTCATTTTTGCTATTAAGTAATATCTTAGAGAAGAATTAAAAATATAGACTTGTTCAAATTCGTATTTCTTAAGATCTTTAACTAATTTTAGAGTACCCAAAACACCATCATGACTACCGTTTTTTCCATTTCTATCTAGGTAAATTATTTTTTCTATATTTTTATTTTTTGATAAATACTCTTCAGCTTTAGAATTTTCCTTAACAAGAATACTTACTGAGGTTTTATATTTCTTTGCGATTGCTTCAATAAAAGGTAGAAAAATAATCATATCGCCAATACCCATTCTGTTTTGTACTGCTAATATTTTCATAAGATTTTTTGAACTTTACTAAAATTTTTTTTTTATATAAGTTTTATTTATGAGTGAAATTAAAGGCATTTATGCGGCTAGTGTTAGTATATTTAACAAAAATTTAACTTTAAATGTTGAGAAAACCATTAATCATGCAGAAAATTTAATAAAGCAAGGATGTCATGGGGTGGTGATTTTTGGAAGCACTGGTCAAGCACAATTAATTTCAATGAGTGAAAAAATTCAATTAATTAATAAACTAATTGAAAGTAGTTACCAAAATACATTCATAATTGGCACAGGACTTAATTCAATAGGAGATACAATTAATTTAATGAGTATATCGAAATCATTAGGATTTAAAAAATACTTAATAATGCCACCAGCATATTATAAATATAAAGATGAAGATGTAATTAATTTTTACACAGAAATAATCCAAAAAATAGATGACTGTAAAATAATACTTTATAATTTTGAAAAGTTATGTGGATATAAATTCACTGTTAATTGTGTAGAAAAACTTGTTCAGAAATTTCCACAACAAATAATTGGTCTTAAAGACAGTTCTTATAATTTATATGAAAATTTAAAAATAAAAAATTTTTCTATATTACCAGGTTCTGAAAATAAACTTTTAAAAGGTTTAGAACTTGGATGTACTGGAATTATATCTGCTACTTGCAATGTAACAGCTCATTTAGCAAGAAATGTATTTGAAAACTATCAAAATGGTAATAAGCAAGTTTGGAATGAGAAGTTATGTAAAGTCAGAAATATTTTTGATAATTATAACTTAATTTCTAGTTTACATTCCTTTCTTTCAGAAAAAGATAATGATTATAAAAACTTATTACCTCCATTGTCTTTACTAGACGATAATAATAAAATAGAATTAATAAGTAAACTAAACGAAATTGATTTTAAAACTGAAAGTACAAGGATTATATAGATGAATTTAGCTAGTTTTTGTGAAAATTTATTTAAAGACGATGGGTTTGTTTTAGTAGATGCAAATTTTAAAGAATATGTGATAGGAAAACCAAAAAAAGAAATTCCAATAAAATTAAAAATTTTAGATAAAAAACTTCACACAAAACTTCTTTTATTTCCGGATTTATATTTTGGAGAAGCTTATACTGATGGCTCAGTAGTAATAGAAAATGGATCACTGACTGATTTTTTAGATATTGCAATGAAGAATATAGGAAGAGGGGAAACAAATAAATTTAATTATCTTATAAATAAAATTAGAGGAAAATACCGCTTTTTAACAAATTTTAATTTTATATCTAAATCAAAAAGTAATGTTGCGCATCATTATGATATATCAGAAAAATTATATGATTTGTTTTTAGATAGTAACAGACAATATTCATGTGCATATTTTAAAAATGAGAATGATTCTCTAGAGACAGCTCAAAATAATAAAATGGATCATATTATAAAAAAATTAAATCTTAACCCAAATCAAAAAGTTCTTGATATTGGTTCGGGTTGGGGAACATTAGCTTTAAAAATTGCTGAAAAAACAAAATGTGAAGTTTTAGGTATCACTTTATCTGAAAATCAGCTTGAATTTAGTAGAGAAAAAGCCAAGGAATTAAATTTAGAAAATCAAGTTAGATTTGAATTGATGGATTATAGGGAGATAAAAGAAAAATTTGATCGTATAGTAAGCGTTGGAATGTTTGAGCATGTTGGTAGAAAATTTTATAACAAATATTTCAACAAGGTTTCTGAATTACTTACTGATGATGGAGTAGCATTAATTCATACTATTGGTTCGGTAAACCCTCCAAGAGACCCACATCCTTGGATAACAAAATATATTTTTCCAGGTGGATATACACCAAGTTTAAGTGAGGTTGTTAGTCCAATTGAAAAATCAGGTTTAATTGTGAATGATTTAGAAGTCTTAAGAATGCATTATTCTCATACACTAAGAAATTGGAAAGAAAGATTTCTAAGCAAAAGAGAAGAAATTCTTACGACGTTTGATGAAAAATTTTTTAGAATGTGGGAATTTTACTTAGCTGGTTGTGAAATGGCTTTTAAATGGGGAGACCAGGTTGTATTTCAATTCCAACTTGGCAAAAAACTGACATCTACACCCAATACAAGAGACTATATTTATCAATAAATTGTTGATAAATTTTACATTACATTCCGATGAAAAAAAAAAATAAAAAAAAAACAACAAAAAAAATAAAGAGAGTTATCCAAAAAAAGGGGAAGAAAAGAGAAAATAGAAAACATAAGTTAAAAAAATCAAAAAAAAAAATATCAAAAAAAAAGAGTAAAAAAAAATTATTAAAAAAAAAAATTAATAAAAACTTAATTATAAATACAAAGAAAAAAAATAATCTTATTTTATCTTTTATAAAGTTCCAAGAAAAATTAAGTACTAAATTTAAATTTAAGTTTAATTTTGATATATTTTTTTTGGACAGATCAATCCAAAGTTTTTTTCAAAAAATAGAATTGAAAATAAAAGAATATAAAATTTTAAAAGCAGAAGAAAAAAGAAGGATTAAATTAGAAGAATTAGATAAAGCTAAAGCAGAAAAAGAAAAAGCTGAAAAAGAAATAAAAGAAGAAAAGGAATTACAATTTCAATTAAAACAAAAACAATTAAAAGATGAAGAGAGATTAGAAAAAGAAAGAGTAAAGGATATAAAGTTATTCTTAAGAAAAGAACAAGCTATTTTAAGAAAAGAACAAGCAGAAAGACAACAAAAGTTTTTACAAGAACTTAAATTGGAACAACAAATACAAAAATTTAGAATTAGAGAGGTAAAAGAATTAGAAAAACTTGAAAAGATTTCTTTAAGTGAAAAAAGGGAAGATTATTCAGGTCTTCAAGATAGAATTGAAAAATTAAAAGAAAAGTACAGATTAATTAGAGATCAAAAAATTAGGGATAGAGTTGAAGCACTAGGTATTAAAACTTCAACAAGAGACGATAGGGAAATATTACTTCAGAGAGAAAAAGAATATACTATAGCTAGACACAAGATTGAAATGGCACTCGAGAGCTTTTACAGAAGTGCCAGTAGTCTTGTTTTTCAATTAAATAAAAGGCATATAACAAGGGATATGTCTATATTTAGGTGCATAGATAGAAGATTTGAAACAGGGGAAATTTTTATAAAATGGGATGAATCTGATGATCTAAATTGGTTAATACTTATTTATATTAAGGATAATTCTCCAGACAAAGGAATTGTAATTGAGGATAAGTCAAATCCTGAAAAAAATCAGTCTTATGAATTTAAACCATCTGAAATTTTTAAAGCCTCTGATCTGATGGTAGATTCATTAACTCAATTGCTTGCAAAAGAAAGATCAAAAAAACAAGTAAATAATTAAACATTTACGAAAATTGACACTCCTCTTTGATTAATATCTACATCATAATTTTGAGTATCAGGTGGAAAGGCTCTTTGACTACAGTCTAAACGATCACATTTCCTACAAGAAACTCCAATTTTAGACTCGCTTTTTTCATCGTTTAAATTAAGGCCATCTGCATAAACAAAATCTTTTGCATATTTAATTTGACAACCTAACCCAATAGACAATAAACCTTTTTCTTCTCCATATTTTGAAATTCCCTTTTCAACAGTTCTTGCAATACAAACATATTTTTCACCATCTGTCATTCTACTAACTGCTGCACTGATTTTTCCTGGATTAGAGAAACTACTATATACATTCCACTTTGGACAAGCTCCACTTAATCTAGGTAATTCAATTCCAGAAAGTGAAAATCTTTTAGAAACATTTCCACTTCTGTCTACTCTAATCATATGTAAAGGTATACCTCTTAATTTAGGATCTGGATTATTAAGTGATGTAACACGATGGCAAACTTGCTCGAATGATACAGCAAATGTAGATTGCAATAGTTCTAAATCATATCTATGTTTTTTTACACATTCATGAAAAAAAATCTCATAGGGCATTATTATAGCTGCTCCAGCATAATTTAACAAAGCAACTTTTGTAACTTTTTTACTAGATTCTGATGGAAAAGAAAAGTCAGCTAAATATTCTTCAATTATATCATCAGCCTCAAGTTGAGCAATCAATGCAGCAGCAAATAATTTTTTTGTTTCAAGATTTAATAAATCTGATAAATGAAATTCTTTTTTTTCTGGAAAAAAAATTTTTGTAAAAGGTTTATCTTTTTTTGGAAGAATATCTCGGACTATAATTTTATGGTTTTTTTCTAAATAATTACAAAGAGATAGGTATCTTGTTCTATTATTCATTTTAACCTTTTCATATACTCTTGTTGAAAATTCTTCTAATTTAGGAAAATAATTTTCAAACTTTTGAATAAAATCAGATACTATTTCCCCGGGAAATGTTGTTGCACCCTTATAGATTTTCTTTTCAACATTCAGTCCTAATTCAAGCTCCTTGTTCTTATGATCTATGCCTAGTTTAATTAAAGCTTTAGCGATTTTAGGATTTAACCTAACAATTTCTTGCACTTCATCAGATCTTATGTCTAAGTCTTCCAATAAAGATATTTTCACAACCTCCTGTGTTCTAGTCTCCAAATCTGGATCACTTCTTTTGGTTAAATCTTCTCTTTGTAGTTCCAAAATATCCTGAATTCTTAACAATAAGTCACCATCAGGCTTTCTTTGATTTGACTCTATTAACGATAAATAAGCAGGCGTTATACCAAGTTCTTTAGCAAGATTGACTGCTTTAATATTTTTGTTTTGTCTTTTTGCTCTAATAATTTGACCATAATTGTAAATTTTTCTCATTATTTAACTCTCAGTTAACTTATTGTTAAAATTTAGTTAATAAATTACTTTATTTATCAAGTTTTTTCAACAAATTACTTTACTTGTTAATTATTTGTTAATATTAGTATTTTATGAAAAATTTAATTAATCCTGAAGACAAAAACAAGCCATCTAATTGTGTTTCTCATCATGACGATATTTGCTTTGCAGATAATGAACATGATCAGCAATCCAATGATTAATTAAATTTTCTTCATAAAATTCTTAAAAGTGAGTATTTTAAAATGCCAAAAACTAATGTTTCATATGATATAAAAAGGTTTTCTGGCATTAAGAGAGATTATAAAGAAGAAGAAGTTGAGAGATTAAGGGGATCGATAAAGATTCAATACTCGATGTGCGAACATCAATCAAAAAAGTTATGGAATTTACTGAATACAGAACCATATGTGAATACACTTGGATCTTTATCAGGCAATCATTCTGTACAGCATGCCAAAGCAGGTTTGAAAGCTATCTATGTCAGTGGATGGCAAGTTGCTGCTGATGCAAATACAGCTGGAGAGATGTACCCTGACCAATCTTTATACCCTTTTGATAGCGCTCCAAAATTAGTTGATTCTATAAACAATGCACTAGTAAGAGCAGACCAAATTCAACATATGGAAATTAAAGATGGAGATATGAAAATTGAGGATAAAGTTGACTATATGCTTCCAATAATAGCTGACGGCGAGGCAGGATTTGGAGGACCACTAAATGTTTTTGAATTAACAAAAAAATTTATTAAAGCGGGTGCAGCAGGTGTTCATTTTGAAGATCAACTAGCTAGTGAGAAAAAATGTGGACATATGGGTGGTAAAGTATTGATACCGACATCCACAGCGGTCAGAAATTTGAAAGCTGCAAGACTTGCTGCTGATATTGCAGATGTACCTTTAATAATTTTAGCTAGAACAGATGCAAACGCCGCAAAATTAATTACAAATGATTTTGATGAAAATGACAAGCCGTTTTTAACCGGCAAAAGATCTCCAGAAGGTTTTTATTATGTAAAAGAAGGTATTGAGCAAGCAATTTCAAGAGGATTAGCTTATGCCCCTTATGCAGATTTAATTTGGTGTGAGACAGCAACTCCGAATTTAGAGGAAGCAAAAAAGTTTGCTGATGCTATTCATAATAAATTTCCAGGAAAAATCCTAGCATATAATTGCTCACCATCTTTTAATTGGAAAAAACATTTGTCCGAACAAGAGATCTCAACTTTTCAAGAAAATATTGCAGAGATGGGTTATAAGTTTCAATTTATAACTCTTGCAGGATTTCATACACAAAATATTGCGATATTTGAGTTAGCAGAGAGTTATAAGAAAGACGGCATGACAGCTTATTCAAAAATACAACAACAAGAATTTGATAAAGAAAAAAATGGATACACAAGTGTAAAACATCAAAGAGAGGTTGGGACGTCATACTTTGATGCAGTTTCAAATACAATAAGCGGCGGATCAAGCTCCACAACTGCAATGGAAGGTTCTACAGAGACTGAACAATTTTAGGGAATAAAATGCTTGCGAGTGCATTATTATTGATAATAAGTTACTTTTTTTTTAGATACACGGTTGCATGGATTGAATATTATAACCAGACCGACCCAAGAATGCCAAATTCAATTTGGCGTTATACTTGTGATTATAAAGTAATCGGAAAAAGAGATATATGTGACTTGGATGATAAGCCATTTGTGAGGCAAAGACGCAAAAGAGATACAATTGTAACCATAATGTACTTCATTGTTGTATTAGGCTTTGTATTTTCGCTATACTTTTTATCTGGATTACTTGTTAAAATTATATAATTCTAATTTATGCACTTTTTAACTTTTGGATTTGATCCCATGCTAAATTTACTGCTCTAATTTTTTTTTTGCTTTCCTCTAAAACTTCGTTGGGTACACCTTTACTTATTAATAAGTCTGGGTGGTGTTCTTTGCTTAATTTTAAGTATTTTTTTCTAATAGTTTGGATATCATCATCTGGACTACTTTCTAATACAACGTAAGGATTAAGTTTATCAGATGATTTTCTACCCTCTACAATCCCGTTAAATTCAATTTCATTTAAGCCAAAAATTTGAGATATATGTTTAATCATATCAAATTCTTCATTGCTTACATTTCCATCTGCTTCTGCAATGTAAAACAATATATTAATTACCTCTTCTAAAATATTTATCTGTCCTTTATAAAAACTGGCAATTTGTTTAGCGTAAGGCTCATAGCCAATACTTTCCTCTTTTGCTTTATTAAATATTTTTCCAACCTGGTCTAGCTCATTTTCAGGAATTTTTAATTTATCTTTAACTGCAATTAGTTCCTCTCGACTAACTTGTCCATCTGCCTTGCTTAATTTAGCTGACAAAACTATTAATGACAGTGCAAATATTTTTTGTCTTTGAGCTGCTGTGCTAAATCTAGAGGTTGTTCTTGCTCTTGATATTCTTCCACCAAGGATAGAGCCTAATAGCATACCAAAAGGTCCTCCAAGTGAAAAGCCTATCATTCCTCCAATCAAACTTCCCCAAATTGCCATTATTTAAAAAGATGATTTATTAAATTTTGAGTATTTTTTTTTATATTCCCACGAGTAATTGATCGTCCAATTACCAGCCAGTCACAGCCCATTGCTACAGCTCTTTTAGGTGACATCACTCTTTTCTGATCATTTAACTCACTATTTAACCTTATACCTGGAGTTATTATTTCACCCTTAAATAGTTTTCTTACTAATTTTAATTCATGAGGGCTACAAACAATAGCATCTAATTTTGCTTTAGCAGCTAATTTAGCTTGATGTTCAACTAAAGTTCTAACATTTCGTTTGTAACCTATTTCTTTTAAAGCATTATCATTTAAAGATGTTAAAGTTGTAACACCAACAAGTTTTATTTTACCAGATACTTTTTTTGATTTTTTAAGAGCTTCAATACCTGAACTTATGTGTATAGTTAAATAATTTACTTTAAGATCTTTAATAGCTTTTATTGTCGAAACACATGTATTAGGTATATCATTTAATTTTAAATCTAAGAAAATTATTTTATTTTTTACTTTTGATATAAACAATCTACCATTTTTTGAATTTAAAAATTCTAAACCAAATTTATAACCAATGTTTAAATCTTTTGTATTTGTATTTTTTATAATTTTTTTAGCAGAAGAAATTTTTTTAACATCACATGCTATAAAAATATTTATTTTTTTGTTAATCATTATTATTTATTTTGTTAAATAAATCTTTTGTCATTTTAAAGTATATTGAGTTTTTTTCTGGAACTTGTACACTTTCACCTGTCTTTGGATTCCTTGATTTTCTTGATTTTTGTTTTCTTATTGAAAAAGTTGCAAAACCTCTTAATTCAACTCTTTCGCCATTTTTTAGTGCCAATTTAATTTCATCAACAAAAATATTTATAATTTTTGTTAAATCTTTAGAATAAAAATTTGGATACTGATTTGCTAGATTTTTAATTAGTTTTGATTTTACTAATCCCAATGTAAATACTTACTCTTCTTTCTTTTTCTTCAATTTATCAGATAATGAGGAAAAGGGTAAGTTTTTACCTGATAATGGCGAGGAAAATTTATCTACTGCCTCTCGATTTGATAGCTCCTCTAGAAGTTTGATACTTAAACTGACTTTTCTTTTTTCTAAATCTAATTCTGAAATTGCCGCATCAATTCTTTCTCCACCAACAAATCGTGACGGTCTTGCGTCAGCAGAATTTATTGCAATTTGTGATTTTTTTATAGTGGATGTTAATTCAGATCCCTCAGGTTTTACAACTAGCCCCTTTGCATCAGAGGAGATTACGTTGACTGTAATTGTATCATTTTTCTTTTTATCTTTGAACCAATCAAAAGGATCTTTTTGAGTCTGCTTTAGTCCCACCCTTACTTTTTGTTGATCTTTTTTTATTTCAAGTATTTTAACTTTTAGTTTATCGCCTCTTTTATATTTTTTTAGTTCTTCTTCTCCATTTTTTGAATAAGCTAAATCATTACAGTGAAGAAAACCATCAATTTCAAAATTTTCAAGACTTAGATAAATTGCGTATTCATTAATATTATTAATTGAACCTGAAATTTCACTGCCTAAAGGATATTTTTTTTCGAGCTCATCATATGGATTAGGTAAGGCCAACCTGTGAGAAATTGAAACTCTCCTTTTATCTTTATCAATTTCAGTTATCACACAATCAATTTCATCTCCAATTTTTAACATTTTTTTGGCTGATAGATTCTTTTTAGTCCAGCTTAATTCAGACGAGTGGAGCAATGTTGTAAGACCAGGCTCTAATTCACAAAATGCCCCAAAGTCCATTATTTTATGAACTTTAACTTTGTAAATTTTATTTAGTTCGTAGTTTGATATATGCTCGAAAGGGTCAGGTGAAAGCTGTTTTATTGAACAACCTACTTGTAGTTTTTCTTTATCAACTGAAATTACTTTTAGGTCATGTTTATCTCCAACATTAAATACTTCCTCAGGGTGATTTATTCTTGAGTAACTTATCTCTTGAAGATGTACTAATACATCTAACTCAGAATTTACGTCAAAAAAACATCCAAAAGAGCTGTAACCCTTCACAATCGCATTTTTAATTATATCTCCAACTTTATACTTATCTACAATTTTTGCTTTATCTTCTTTTTTATTAGAAGAAATAATTTGTCTTCTAGACACGCAGGCGTTTCCTCTTAACTTATCTAATTTGATAATTGCAAATTTTTGCTCTTGGTTTAACAAGTGGGTAATATCTTTGAGGGGTTTGTCAGATACTTGAGAGCCAGGGCAAAACATAAGTGAACCAGTTTCAGTGTGTTCAACAATTACACCACCCTTGCACTTTGAAGTTATTTTTCCAAGTATTGGTTCATTGTTATCATATGCCTTAACCAACATGTCCCATCCTTTAATTTTTTGTGCTTTAGAGGCTGATACTAGAACATCTCCGTTTTTATCTTCAATTTTTTCTAAATATACTGATATATTTTCTCCTATCTTTAATTTATCCTTTAAACCAATAGAGTTCATCTCATTAATGTCTAAAATTGGCTCTGATTTTAATCCTTCTATAAAAAGAAATACAAATTTGTCGGTTATTTTTGTAATTTTTCCCTCAACAATTTTACCTTCAATAATATTTTTTAATTTAGAATGCTGACTATTTAATAGTTTTTCGAATTCTTTATTAACTGAATTATTTAAATCTTTATATACTTCCATATTTATTTTAAAAGCATGCTTTTGTAGATAAATTTATTGTATTAATCAAGCTCATTTTTATAAATTTTACTTAACTATATTAAATTATTTTAGCACCTAATTTCATAACTAGTTTATTAAATGTTGGAAAAGAACTTTTTATTGAGTCTGGGTCATTTATAACCCACTTTCCTCCTAATGTTAAAGCAGCAATAACTGATAGCATATAAATCCTATGGTCCTTTAAATATGATTTAATTCTATAAATTTTGTTTAATTTTAAATTAGGATTTCCATAAATTCTTATTCCATGGTTTGAAATTTTCTTTGTCTTTATGCCCATCATTTTCAGAATTTTAATTCCCCAATCTAATCTTTTTGACTCTTTTTTATTTAATTCTTCTAGTCCTCTAAAAGTACTGGCACCTTTAGATACAGAAGATACTAAAAATAATAAAAGCATCTCATCAATAGCTGAAGAATTAAATTTTCTGGGACAATTAATAGCTTTTAGTTTTTTTACACTTTTTACATAAATATCTCCTACTAACTCCCCATTATATTTTTTTTGTTATGAAAGGTAATTTTTGAACCCATTAAATTGAGAATTTTAACCATCCCAACTCTAGTTGAGTTTATATTAATGTTTTTTATTAAGAGTGAAGATTTTTTATTTAATATTGTTAAAACTATTAAAAATGCAGCAGACGAAATATCACCTGGAACATAATAAGAAAAACCTTTAAAATTTTTTTTTCCTTTAATTTGAATTATGTCAAATTTTTTATTTTTTTTTATCTTTATAGGTACTTTAATAACATTTTTAAAAAAATGCTCTGTATGATCTCTCGATTTGACACATTTCAAATTAGTCTTTCCAGGGGCAAATAGAGCAGCTAACATAACTGCAGATTTACATTGCGCCGAACCTCTTAATTCATTGTAGTTAATTGGTCTTATGAATTTCGACCCTTTAATCAAAAGGGGCAAAGTATTTTTCTTAATCTTAAAAATAGCTCCAAATTCTTTCAGGGGGTCAACTATTCTTCTCATGTCTCTTTTTTTAAGAGAATTATCACCTGTGATTTTAATATACTTAGGAGAGTTAACTAGTATAGCAGATAATAATCTTGCGGCTGTTCCAGAGTTTCCAGCATCTAAATTTATATTTTTTTTGTATTCATAACCATATAAACCATTTCCATATACCTCACAAAATTTATTTTTAAATTTAATTTTTATTCCGAATTTTCTTATGCATTTTAATGTATTAAGTATGTCTTCAGCGTCAGATAAGTTGTGAGCAATGCTTTTGCCATAGGCAAGGGAAGCTAATATTAAAAACCTTATACTTATCGATTTATCTCCAGCAATATTTTTAATCGTTTTGTTGTAAGGTTTAATTTTTTTGTTAATTATTACAGAATTTTTCATTTATTAATTAATTTTAAAAGTATCTCCGAAGTAGGCAGATTTAGCATTTTTATCATTAATTAATTCAGTTGGCGTACCATGACTAATTATTTTTGAATTAGATAAAACGAGAGCTACATCAACGCATGAAAGTAAATCTCTAGCTTGATGATCACATATTATTATAGTTATTCTTGATTTAGTTTGCAGGTTAACAATAATTTGTTGTAAAGTGTTAATTGAAATAATATCTAAAGCTGCAAAAGGCTCATCTAATAATAAAATTTTAGGCTCTCCCAATAGTGACAACGCAATAGCAAGTCTTTTCTTTTGACCACCTGATAAATTTTTTGCCTTTACATTAATTACTGAGTCCAATTCAAATTCACTAATAATTTGATTAACTTTTGATGTTCTTGTTTTTTCATCTTTAATAAGAATTTCTCCTACTGCCACTAAGTTCTGCATCAAAGTTAAATCGTGAAAATACCCAGAATACTGAGGACAATATCCAATTCTATGTTTAGATGATCTGAAACTTATAGGTTGATTTGTTACGTCGTTTTGGCTGATTATAATTTTTCCATGATCAGGCTTAATTAAACCAATAATTAAATTAAATATTGTAGATTTTCCAACCCCATTAGGGCCAAGCATTCCTAAAATTTGTCCTTCATTAACTTTAAATGAAACTTCATCTAAAACCTTTCTTTCACCAAAAGATATAGAAACTTTTTCAAGTTCTATAATTGGTTTTTGTTTTTTAAATGATTTAATTCTAAATTTTTTTATTTGAGCCATATTAGTTTAAGTAGCTTATTTTTATCTTTTCTTCACTATTATTCATTAATATTTTTGCTTTTTTGTTTATTAAATTTAGCAAAACTTCATCTGCTTCAAGCTTTCCTTGATCACTCACATATATCACATTATTTTTTATTTTAGCTAGCTTATCTTTAAATAGCAATTGTAATTGATCAGAAGTTATTTTGTGATCAAGGTAAGAAGAAAAAACTTTATCATAAAAAAATGTTTCAGATGTTTCTCTATTATAATTTGCATAGTTTGATTTTATTTCAATGACCTCTTGATTTATAAAAGTGATTTGAGCATATACATTTTTCATTCGTATTTTGTCAAAATTATTTTGATTAACTTCACCACTTTTTGCTTTTATTAAATATTTGTTTCCTTTATTATCAAAAGATGAGTAATTTATGTTTTCTATTATGTTTAAGCTGTCCTTTGAAGTTGAAGTTTTGGACTCGAGATTTTCTTTTTTAAATACTTTGTCACTCTTATTATGATTAGAAAAATAGAAAGTAATAGATATTAAAATAAATATAAGATAAAGAGAATATTTTATATATCTAGACATTAATTAATATTTGCTTCTAAAATATTATGTATATGGATTATTCCTATAGATCTATTTTTTTTATTATTTCTATGAACACATAAACTCGTTATTTTATTTTCATTCATAATTGAAAGAGCTTGAGCTGCCAGCATATCTTTGTCGACCGTAAAAGGTTTCTTGCTCATAATTTGTTTTACTTTTAATTTTTTAACATTTTCATTTTTCTGTGTAGCTCGTTTTATGTCTCCATCTGTAATAATCCCAACAGTTTTACCTAATTTGTTAGTAACAATTATCACTCCTAACTTTTTTAAATTAATTACACTTATAGCTTTTTTCATAA
This sequence comes from uncultured Pelagibacteraceae bacterium, assembly GCA_902560625.1. Classification (GTDB taxonomy): domain Bacteria; phylum Pseudomonadota; class Alphaproteobacteria; order Pelagibacterales; family Pelagibacteraceae; genus Pelagibacter. The sequence continues at coordinate 95,994 of CACEMD010000003.1, forward strand.
GTTTATTTTCGTTTATGATAGGTAATTTTCTTCCAGAAATCATTAAATCCTCAACAGTTCTTAATTTAATTGACAATGATCCAGAAGGATGGAATTTTTTAAAATCTAGTTTACCAAATTTTTTAGCACGCATACAAGCAATTGCCAGTGCATCTCCAATACTTAATTGTACAATTGTAGAAGATGTTGGAACGATATTTGCAGCATCAACTTCGTTTACTTTTGGAAGATGTAATTTAATATCTGAGTTTTGATAAAGCAAAGAATTTTTTTTTGAAGTAATTCCAATTAATGTAATTTTTTTATTTCTTGATGCAAATTGTATTATATTCTTAAGTTCGTTGCTTTCACCACTTAGACTAATTAGTATTAAAATATCATTTGAACTTATTTGACCCATATCACCGTGACTTGCACTAGAAGCATCTAAAAAAAAAGAAGGTGTTCCGGTAGATGCAAAAGTTGCAGAAATTTTTTTTGCAATTATTCCCGATTTACCTACACCAGATAATATTACTTTTCCATTTCTACACTTTAGAATTGCTTCTACCGCATTATTAAAAGAAAGGTTTATATTTGACTTTAGTTTTTTTAAAGAAATTATTTCTTTTTCAATTACCTCTTTAGCAATAAATATAAACTTTCTCTTTTTCATTTTAATTTTTTTAATGTGACCAAATATCTTCTTTGAAAGATGCAAGATCTAAATTTACCCTTGTTTTAATGAACATTTTAGTTTGATTATAAAGATCTAATCTATTCTCTCTTTTTAAAATTTTCGTTAAAGATTCAAATATTGTGTTCAAATATAAAACATCATTTGCACAATAATTTAACTGCTTTTCAGACAACTCACCTCCAAAATCAGAGCTTTGCATTTGTTTACTTATATCGATCCCAATAAACTCTTTTATTAAATCTTTTAGTCCATGCTTATCTGAATAACTTCTTCCAATTTTGCTCATAATTTTAGTACACTCTATATTCTCTGCATCAATCTGTAAGTATTTCTTTATAAAAGCACAATCAGATCTTGCGTAATGAAAAATTTTTTTTACATTTTTATCAATCAATATTTTTTTTAGATTTGGAGAATTATAGTTATTCTTATTAAATTTGATTATATGAGCATCTTTTCTTCCTGAGGAAAGTTGAATTACACAAAGTCTATCTCTATTTAAATCTAGACCAGTAAACTCACAATCTACAGCAATTTTGTCACCCAATTGTATTTCAGCTGGTAAATCATCATTGTGTAATTTAATATTATTACTCATTTTATTTATAAAGATATATATATGAAACTAAAAGAAATTCTAGTATTCGGTGCCTCAGGCCAAATTGGAAGACATCTCATTAGAAAGCTTACTAAAAATAACTATAAAGTTATAGCTGTTACAAGGAATTATCATCAAAAAGCATACATTTTAAAAACACAAGCTAATCCAGGTTATTTAGAAATTGTAGAGTCAAGTAGTTATGATTTTGAAAAACTTTCTAATCTATTTAATAAATCAGAAATTTGTATTAATTTAGTTGGAATATTAACTGAAAATAAATCAAATACTTTTGAAAAAATTCATTCTATCTTTCCATCAATGTTAGCAAAGATGTGTAAACAGAATAGTTTGAAAAAGTTTATACATGTATCTGCCTTAGGAATTGAAAAATCTACTGAAAGCAGTAAATATGCAAAAAGCAAACTAGAGGGAGAAAAATTAGCTCAAGAACATTTTTTAAAAACAACTATTTTAAGACCAAGTCTTGTATATTCTGTAGACGACTCTTTCACTACAAAATTTTTTTCTCTTTTAAATTTATTTCCAATATTTCCACTTTATCATGGAGGCAAAACCAAATTTACTCCAATTCATGTATCTGATTTAGCAAATATTATTTTTAACGTTGTTAACAGAAATATAGATGAAAAAATCATTGAGTGTATTGGTCCTCAAGTTTTTTCGTTCGAAGATATAATTAGAATTTTACTAAGATCTTTAAATAAAAAAAGATTAATTATAAATTTACCATTACCAATCGCTAAAATGATGGCAAAGACCATTGAGAAAATAATGCCAAATCCAATTTTTACTTTAGATCAATTAAATTTGTTGAAGTATGACAATATCGCCTCAGGCAAATACAAAACAAACTTTGACTTAAATTTAAATGCAGACTTAAAGTTTGAAAATGAAATAGAAAAGTATTCTTATATGTGGAAAGAAGCAGGTCAATTTTCAAAGAAGGTTTTAAATAAATGAATATTCTCATAATATACCTCTTAGCATTTTCAATTTTAGTTTTTATAATTTTTCTAGCAGTGAGGACTATAATGAAAATTAGAAGTATTTCGACCAATAAAGAAAAAGATAAAAATATCTCAAAAATTGATGTACAGGATGAAGATTTAGTTTTTAAACTTCAAGAACTAAAAAAAATGCATCACGAAGGAACAATTAGCAAACAAGAGTTTAAATTAGCAAAGGAAAAGCTTTTAAAAAAAAAATGATTATGCAGATTTAATTTTTTTTTCTATAAATTTCGGAACTTCTTCATCTTTATCCAAACTATCATCTTTTTTCCCTTTAGGTTGAAAAACAATCATTAAATGTAAAGGACAGTATGAGAATTTTTCTACTGTTTTTCTTCCACAAAAAGATGATTGTGCTTCGTCGGGATGTCCCTCCATATATTTACATGTATTTTCATTAAGTTCTTCCAAAGATAAATTTTTAGCTGGTTCGAAATTCTTATCTAGTAGTAATGATTTAAATCTTTCTCTCCTGCCTTTGCCTTTTAGAGGTTTCTCAACACTATTTGAGGTATTATTTGAAGAATGAATTGATCTCTTCTTAATTTTTGCAGAAAGATTCAATCTATGAGCCTTTCCAATAACTGCGTTTCTACTTATTCCACCAATAATCTCTGCAATTTGAGAAGCAGTATTTCCTTTTCCCCAAAGTTCTTTTAGCTTTTCAACTTTCTCTGTATCCCAACCCATTATACTATATTTTGTATCTATTAAAAAAATTATACTAAATATTGTTATTATTATTATATAGTCTTTACAAGCATTATTATTGTCTTTTTAACATTTTAAAAAAATAATTATAAACAATTACTTATGGTTGAATTAAAAAATAAATATAAAATTGGTGTAAGAAGATTTAATATAAATTGGATTGGAGTATATTCTCTTTACAAAAAAGAAACATTAAGATTTTTAAATGTATTTGGACAAACTATAGTTGGACCAATTATAACTGCAATTTTATTTTTATTAGTAATTTCTCTCGCAATAGGCGAGAATAGACAGGACGTTTTAGGTGTAAGTTTTGTTGAATTTTTAGCGCCAGGTTTGATTGCAATGCAAGTAATTCAGCAATCTTTCTCACACTCTTCATCCTCTCTTTTGATGGGAAAAGTTATGGGTAATATTGTTGACTTAATTGGAGCTCCTCTTTCAGCTTTAGAAGTAACTTTCGCAATAGTTCTTGCTTCAGTCACAAGAGGAATAATTATTGCATCTATATCAATTGCAGTATTTTCTTTTATGATTGAAATAAAGATTAATAATTATTTAGTGTTTTCAACTTATCTATTTTTAACTTCATTTATAATGGGTTCAGCTGGATTCATTGCAGGTTTGTGGGCAGATAAGTTTGATAATATGGCAACTGTAACAAACTTTATAATAGTGCCTTTATCTTTTCTTTCAGGAACTTTTTATTCAGTAGAAAGACTTCCTGATATTCTTAAATCGCTAAGTTTTTATAATCCTTTTTTTCACATGATCGATGGTTTTAGATATTCTTTTATAATAGATATGGATGGTTCTTTAAATTTTGGCATAATCTATTTATCTTTGATATCTATATTAATTTGGTTTATTTCTTATTACTTGTATAAAGCTGGATATAAAATAAAATCTTAAAATGAGTTCACTAGCAAAAAACTATAATAGAAGAAAAATTTCATTCAAAAAAGGTAAAGGTAGCTTTTTATACGACAGAAATGGAAAAAAATATTTAGATTTTGTTCAAGGCATCGCTGTTAATTCTTTAGGACATTCAAATACTTACCTCAATAAAGCTCTTGCTAAACAATCTAAGAATGTTTGGCATGTTTCAAATGCATTCGAAATTCCAGAGGCAGAAAGACTAGCTAATAAACTTACACAAAAAACTTTCGCAGACAAAGTTATATTTCAAAATTCAGGTTTAGAAGCCACTGAAGCAGCAATAAAAGTTGCAAAAAGATATTTTTACTCTATTGGACAAACTAAAAAAAATAGAATTCTTTGCATTAAAGGCTCTTTTCATGGAAGAAGTTTGGCTACTATATTTGCAAGTTCCGCAAAAAAAATGATTGAAGGTTTTGGACCAAAAATTGATGGCTTCGATCATTTTCAATTTGGTGATCACAATTCTTTAAAGAAAGCAATTACAAAAAGAACAGCAGCTATTATGGTTGAAACGATACTTGGAGAAGGCGGGATAAAGGTAATTCCAAACTGGTGTTTAAAAGAATTAAGAAAAATTTGCGATAAAAAAAAAATTCTTCTCATTTTAGATGAAGTACAGTGTGGCGTGGGAAGAACTGGAAAATTTTTTGCATTCGAGTATGCAAAAATTAAGCCAGATATAGTTCCTATAGCCAAAGGAATTGGAGGAGGATATCCAATAGGTGTAGTGTTGATGTCAAAAAAAGTTGCAAAAGGGATAGTCCCAGGTTCTCATGGTTCAACTTTTGGCGGATCACCATTAGCGTCGAGCATAGGGTATGCTGTTTTAGAGCAAATTTTTAAAAAAGGATTTCTTAAAAATGTTCGATATTTATCTGATTTTTTTCATGAAGAATTAAATAAGATTAAAGATGAATTTCCAAATGTTGTAGAAGAGGTACGTGGAGTTGGTTTTTTGATTGGTCTCAAGCTTCGTGTAGATCAAAATAAATTTATAAGAAAATTAGAGAATAATAGGCTGTTGACTATTAAAGCTTCAGAAAACGTTGTGAGAATTTTACCTCCACTTAATGTTAAAAAAAAAGAAATTATACTAGCAATTAAAATTATAAAAAGAGTTTGTTTGGATTATAAATAAAATGAAACATTTTTTAAATATAAGAGATATTTCTAAATCAGATTTAAGAAAAATAATTATAGATGCAAAAAAAAGAAAAAAAAAAAGATTAAAACTTAATATTTTAGAAATTGATAGTGATAATCCATTAAAGGGAAAACTATTAATACAAATGTTTGAAAAATCAAGCACCAGAACAAGACTCAGCTTTTATTTAGCTATTAGACAACTTGGTGGTGGTGCTTTAACCTTAAGACCAGATGAATTGCACTTAGCAAAAGGAGAGTCTCTTCCTGATACTGCAAAAATTTTATCGACATTTGGTAACGCATTTATGCTTAGAACAGACAGTGACAGCAAACTAAGAGAGTTTAAAAAATATATGAGCATTCCTATTATTAATGGATTGAGCCCCACATCGCATCCTACACAAGTATTGTCAGATATATTCACAATTGAAGAAATAAAAAAAAAATCAATTTCAAAATTAGAAATTTGCTGGATAGGAGACTCTAATAATAATGTAATAAATAGTCTAATAGAAGCTTCAGTTAAATTTGGATTTAAATTAAATATTGGCTGTCCTGAGAATTATAAGCCAAAAAAAGAATTATTAAATTGGGCAAAAAAAAATAACAGTAAAATTAAAGTTTACAACGAAAGTTTTAAAGCAGCTAAAGGATGTGATGTAATATTTACAGATAAGGTAGTATCAATGAATGATAAAGTAAATAAAAATAAAAAATTGAAAGATTTTAAGAAATTTCAAGTAAATTCAAAAGTAATGAGTTATGCAAAAAAAAACGCAATTTTTCTTCACTGTTTACCTAGGGGAAAAGAAGTTTCTAATGAGGTTTTTTTAAGCCAACAATCAAAAGTTTGGCAACAGGCTGAAAACAGAATTTATGTTCAAAAAAGTATCTTGTTATATTGTTTTGAAAAATTAAGGTAATTCTTTAGGTTGAGCACTATTCTCATTTAAATAAAGCATTACAGATGCTCTGTCTTTATCTTTTTTTAAACCTGCAAAACCCATTTTATTCCCCTTGATCCATGATGAAGGTTTTAATAAAAAACCATTCATTTCTTCCCAAGTCCAATCTTTTTTATAGTCAGATAAAGCTTTTGAATACTTATAGTCTGAGATTGATGCTACAGGCCGAAACATTACTGACCACAATTTAGGTCCGATATTATTTTTGCCTCCTTCTTTAATACTGTGACAAGCTGAGCATTTTTTAAAAACATTCTTCCCATGATCAACGTCACCCAGGGCAAGAATTGCCGATATATCTACTGAAGTATCAGCAACAGTTTTTACCACTGATCCCTCTGGGGCTTCAACTTTATAAGCTACAATATTTTCCTCAGTTTTAAATATTTGATCACTTATGAAACCTATCCCAAAAAACACCAAAACAACCAATAATATAGCTGTTAAAATTTTTTGAATTTCATACCCCATAATATAGAAATGACGTATAACATTAAAAAAGAAAAAAAAACAAAATTTTTATTTCAATTTTGCGTCTAAAGGACACATAAATATGGCTAAACATTACGTTCAAGATAGATTTTTAATATCTGATATAAGATTTAAATTAATACACTATAAGATTTTAAGATGAAAATTGCTTACCAAGGAATACCTGGAAGTTATAGCGAAAGCTGTGCAAAAACTAATTATCCTGATTGTGAGACAATTTCTTGTAAGACTTTTGATGAGTGCTTCCAGAGAGCAAATAAAGATAATAGCATAAAAACCATAATACCTGAGTCAAATAAAACCACAGGAAATATTGGTATTGAATTCTTAATCTTTAAGTACAGACTTAATATTTATGCCGAACATTTTTTTCCAATTGAGCATAATCTTTTAGGTTTAAAAGGTTCATCTATTAAAAGTATAAAAGATGTTTACTCTCACGCTCAGGCATTGAGTCAATCTTCTGAATTTATTAAAAAAAATAATTTTAATGAAAATGTTAGAGCAGATACCGCTGGATCAGCTAAATATATTTCTGAAACTAATGATATTACAAAAGGAGCAATTGCATCGAATTTAAGCGCAAAAATTTATGATCTAGAAGTTATAAAATCAAATGTGCAAGATGAAAAAAACAATGTAACAAGATTTCTTATTATGGGTAAAGAAATTAATCAACCTGAACTAAAAGAAAAAAAATATATAACTTCTTTCTTATTCAAACTTAAAGATAAACCAGCAGCATTATATTCAGCCTTATCTGGATTTGCATTAAATTCGGTAAATTTAATTAAGCTTCAAAGTTTTCCTGAAAAAAATTCTTTTTCCTCTTATTTTTTTTTGTGTGAGATAGATGGGCATATCGAGCAAAAAAAAATCCAAAATTCGTTAAAAGAACTAGGTCTTCACTGTGAGGATATGCACGTTCTAGGTGTTTTTAAGGCAGATAGTTTAAGAGAAAAATAATTTTTTTTGAAGTTTATTGTGGATTAGATTTTTTTACTGATATAATAATATTGGGTCAATCAGGTGGAGTTACCATGAACTCCCCTAGAGTTGAAAAACAGCAAGGGTAATGAGTATATTTCCAGGTTGATTGGCCCTAAAAAAAATATGTCTAAAAATTCAAAAGTGCTGGCTTTAAAGTATAGACCACAAATCTTTGAGGACCTTATTGGTCAAGAACTAGCTGTTAAAACAATTTTTAATTCTATAAAAGAGAACAAGGTACCAAATGCTTATTTATTTACAGGAATAAGGGGTGTTGGAAAAACAACTATTGCAAGAATAGTTGCAAAAGCTCTTAATTGTAAAAACGGATTAAAAAACTTATGCAAAGATAATTTTTGTGAAAATTGTGAATCAATTATTAATTCTAATCATATAGATGTATTAGAAATGGATGCAGCAACCAGAACATCAGTAGACGATGTCAGAGAACTAATCGAATTTTCAAGATATGCGCCAAGCTCAGCAAAATTCAAAATTTTCATTATTGACGAAGTTCATATGTTAAGTAAGCAGGCATTTAACGCACTACTTAAAACACTAGAGGAGCCTCCCGAATATCTTAAATTTATTTTTGCAACTACTGAATTAAAAAAGATTCCAGTAACAATTCTCTCTAGGTGCCAAAGATTTGAGTTGCCAAGGGTTAAACCAGAAGAATTACTAAATTTTATTAAAAAAATAACAAGACTAGAAAATGGGGCCGCAACAGATGATGCTTTAAAACTAATTATAAAATTATCTGAGGGATCTGTCAGAGATGCACTATCATTACTAGATAGGGCACTAATAAGTTTAGATAAAAAAAAAATTGATTTAGAGAGTGCTCAAAAAATATTTGGCTATTTTGACAAAACTTTAATCATTGAAATTTTTTCTCATTTATTTAAAGGAGAGGAGCAGAAAGTTTTAGACTTATATAAAAAAATTTATTCAATAGGTATAGACCCAAAAATATTTTTAAATGATTTTTTAGAAGTTCTTTATTATATAAAAAATATTAATACACTAAAATTAGATAAAAATAATTTCTATTTAAATTTAGAGGAAATAAAAGCCTTATCTGATTTATCAGATAATGTTGATTATAGTACTTTGCTTAATTATTGGCAATTCACCATAAATGCTATGGAGGAAATGGAATTAGTTTCAAATCAAAATATTGCTTTAGAAATGTTCTTAATCAGACTTTTACATTTAAAAGAAATTAAAGAAAATAAAATAAATATTTCAATAGACACTAAAGATGAAAACGGTTTCAAAAAATTAGATAAATATGAAAATAGCTCAAGTATATCTAATAGCAGATCAATTAAACAGATTAAAAATTTTAGTCAGGAAGACCGATTGGATACAGAGAATAAAGTTATTGAAGATAATATATCAACAAAAATAGAAAGTTTCGATAAATTACTTAAAATTTGCAATGATAATAAAGAAATTAAGCTTAAATATGAGCTTGAAACAAATGTTAATTTAGTTCGTTTCGAAAACCAATTGATAGAAATTTCATTTAACGAAAATCTAGATAAAAATTTTGTAAAAGATTTATCAGAAAAATTATTTGATTGGACATCAAAAAGATGGATTATTACCTTTTCAAAAAAAAAAGGTATTATAACTAAAAAAGAAAACAAAAAACAAATAAATGAAAAACTGATTTTAAATGCTAAAGAATCAAATTTTTATAAAAAAATAATAGATAAATTTCCAGACTCTGAATTGGTTAGTGTTATTGAAGAGGATAAAAATGACTGACTTTACAAATATTTTAAAGAAAGCCAAAGAATTAGAAAAAAAAATGAAGGAAAGTCAGGAGAATATTAAGAAGATTAGCGTCATAGGCATGTCAGGAGGTGGAGTTGTAAAAGTCACTTTAAATGGAGAAGGAGAAATGGTTAAGTTAGAATTGTCTCAAGCGCTTTTAAAAGAAGATAAAAATGTGGTAGAAGACTTAATTTTAGCTGCCCACAATAACGCTAAAACTGAATTAAAAAATAAAACCTCTGAGGAAATATCCAAAAATGCAGGGGGTTTTGGTATTGGTGATTTTAAATGGCCTTTATAGACAAATGAAAGATATTCCCGAGATTGAAGATTTGATTAAACTAATTTCTAAATTGCCAGGTTTAGGACCTAAATCAGCAAGAAGAATAGTTCTGAAATTAATTAATAATAAGCAAGAACTTCATAAGCCAATGGTGAATTCAATGGCCAGTGTATTTAAAAATATAGCAAGATGTAAAAACTGTGGAGCTCTTAAATCGAATTTAACTAAATGTAATAATTGTGAAAATGTAGAAAAAAAGTTCAATAGAATTTGTGTTGTAGAAACTATTGCTGATCAGTGGTCTATTCAAAATTCTGGAGTATTTAATGGATATTTTCATATTTTAGGTGGAACGATTTCTGTTTCAAATAATGTTAGTAAACAAGAACTATTGATCGAATCTCTTGAGAAGAGAGTCAGAGAGGATAATATTGAAGAAGTTATTTTAGCTACAAGCGCAACAGTTGAGGGGCAAACAACTGCTTTTTATATTCAAAACACTTTAAAAGATACAAATGTTAAAGTATCTAAATTAGCTCAAGGTTTACCAGTTGGAGGTGAAATAGAGAATTTAGATGACGGAACTTTAATATATGCTTTCAAAAATAGACGCGGAATAGACAAAAACGAAGGTTAATTTTTTTTAATAAGTCTATTCAGATGAAGCAATGGCTCTGTATAACCAGATGGCTGATTTTTTCCTTGAAATATAAGTTCGCAAGCAGTCTTAAATGCAATTGACTTATCATATTGTGGAGACATATTTTGATAGTTTTTGTCGTCACCGTTCTGTTTATCAACTATTTTTGCCATTTTTTTCATTATTTCTAAAACTTGTTTTCTACTACAAACGCCGTGATGTAACCAATTAGCTATATGCTGTGATGAAATTCTTAATGTAGCTCTATCCTCCATTAAACCTATATTATTTATATCTGGCACCTTTGAACAACCAATACCTTGATCTATCCATCTTACTACATATCCCAAAATAGTTTGAGCTGAATTTGAAATTTCCTGGTTAATTTCCTCTATCTTCCAATTTGGTTTATGAATTACAGGAATAGTCAATAAGTCTGATAGCGAAATTTTTTTCCTTCTTTTTAACTCGTTGTGTTTTTTAAAAATATTAATTTCATGATAATGTAATGCATGAAGTGCAGCTGCAGTTGGAGAGGGCACCCATGCACAATTCGCGCCAGCTTCTAAATGACCAATTTTTTTGTCAACCATTTCAGCCATTTTATCCGGCATTGCCCACATACCTTTCCCAATTTGTGCTACTCCTGAAAAACCACACTCAAGCCCAACATCTACGTTATTATTCTCGTAAGCATTTATCCATTTTGAAGATTTCATATCTCCTTTTTTAATCATTGGCCCCGCTTCCATTGAGCTATGCATTTCATCACCTGTTCTATCTAAAAAACCTGTATTGATAAAAAAAACTCTGTCTTTCAAAGACCTTATACACTCTTTTAGATTAGCTGATGTTCTTCTTTCTTCGTCCATAATACCACATTTAATAGTATTTTGTTTTAAGCCCAAAACTTCTTCAACTTTATTAAAAATTTCATTAGTAAATGCAGTTTCATCTGGACCATGCATTTTTGGTTTTACAATATAAATAGAATTCTTTTTTGAATTTTTACAAGTTTTAAAATCATGTAAAGAACAAAGGCTTGTTACAAAAGCATCCATAAGACCTTCTGGAACCTCTGATCCATCTCTAAGAAGTATTGCTGGATTTGTCATTAAATGACCAACATTTCTATTAAGTAATAATGATCTGCCATGAAGCTTTGATTCTTCACCATTTCGTAATTTATATTTTCTATCTGGATTTAATTTTCTAATAAGTTTTTTTCCATTTTTCTCGAATTTTGCCTCTAGGTTTCCTTTCATTAAACCCAACCAATTTCTATAACCTCTAACTTTATCTTTAGCATCTACTGCTGCAACAGAGTCTTCATGATCACATATAGTTGTTATTGCTGATTCTAAAATTATATCCGATATTCCAGCAGCATCACTTTTAGCACTAAAGGCATTTGGATTAATTATAATTTCTACGTGAAGATTATTATTTTTTAAAATCAAAGCAGATGGTTTTTTTTGATCTCCTCTGTATCCTATAAATTTTTCCTCATTTTTCAAACGAACATTTTTTTTTTCACATATTAAGATTAAATTATTATTAACAATTTTTATTTCTGCAACATTTCTCCAACTTTTGCTTGATAAAGGAAAATGATTATCTAAAAATTTTTTGGTGAATTTTATTACCTCTAGTCCTCTTTCAGGATCATATCTTTCACTTGCAGATTCCTCTGACTCAATTACATCTGTACCATATAGGCTGTCGTACAAGCTCATCCATCTTGCGTTTGCAGCATTTAGAGCATATCTTGAATTCATTATAGGTACCACTAGTTGTGGACCAGCTATTTTCGATATTTCATCATCAATATTTTTTGTATTTATTTTAAAATTATCACCTCCAGCTTTTAAATAATTTATTTCTTTAAGAAATTTTTCATAATTTTTTTGATTGAATTTTTTACTCTTATTATCTAAGTGCCATCTATCAAGATCTATTTGGATTCTTTCTCTAACTTTTATTAGTTTATTGTTTGTGATAACCAGCTGATGTAAAGCTTTATCAAAACCAGACCAAAAAGACGATTTTTTTATATCTGTGTTTGGGATCGCTTCATCATTTACAAAGTTGTATAAAATTTCAGAAACAGATAGATTATGAATATTAATGTATTTCTCGCTCATTTTGATATATAATAAATTATTTAGCTTAAATCCGTCTAGATTTTTTAAGACATTTTATTGCCTTTTTTTATTATAATAAACAGTTTTTTATGAAAAATTATTTAAATTTTGAAGAAGATATAAAAAAACTTGAACTTGAACTTGATCAACTTAAAGATCCTTATAATAAAGAAGGTCTTTCTGAGGTAGATACAGATAAGATTAAAAATTTACAAGAAGAGCTGGAAGAAAAATTAAAGTACATTTATTCTAACCTTAATCCACTACAGACCGTTTTGGTTGCGAGACACGAAGATAGGCCAAAATCAAAATTTTTTATTGATAACCTATTTACAGATTTTATCGCTTTATCTGGAGACAGGTATTACGCTGAGGATAAATCTGTAATAGCTGGTTTTGCTAAATTTAATGACAAATCAGTTTTGGTTATTGGACAAGAAAAAGGTGAAAGTCTAGAGACCAGGATAGAGAGAAATTTTGGGATGATGAGACCTGAAGGTTACAGAAAAACAATTAGGTTAATGAAATTAGCGAACAAATTTAAAATACCAATAATTTCTTTTGTAGACACGCCGGGCGCATATCCTGGTGTTGGAGCAGAGGAGAGAGGACAGGCTGAAGCAATAGCGAAGTCAATAGAGTGTTGTATAGAGCTTACTGTTCCAACCATTTCAGTAATCATCGGCGAGGGAGGATCGGGCGGAGCTATAGCACTTGCTTCATCAAATAAAGTTTTAATGCTACAAAATGCAATTTATTCAGTAATTTCTCCAGAAGGGTGCGCAACAATTCTTTGGAAAGATCCCACAAAAATATTAGAAGCCTCAAAAGCTATGAAATTGACAGCTGGTGACTTATTAAATCTTGAAATAATTGATGAAATTGTTCAAGAACCAGCAGGTGGTGCTCATAGAGATAAAAGTTTAATTTTAAAAAATGTGAGAAATTCAATTTTAAAAAACTTAGATCTTTTAATAAATCTTGAACCAGAAGAAATACTTTTACAAAGAAAAAATAGATTTCTATCAATTGGAAGAAAAAAAGGATTTGCAAATAAAAAAACAGATAATGAAAAATTATCAATGAAAGTGACAATATTAGACAAAATTCAAAGTCTATTTGTCTCCTACAAATATCCTATTTTAGGATTTTTCTTTTTTTTATGTATTATATTAATTTTTTAAAACAATTTAATCGTATCTGCCACAACAGTGTTTGTATTTTTTTTTTGATCCACAAAAACATGGCTCATTTCTTCTCATTTTTTTTCCCACAAATTTTGGATCAATTTTTGGCGTATTAATTTCATTATTGGTCTCTCTTTTTTCAGTTTGGCCATCAACAATTTTAATATTAGATAGAATGGATATGAAGTCATATTTAAGTTTATCTAGTAAATTTTCAAAAAGACCGAATGCTTCTTTCTTATATTCTATCAATGGATCCCTCTGACCGTAAGACCTTAGGCCAATAACTTGTCTCAATTGTTCTAGGTACTGAATATGGTTTTTCCAATTTTGGTCAATTATTTGCAACAATATTCTTTTTTCTAACTCTTGAGATTGATCTTCCCCAATAATTTTTATCTTTTCCTCTCTTCTTTGAAAAAATGTATCTTTAATATTTTTAGAAAAATCATCATCATTTAATTGTAAAACTTTCTTTATATCTTCCTTACTCGATGATTTTCCTAAGATTGAGCCTACTTTAATCTCTAACTCTTTGTCTTTATAATTAAGATTATAGTTTTCTTTTTTAATTAACAAATTGCTTATTATTTCATCTAAAAAATCTTCAGAATATTTATTAGCTGAATTGCTATTAATAATATTTTTTCTTTGACTAAAAATTACTTGTCTTTGATCATTAAGAACATTGTCAAATTTTAAAAGTGTCTTCCTTATATCAAAGTTTCTAGATTCAACTTTTTGCTGAGCTCTTTCTAGAGCTTTATTTATCCAAGGGTGGTCTATACTTTCACCGTCTTTTAAACCTAGTTTTTCCAATATGTTGTTCATTGACTCTGACCCGAATATTCTCATTAAGTCATCCTCTAAACTAACAAAAAATATTGAATTTCCCTCATCTCCTTGTCTGCCGGATCTTCCTCTTGCTTGGTTATCTACTCTTCTACTTTCCATTCTTTCTGTGCCTATTACAAACAAACCACCTAAGCTTTTAATTTTATTCTTTTCAGTATTTTCATTATCTGATCCACCTAATTTAATATCAACACCTCTTCCAGATATGCTAGTTGTAATTATTACAGAATTTTCTTTTCCTGCATTTGCGATTATTTCTGCTTCTTTTTCATGATTTTTTGCATTTAACACAGTGTGTTGAATATGGTTTTTATTTAGTAAATCTGAGTAATGTTCTGACTTATTTACACTTGAAGTAAAAACCAAAATAGGCTGACCTTTTTTGTTGGTCTCAATTATTTTATCAATAATTGATTTATCTTTTTCCAAACTTGTTCTAAAAATTTGATCATTCCAGTCTTTTCTTATCATTTTTTGATTTGTAGGAATAATTACAACTGGCAAATTATATATCTCGTAGAATTCCTGTGACTCTGTAGCAGCAGTTCCTGTGCAACCAGCAAGTTTCTCGTAAAGTTTAAAATAGTTTTGATAGGTAATCGAAGCTAAAGTTTGGTTTTCAGATTGAACTTCTAAACCTTCTTTAGCCTCCAAACTCTGATGTAATCCATCACCATATCTTCTTCCGGGTAACTGTCTACCTGTTTGTTCGTCTATTATAACTATTTGGCTATCTTTTATTATGTAATCCTTTCCATTTTCGAATAAATGATTTGCTCTTAATGCTTGATTTACATGATGGACCAAGTGAAGGTTTTCAGGATCATAAAAATTGTTGTTCTTTAGTATCCCTGCATTTAGAAATATTTTTTCAATGTGATCAATACCTTTATTTGTTAAAAGAATATTTTTATCTTTTTCATCAATTTCAAAATCGTCTTTATTTAAATTTTTTATTAATTTATTAATTGAATAATATTGAGTAGTTTTATCCTCTGAAGAACCAGATATAATTAATGGTGTTCTAGCTTCATCAATCAAACACGAGTCGATCTCGTCCACTATTGCATAAAAATGACCTCTTTGAACCATTTCATTTTTAGAAAATCTCATGTTGTCTCTCAGATAATCAAAACCAAGCTCACTATTTGTTGCATAAGTTATGTCACAATTATAATTCTCTTTCCTTTCAAAATCAGTTTGACCAGAATTTATGTATCCACATGAAATTCCTAACAAATTAAAAATTTTGCCCATATTGTGACAATCTCTTTTTGCAAGATAGTCGTTTACAGTCACTATGTGTACACCTTTTTTGTTCAGTGCATTTAAGTATGCTGCTAAAGCAATTGTTAATGTTTTTCCTTCACCGGTTTTCATTTCGGCAATTTTATTTTCGTGAAGTACAACTCCACCTATAATTTGTACATCAAAATGTCTTTCATTATTAATTCTTTTAGAAGCCTCCCTTACCGCGGAATAAGCCTCAGGTATTAAATCGTCTATTTTTGATCCATGTTTTAATTTATTTATCAGGTCTTTCGTTATTAACTTAAGTTCTTGTTCATTTAATTTAGTAATTTTATCTTCGTAATCATTTACTTTTGATACAATCTTTTTAATCCTATCAAGCTCTTTTTGATTGTTAGATTTTATAAATTTTTTAATGATGTTAAAAGGATTCAGCATAAATAATTAATTTTATGTATAATTTAGTTAAACATTTATATAGTATATTTATTTAATTTTTAAATATCATGGTTATAAACTTTAACAACTTCTTTAATACTGAAAATAAAAACGCAAAAATTGGTGATTTTCAAGATTTAGACCATTTGGATGGAGTATCTATATCAACCACAAGCGCAAATTTGTACAACAGCAAAAGAGATGATGTTGTTTTATTTTATTTCAGAGATGGTGCAAATTATGCATCAGTTTATACACAATCAAAAATTATTTCTGAAAATATAAAGTGGAACCTGAAAATTAAAAGCAAGAAAGTAAGAGCTTTACTTATTAATACAAGAAATGCTAATGCTTTTACTGGTCAAAAAGGATTTAGAAGTCTAGCAAATCTTGCAGAAAACTTATCATCAAATCTGACTGATAAAAATAAAATTGATGACGAAATTCCAATAAAGATTAAGCCTTCAGATGTTTTATTTGCATGCACAGGAACAATAGGTGAGAAATTTCCTGAAGACAAAATAAAATATTGTATTCCAGATTTAGTAAATAAAATTAAATATACTCAAAATAAATATATTTGGATGAAAGCAGCAATGGGAATAATAACAACTGATATAAAGCCAAAAATTGCTATGGAAGAGTGTAAAATTGGAAACTCTTCTGTAAAAATTTATGGGATTGCTAAAGGTTCAGGAATGATTTATCCAAATCTGGCAACTACCCTTGGTTTTATTTTTACCGATGCGACTTTGTCTTCAAATGTACTAAAAAAGATTTTAAAAAAAAATATTGAAACTACTTTCAATGCTATTTCTTGCGATGGAGATACAAGTACTAACGACATGGTTACAATATTTTCAACAAATAAGGTAAAAAACTCTGAAATCAAAAATGTTGGAGATAAAAAACTTTTGGAATTTAGCAAAAGTCTTCATAATGTTCTTTTGAATTTGGCAAAGAGAGTAGCTGCAGATGGTGAAGGTGCTTCAAAATTTGTAACTATAAGCACAATCAACAGTAAAAATGAAAATCAGGCTAAAACAATTTGTTTTTCTGTTGCAAATTCACCTTTGGTAAAAACAGCAATTGCTGGAGAAGATCCAAACTGGGGAAGAATAATAATGGCAATTGGCAAAGCAAAAGTAAAAATTGATATTAAAAAATTATCAATAAAATTTGGACATCATAAGATTATTGAAAAGGGTGAGCTAATAAATAATTACCAGGAAGATGAAGTTGCCTCATACATGAAAAGTGAAAAAATCGACATTACAATTGATCTAGGGTGTGGATCTAAAAATTTTACAGCATATACAATGGATCTAACAAAAAAATATATTGAAATAAATTCAGACTATAGATCTTGAATTCTATTGAATATTTTTTTTTAATTACTATCTTATAAATATGATCAAATATAAACTATCATGTAAAAATTGTTTTTTAAAATTTGACAGTTGGTTTTCATCTTCAACAGAATTTGAAAAAGTAAAAAAACTTAAATTACTAAATTGTATAAAATGTGGTTCCCAAAGTATTTCTAAGTCTTTGATGGCTCCAAATATAATAAAAACTAAAAAACAAAAAAATATAATTGAATATACAAAAAAGCAAAAAATTAAGAATAAAATTAGAGAGTACCAAAAGTTTATTAAAAATAATTTCCATTACGTTGGAGATGATTTTGCTTATGAAGCAAGATCAATCCATTACAATAAAAATGGGAAAAAAGAAAATAAGAGAATTTACGGAAATGCAAGTTTAAAAGAGGTAAAAGAACTTAAAGATGAAGGTATCGAAACAGATATTGTACCTTGGGTTAAAGACTTTGATAACTAATTTTTTTTAAAATTTGAAATATAATTCACTGAATTATCGTTACTTATTTTCCACTCGTTAATTATAGGATTAAATTCGACACCATTTAAATTAATTAGTTTAAGATTATTTCTTTTTGCAAATTCTACTAATTTTTTTGGTTCTACAAATTTATCCCATTCATGAGTTCCAATAGGTAACCATCTCAGAATATACTCTGCTCCAATAATAGCAAAAAGATATGATTTTAAAGTTTTATTAATTGTTGCAATAAACATTAATCCATTTTTTTTTAAAAGTTTAGAGCTTTGATTAATAAAAGTTTCAACGTCCTCAACATGTTCTACTATTTCCATATTCAAAACTATATCAAATTTATTTTTTTTTTTTAATTTTTCTGGGGATGCACAAATATAATTAATTTTTAATTTTTTTTCCTTTGAGTGAATTTTTGCAATCTTGATATTTTTTATTGAGGCATCTATTCCAGTAACAACCCCACCCAATCTTGATATTGGCTCAGATAAAAGGCCACCACCACATCCAATATCTAATATTTCGAGATTTTTAAAAGGCTGTTTACTGTTATTAATTTTAAAATGTTTAATTACACAATCTTTAATATATTTTATTCTTATAGGGTTAAACTTGTGTAAAGGCTTAAATTTTCCATTAGGATCCCACCATTCAGAAGCCATTTTTGAAAATTTATCTATTTCTTCTTTATTTATTGTGTTAGTTTTCATTCAATATTGACAATATATTTAAGATGTATTTTATCTACATATTTTAAATTTAAAAAAAAAAATATCAATGAAAATTGTTGTACTTAAATTTGGCGGAACCTCAGTTGGTTCAATTGAGAGAATAAAAAAAATATCTAAAATAATTTTAAATTATGTAAAAAAAAAGTATAAAGTAATTGTCGTCTCATCTGCTATGAGCGGTGTGACAAATGATCTTTTGCAAAAAACAAAAAAAATTAGCAAAAACTTCTCTACTTCTGAGTACGATGTTCTTGTATCATCAGGAGAACAAATTTCCTGCGCATTAATTGCAGGTAGTCTTAATGAGTTAGGTTATAAAGCTAGATCATGGCTTGGATGGCAAATACCAATACTAACAAATGGAGAATACTCACAATCTAGAATTTTTAAAATTAAAACCAAAGAAATTATGAAATATTTAAAAACTGGAGGAATACCAATTATAACTGGTTTTCAAGGTATAAATTTAGAAAATAGAGTTACCACACTAGGAAGAGGGGGCTCAGATGCGAGTGCAATTATGTGTGCAAAATTTTTTAAAGCTGAAAAATGTATTATTTTTACAGATGTTGATGGAGTTTATACCACTGATCCAAAAATATTAAAAAAAGCCAAAAAAATAAAAGTTATTTCTTATGAAGAAATGCTTGAAATGGCTTCACTAGGATCAAAAGTTATGCAACCTGCATCAATACAAGATGCAAGATTAAATAGGATGGATATAGATGTTAAGTCTTCATTTATAAAAAAGGGGGGAACTTTAATAACAAAGAGAAAAAATATTCTATCTAGCAAGGTAATTAGAGGAATATCTTTTACAAAAAGTGATGCAAAAATTACTTTAATTGGAGTTAAAGACAAACCTGGTGTTGCTGCATCAATATTTGAGCCTTTATCGAAAAATTCGATAAATGTAGATATGGTCGTTCAAAATATATCTGCAAATGGAAAAGAAACTGATTTAACATTTACTATAAAATCTGAAGATTTAAACAAAACTCAAAACTTGATCAAAAAAAATAAAAAAATTAAATTTAGAAATTTAATTATTGATAAAAATGTTTCAAAATTGTCTATAATTGGTGTTGGGATGATAACGACACCTGGAGTGACTTATAGAATGTTCCAAGCATTGGCTAACAAAAAAATAAATATATTAGTTATTTCAACGTCAGAAATAAAAATATCTGTATTAGTAAATAAAAAAAATCTAAAACAAGCTGTTGCAGTTCTTCACACAGAATTTAAATTAGAGAGATAAATGAGTATAAGGCCATTTAGAGATATTATCAGAAAGAAAACTAAAGAGATAAATGTTGGTAAAGTTTTAATTGGTGGAGACAATCCAATTTCAGTGCAATCTATGACCAACACTATTACAAAGGATATAAAGTCTACCATAAAACAAATTAATGATATTGAAAAAGAAGGTGCTGATCTAGTTAGAGTTTCATGTCCCGATGAGGAGTCTTCAAAGTCACTAAAACAAATTATAAAAAATGTGAGTATACCTATAATTGCAGATATACATTTTCATTATAAAAGAGCTATAGAGGCAGCAGAAAATGGTGCAAGCTGTTTAAGAATTAATCCAGGAAATATTGGAGAAAAAATTAAAATAAAACAGGTAATTTCCGCTGCAAAAAATAATAACTGTTCTATTAGAGTCGGAGTCAATGCAGGGTCACTTGAAAAAGATATATTGGAGAAATATAAAGAACCTTGTCCAGAAGCTTTAGTCGAAAGTGCTTTAAGAAATATTAAAATAATTGAAGATGAAGATTTTTTTAATATTAAAGTAAGCGTAAAATCATCTGATGTTTTTTTGTCTATAGCAGCATATAGACAACTTTCAAAGGCAACAAATTATCCATTACATTTAGGAATTACAGAAGCAGGAAGTTTAGTGCCTGGAAGCATTAAATCATCTATTGGTCTTGGAACTCTTTTACTTGAGGGAATTGGAGATACAATAAGAGTTTCATTATCTGATGATCCAGTTCAGGAGGTTAAAATTGGCAATGAAATTTTAAAATCATTAAATTTGAGAAACAGAGGAGTAAAAATTATTGCGTGTCCGTCGTGCGCTAGACAAGGTTTTGAAGTTATTAAAACTGTTAAGATTTTAGAGGAAAAACTTGCCCATATAAAAACACCAATATCATTGTCTATTATTGGATGCGTTGTAAATGGTCCAGGAGAGGCAGCATATACAGATATTGGAATAACTGGAGGTGGAAAAGATAGCAATATGCTTTATTTAAAAGGACTGCAAACAGAAAAAATATCAAATAAAGAGATAGTTTCAAGGGTAGTAGAGTTAGTTGAAAATAAGGTTAAGGAAATTAATGCTAAAAAATCATGATTCCTATTGAAAAAGTTAAAGATTTAATATCAAAACATAAGACCATTGAACAAGAACTTTCATCAGGCGAATTAGATAAAAAAAATTTTGCTGAAAAATCTAAGGAATATTCAGAATTAAACGAAATAATGTCTGAAGCTAAAGATTTTGTGTCCTTTGATAATTCAAAAAAA